>NZ_JADBRF010000019.1:0-113403 GCF_014930485.1 Enterobacter cloacae complex sp. P47BA | reverse complement strand
CACCATGGGTAAAGGATGTTAAAAAGTGTTCACCATGTCCCCGAACACCTGTCTACCATGTCCCCGGACTGTACACCCCAAAGGGGCGAGGGGATTGTTCAGTGCTAGCATTAATTTGTGGGGAACCCTCAGCTCCTGGGGAGAAGGTTAGGGTCTCAGGCCGCACCGAGTTGCATATGGCTACGGGGGGGATTGACTCGCTTCGCTCGCCCTGCGGGCAGCCTGTTCGCTGCGCTCTCAGTCTGTCCAACTGGCTTTCGCCAGTTGTCGAACCCCGGTCGGGGGTTCTCATCCCCCCCCCCCTTACGGAGAATATAAAAGAAAAAAGCCCGTACTTTCGTACGAGCTCTTATCTCAAATATGGCGGTGAGGGGGGGATTCGAACCCCCGATACGTTGCCGTATACACACTTTCCAGGCGTGCTCCTTCAGCCACTCGGACACCTCACCATATTGTTTTGCTGCCTGACCGCTTGGGGGGCAACGGGGCGCTACTATAGGGAGTTGCGCGAAAGCGGTCAAGCAGATTTTCTGCATTCGTGCTTGTTCGGTTAAGCCTTAATCAGCTTATGACGCACAGCGCAGGATTAACGCTGCGAATCGAGCACTTCGCTGTTTTTCACCACCTCCTGCGCTTTGCCGTAGCTTTCGATCAGCAGCTGGTAGGCCGGGAAGATGTGGGTGTATACCTCAGCCCATTCAGCCGCATCTTCACGGTTCCAGGTTCGCTGGATCTCAGAGGCCACAGCGGCGGTATCCATCGGCACCACGCCTGCCTGGACCACGCGGGCCAGGGTGATCTCCTGCGCCATTTTGCTGTAGGTGCCGGAGGCATCAATCACCGCAAACACTTTATATCCGTCCGCCACCGCACTGATGGACGGGAAGGCCATGCAGACGCTGGTGATCGTGCCTGCAATAATTAACGTCTTGCGACCGGTAGCTTTTACCGCCGCCACGAATTCCGGGTTATCCCAGGCGTTGATCTCACCTTTGCGGGCCACATACTGCGCATGCGGCGCGTTGGCGTGGATCTCCGGGATAAGCGGGCCGTTCGGTCCCTGTGGAACGGAGGCGGTGGTGATCACCGGGATCTTCGCCAGCGTGGCGATCTTTGCCAGCGCCGCGGCACGGGCGCGCAGCTCCGGCATGGGCATGTCGCCGACGGTCTGGAACAGCCCGCTCTGGTGGTCGATAAGCAGCATGACGGCATCATTTACGTCAATGACGGGACGTGCACCGTTGAAGTTTGCAGGGGTAGACATATTGCGCTCCTTAATTACGTTCAGATCTGGCCAAAGCGGCCGGAGTTGAAATCACGAATGGCTTCCGCGATCTCGGTTTTACTGTTCATCACAAACGGGCCGTAGCCCACAATCGGTTCATTCAGCGGCTCACCGGCCATCAGCAGCAATTTCGCGTCGCTGTTCGCTTCCAGATGCAGCTTTTCACCGCTCTGACTTAGCACAACCAGCTGCGCTTCACCCGCTGGCGTGGTGCCGTTCACCGTTACGCTGCCCTCAAGTACCACCAGCGCCGTGCTCCAGCCTTCGGGCTGGTTGAGCGTCAGATGGCTGCCCTGGTTAAGCGCGATGTCCCAGACGTTCAGCGGTGAGAAGGTATGGGCCGGGCCCGTCACGTCCTCAAGGCGACCGGCGATGACCCGCAGCGTGCCGCTGTTATCCGGCAGCGTGACCACCGGGATATCCGCTTTGGTGATGCTCTGGTAGCCGGGCGTCGCCATTTTGTCTTTGGCGGGCAGGTTGACCCATAGCTGCATCATTTTTAGTTCACCGCCTTTCTGCGCGAAGGCGCTGGAGTGGAACTCCTCGTGCAGGATGCCTGCGCCCGCCGTCATCCACTGCACGTCGCCGGGGCCAATAACGCCGCCCCTGCCGGTGGAGTCGCGATGCTCCACTTCGCCGGCGTAAACGATGGTCACCGTTTCAAAGCCGCGATGAGGATGCTCGCCCACGCCGCGTTTCGCGCCGTCCGCCGGGAAGGTGTACGGTCCGGCATAGTCCAGCAGCAGAAACGGGCTCAGCGGCTCGCCGTGCGTCTGGTAAGAAAACATTGAACGAACCGGGAAACCGTCACCGACCCAGTGCGGACGCGGTGCGGTATAAACGCCTGTTACGTTTTTCATGATGAACTCCTGATGTTCAGTTGATGTAATTAGCTTATATTCAGGGTTAATATCCCGGTAGATAGTGAAAATGACATTCACTGTTCTGAATATGGAACGATGAGGGCGTATGCAGGATCTCAATGATTTCGCGTGGTTTGTGAAGGTGGTGGACCATGGTGGATTTGCGGCGGCGGGTCGGGCGCTCGATCAGCCCAAGTCAAAACTGAGCCGCCGGATTGCCCAGCTGGAAGAGCGCCTTGGCGTGCGGTTGATCCAGCGCACCACCCGGCAGTTTACGGTGACGGAAGTGGGGCTGACGTTCTATCAGCACTGTAAAGCCATGCTGGTAGAGGCCGAAGCTGCGGAAGAGGCGGTGGCGGCGTTGCAGGCCGAGCCACGCGGCGTGGTCAGGATCACCTGTCCGGTCACCTTGCTGCACGTGCACGTGGGGCCCATGCTGGCGCGGTTCATGGCGCGCTATCCGGGGATCAATCTTCAGCTTGAGGCCACCAACCGACGGGTCGATCTGGTGGGCGAGGGTATTGACGTGGCGATCCGCGTTCGTCCACGTCCGTTTGATGACAGCGACCTGGTGTTAAGAGTGCTGGCAGACAGGGGACACTGCCTGGTGGCGAGCCCTGCGCTGATTGAGCGGATGGGTCACCCTGCCGTGCCCTCTGAGCTGAGCGAGTGGCCGGGTTTGAGCATGGGGGTGGGAAAGCAGCTGCACAGATGGGAGCTGAGCGGGCCGGAGGGAGCGAAAGCCGCGATTCATTACACGCCGCGCTTTATTACCACCGACATGCTGGCGCTGCGTGAAGCGGCGATGGCGGGGGTGGGCGTGGTGCAGCTGCCTATTTTGATGGTCAAGGATCAGCTGGCATCCGGGGAACTGGTAAGGGTGCTGGACGCATGGGAACCCCGACGGGAAGTGATTCACGCTGTTTATCCTTCCAGGCGAGGTTTGCTGCCGTCCGTCAGAACGCTGGTGGATTTTCTTACTGAAGAGTATGCGCGGATGGTGGAGGAGTAACGATCCCCTCGCCCTTCGGGCAGATTCCTCGCAGGTTCGTCATCTGTCCAACTGGCTGCGCCAGTTGTCGAACCCCGGTCGGGGGTTCTCATCCCCCCCTTACGAGAATATAAAAGAAAAAAGCCCGTACTTTCGTACGAGCTCTTATCTCAAATATGGCGGTGAGGGGGGGATTCGAACCCCCGATACGTTGCCGTATACACACTTTCCAGGCGTGCTCCTTCAGCCACTCGGACACCTCACCATATTGTCATCCCGTTGTTGCTGGGACGGGCGCTAATGTAAGGAAAAGCCGAACTGCCGTCAACCCACTTTTTCAGTAATTTAGCGCGTTTAGACAAACTTCAGGCAACATGATTCTTAAATGTGCTGAAAGCGTCTTTTTTATCAACAACACGGTCGCGCAAGAAATTTGCTATGCTGACCGTCCAGTTAAAAAGCAAAATAAATCAGCGCAATAAAAGGCAGGATTGACTATGGATATACTCTTCTATCACCCCACTTTTGATACGGCTTACTGGATTAAGGCACTTTCTGCGGCACTGCCGGGCGCTCGCGTTCGTGAGTGGAAGCGGGGCGATAACGAACATGCTGACTACGCGCTGGTCTGGCATCCGCCGGTAGAAATGCTCCAGGGCCGTAAGCTAAAGGCCGTGTTCGCGCTTGGAGCCGGCGTGGATTCCATTCTGAGCAAGCTGAAAGCACACCCTGAAATGCTGCCGGAAGATATTCCTCTGTTCCGCCTGGAAGATACCGGTATGGGCCAGCAAATGCAGGAATATGCCGTCAGCCAGGTGCTGCACTGGTTCCGCCGCTTTGATGACTATCAGGCGCTTAAGCAGCAATCCCGCTGGGAGCCGTTGCCTGAATATCCGCGCGAAGCGTTTACCGTTGGTATCCTCGGCGCGGGCGTGCTGGGTTCGAAAGTGGCTGAAGCGCTCGCGCCGTGGGGCTTCCCGTTGCGCTGCTGGAGCCGCAGCCGTAAAGACTATCCGGGCGTTGAGAGCTTTGCCGGAACGGATGAGCTTCCGGCCTTCCTGAACGGCACGCGTGTGCTGATTAACCTGCTGCCCAATACGGCGGAAACGGTGGGGATTATCAATGAAGGCCTGCTCAACCAGCTGGACGACCAGAGCTACCTGATGAACCTGGCGCGCGGCGTGCATCTGGTCGAGCCGGATCTGCTGAAGGCGCTGGATAGCGGGAAGCTTAAAGGCGCCATGCTGGATGTCTACAGCCGTGAGCCGCTGCCGGAGGAAAGCCCGCTGTGGCGACACCCGCGCGTGGCAATGACTCCGCACGTTGCCGCCGTGACGCGACCTGCCGAGGCGGTGGCCTATATCTCGCACACGATCGGTGAAATAGAGAAGGGTAACCCGGTCACCGGACAGGTCGACCGACAGCGCGGCTACTGAGAGAAACCCGGCGTTCGCCGGGTTTTTGCTAATATTCGCCGCTGATAACTGCTATCCTTTGGAAAAAACGCAGAGGAGAGAAAGATGTATCCCGTTGACCTGCATATGCACACCGTCGCCAGCACCCACGCGTATAGCAACCTCCATGATTATATTGCCCAGGCGAAGCTTAAGGGCATCAAGCTGTTCGCGATAACCGATCACGGCCCGGATATGGCGGATGCGCCGCACTACTGGCATTTTGTGAATATGCGTATCTGGCCACGTCTGGTGGACGGCATTGGGATACTGCGCGGCATTGAGGCGAACATCAAAAACACCGACGGTGAAATTGACTGTACCGGCCCGATGCTGACCTCCTTAGATCTGATCCTTGCCGGTTTCCATGAGCCGGTTTTCCCGCCGCAGGATAAAGAGACCAATACCGCGGCGATGATTGCCACTATTGCCAGCGGCAATGTGCACATCATCAGCCATCCGGGCAATCCGAAATACCCGATTGATATTCAGGCCGTGGCGCAGGCCGCGGCGAAACACCGCGTGGCGCTGGAGATTAATAACTCCTCGTTCGTGCACTCGCGTAAAGGCAGTGAAGCCAACTGTCGCGAAGTGGCTGCCGCCGTGCGTGATGCGGGTGGCATGGTGGCGCTGGGCTCTGATTCGCACACGGCCTTCACGCTGGGGGATTTTAGCGAGTGCCTGAAAATATTGCAGGATGTGGATTTCCCGGAAGAACGCATCCTGAACGTCACGCCGCGTCGTATGCTTGATTTCCTCGAGTCGCGCGGCATGGCGCCGATTGATGAATTTGCCGATCTTTAATTGAATAACGGAATAAAACAATGAATGAATTTTCCATCCTTTGCCGCGTGCTGGGCTCCCTGTATTACCGCCAGCCGCAGGACCCGCTGCTGGTGCCGCTGTTTACGCTGATTCGCGAAGGTAAACTGGCGCAGAACTGGCCGCTGGAACAGGATGAGTTACTGGAGCGCCTGCAGAAAAGCTGCGATATGCAGCAGATCTCAACGGACTACAATGCTCTGTTCGTGGGCGAAGAGTGCCGCGTGTCGCCGTATCGCTCCGCCTGGCAGGAAGGAGCGACCGAAGCGGAAGTGCGGGCATTCCTTTCAGAACGCGGGATGCCGCTGAGCGATACCCCAGCCGATCATATCGGTACGCTGCTGCTGGCCGCGTCCTGGATCGAAGACAACGCTGGCGACGATGAAAATGAAGCCATCGGGATCCTCTTCGAAACCTATCTGCTGCCGTGGGTGGGGACCTTCCTGGGTAAAGTGGAAGCTCATGCCACCTCTCCGTTCTGGCGAACGCTGGCCCCGCTGACGCGTGACGCCATTGCAGCAATGTGGGATGAACTGGAAGAAGAGAACGAGGAGTGATGTAAATCACAAAAATCCTGCAACGATACATTTCAACTTGCACGTAATGTGCTTCTGATCTCATTTCTATGGCGCGCTTCTGCTAAGATGCGCGCCATGAACATATTACTTTGTATTGCAATCACGACGGGCATCCTCTCCGGTATTTGGGGATGGGTAGCGGTGTCTCTCGGTCTGTTAAGCTGGGCTGGCTTCCTGGGCTGCACGGCCTATTTCGCCTGTCCTCAGGGCGGGCTGAAAGGGCTCTTTATCTCAGGCTGCACGCTGATGAGCGGCGTTATCTGGGCGCTGGTCATCATGAAAGGCAGCGCGCTGGCGCCGCATCTGGAGATGCTGGGGTACGTCATGACGGGTGTCGTCGCCTTCCTGATGTGCATCCAGGCGAAGCATCTGCTGCTGTCGTTTGTGCCGGGAACCTTTATGGGGGCCTGCGCAACCTTTGCCGGGCAGGGGGAGTGGAAGCTGGTGGTTCCTTCCCTGGCGCTGGGGCTGCTGTTTGGCTACGCCATGAAGAACAGCGGTCTTTGGCTGGCGGCGCGACGGGAAAAAACGCAAAACATCACCGCGGTGAGTGAATAAAAAAAAGGCGAGATACTCATCTCGCCTTTTTTTATGCGCTGCCCGTCAGGATTCCGGAGGCACCGACATATCACGGTATTTCACCAGGATCGGATTCTGCACGTCCGCTTTGTTTTGCAGATCCCACAGCCCGCGATCGATACCATCGTTGATTAAGAAGATCACGCCGGTTTCAATGGCTGACATCAGACACATCATGACCGGTTCGTTAGAGGTGTAGCCAATTTCTCCCTCCAGCAGGCGCTGGTAATCAATAAAGCGGAATACCCCAGCCTGAACTTCATAAGACAATATCGTTTTGCTGGTGTTGACCGAAGAGAGCACTTCACCGGTACTGACGTTCACGACGCGCAGGTTAACCGCAATTTGGTCGAGCTGGTACTGGGTATCTGCGCCGATACCGAAGTAGCGCGCGCCCACGCCACCCGATTTCACGTTGCTCTCGTAACCGATAATCGACCCTTCAATCATCACGTTTGCGGCGGCCAGAGACTGCAGAGGCATCCGGTTATTGTCCGCAACGGTGCCATTCTCCTGCGCGGCACGAATGATTTTTCGTTCATTTAACAGGTTCTGAAGCCCCTGGCGTTCCAGCGGAATAAACCAGTGCGAATCTTTAAGTGCAGTCACCAGCATGGCGGTGGCGCTTTGCGGCACCGCGGTGGAGAAGTTACTTGCCGGATAAGGTTTAAATTGTCCGGTTTCATCCTGAATGTTGTATACCGAGACAAATATCTTGCCCGTAGGTGAAGGCAAATGGGTTAAATCACGGTAACTTTGAGCCCGCGGCATTAATGTGGGTTTTGCAGCTTCTTTAGGCGGAGCAGTTAAACAACCGCTCAATAAGCACACTGCAACAAATATCAGGAAGCGCTGCATGGTCGTTGTCCTTATTTAGCTATTGTTTAAAAGTCAGTTGAATTATTTTGCAGGCCGGAAACCTCTATGGTGGAAGTTTTTCCGGTTTTACGATCGGTCACATTCAACTGGAGCTGTCCATCCCTGTTGGCGATGTCGACGATAAAGTCGTTGGTCATCATTCGGCCGGGTTTGCCGGTATTAATGTTGGTCAGCAATCCCCCTAAAATCTGCGACTGGATAGCCTGGGTGAAGTTATCCAGTGCGGAAGGGGTATCAACGGTAAAATCCTGAAAGCTCGGATCTTTATAGGAGTTTTGTGCCTGAGCTTGATTCAGCAGAAAGGCACCGTTGTTGGGGTTACCGCCAAAGTTAGGGTTACGGAACTGGAAGGTCATATTTCCGGCCCAGCTCAGGGGAGCAATAAGCATGATCGAAACAACTGCATATGCAATACGCATGACAGCCTCCGCATATCGGTTCGCTAGAACTCATCTTTTGCTAAATCGCTGGTGCTTAATAGGGCTTTATCTATTTGCAGGCGATTAATAGCGTCTTCAGTTTGAGCCAGTGCTAAGGCTACGTTTTTTTCGAAGTCTGTTTTCGAGGGGAATAAAAACGTTTGATAAATAACGTCCTGATTGGCCGTTATGGTTATCCAGCTTCCCCATCGTGCACTGGGCCGCTCGTTGATTGTTAAATTACCCGTGTAGGGACTGTCCCATTTATCGCTGAAGGCCCGGTAAAAACTGTGCCCGATCGATGAGACAGTGTGGTCAGTTAACAATCCGGGAACTTCGACCTCAACGGCCTGCAGGTTCCCTGCAGCGAGCAGGAGACTCGCTGCGGCGATCCAACTCAACGTGCGCTTCATGTGATTAACGCCTGAGGTTATCGTTTGCCCATGAAACCGCCTGAGTTCGGTTTTTAACAGCTATCTTCTTGAAAAGATTATAAAGGTGCGTCTTTACCGTATTTTCGCTGATAAATAACGAACGGGCGATTTCAATATTTGAAGCACCAATGCGTAATTTGTTCAGGATCTCTTTCTCACGGTGGGTGAGCAGCGCTGATTCCGAACTGTTATAGCGGTAATTTCCGGAGTGCGTGATGAGGTAGCTGGCCAGCTTTTGCGAGAAATAGCATTCGCCGCGCAATATGCCTTGCAGACCATCTACCACCCGAACCTCTTCTTCAGTGACGTAGAACACGCCATTGATATGCGGCCAGCTTTCAATATCTCGGAAAGGATATTCATCAGGCGTATTCAATAATAATACGCGGATATTATTGTTTTTCCTGCTTAAGTTATCTTGCCAGTAATGGATAAGCTTTTTATCGGCTTCCATCATATCAAACAGAATGATGCTGCCAGGCACAATATCATCAAAAGAACGTTGAATATTATGCAATTTCCCGTTCAGTGATAGAGATTGCTTTAAATGTTGTAATAAAGCTGTCGCTTGCAGAGAAGGTTTTGTGATCAACAGTAATGTATGACCATGTAAACTATGGACTTCATTATACATGATGAAACCCCACTTATTTTTGGCACCTGACAGCCGCCCTCTCTCTAAAGAAGAGGGCACCAGAAGTACTGACAGATGTTGCACTGCTGTGTGTAGAATCAGAACATAACCTCCACAGGGAGGTAAATATAAAACCAATTTCGTACATCTAATTTCAATCTAGCTTTTACGAATTTTAAAGCAAGTGTTAATCATGTAACAAGATGTAAAAATCAATATTAATTTGTGAAAATTGCAGATTTTTAATGTTGTTATTTGATATGAAAGTTGTACATGGAAATAGTTGTGCATAGATTTTAAAAATCATACAAATATAATTAACTGGTTAATATTTATAAGTATTTATTATTTTCTTTAGTTTGTACCCAGGTATGAGTAACTGATACTTTCTAAGTCATGCCGTTCTGGTTTTTCTGGCTTAAGAAAACTCGCCTTGTGTCACGCCCTGAAGAAAATCTCATCCTGGCGTTACGCTTAAACAACGCGGGAAGGGGCATGGACGGCTTTCGCGCCGTTGTACAACATGTCGCGCATAAATATTTCATAAAAAATAAAAACGGCCTGTGTCATGCCTTTTATGGTGCAAATTACAACTTTGTGGTGACCTGAAAAATAAAAATAAGCCGCGCGGGTGAGATATTTAAAATGTTTCAGCGGACATACTCTTCACCGTAACGACGCGTTAACAAAAACGAGTCGTTTAATACGAAATACGATCAGGGTGTTTTCAGGTAGCCGGGTCCAGGGTGACAACATGAAAAACACATCGTTATTTTTGATGTTTACATTACTGGGTGCGCCTGGATTTGTAACCGCCGCGAATTCAGATTTAGCAAACGCTGAATATAATTTTGCGGTTAATGAATTAAGTTATTCATCATTAAATCAGGCAGCCATTATTGGTCAACAGGGCGTATTTAATGACGCTCAGCTTCGCCAGGAAGGAGCGAAACTCTTGTCCGTCATTTCTCAGGATGGGGCAGGCAACAGAGCGAGAGTTGATCAATCAGGGACTTACAATATTGCCTGGATCGATCAGAGCGGTAACGGGAACGATGCAGGTATTACGCAGGATGGATATGGTAATAGTGCGAAAATTATCCAGAAAGGGTCGGGTAATAGAGCAAATATTACGCAGTACGGTACGCAGAAAACCGCAGTTGTAGTGCAGAAACAGTCGCAGATGGCAATTCGCGTTATTCAGCGCTAGCTATTTCGCGACGACGTTAATCAATCCGATGGGGGTTTACCATGAAATTTATCAAAGTGGCAGCACTTGCAGCAATCGTCGTTTCTGGTAGTGCTATGGCTGGTATCATTAATCAGGGCGGATGGGGTCATGGACACGGTCATGGCGGAAACAGTGGTCCAAATTCAACCCTGAATATTTATCAGAACGGTGGCGGTAACTCCGCGCTGGCGTTGCAGACAGATGCCAGAAATTCCGTTCTTAATATTAGCCAGACCGGTGGCGGTAACGGGGCTGATGTCGGTCAGGGTTCTGACGACAGCAAAATCAACCTGACCCAGAACGGCTTTGGCAACAGTGCGACACTCGATCAGTGGAACAGCAAAAAATCCGTTATGAATGTTAGCCAGTACGGCGGCCTTAACGGTGCGCTCGTAGACCAGACGGCGTCTAACTCCACCGTCAACGTTACCCAGATCGGCTTTGGTAACCACGCGACAGCGCATCAGTACTGATACTGAAATCTGTACTACAAAAAAACAGGGCCGATGCCCTGTTTTTTTTCGGGAGTTCCTCATGAATACCTTCATTCTCCTTGCCGCGCTTTCCGGGCAGATAACCTTTCAAACGTCACAGCAGGGAAATATGACGACCATTATTCCGCAGGTCATTTTGACGGAACCGTGTGATTGTCAGGTCCAGATCCTCTCTTTGAAGGAAGGGCAGAGTGGGCAAAGTGCTTCGCGACAGCAAAATACCCTTTTTATTCCCGCTAATCAGCCGATTGATTTAACGCGGTTGAGTTTAACTATTTCTGCGGAAGACACGATCAACATCGTTGTCACCGTCACGGATGGAAAAGCGCTTCATTTATCACAGCAGTGGTCGCCAGCCGGGGGTGCGCTGTAAATATTCATGAAATCAATGCATTGTGAATATTTGCCGTTGAACTAAGCTGTTATCAGGAACTGCGTTGTAAGGTTCCGTAACGTCAGCCTTCGTTTGCATAATGAAGCGCGTTTGCCCCTCATGGACGATTTTCATTGAGGAGTACATATCGTGACCCACTCTTTTGCACATCTTATTTCAGGTCTGGGCCTGCTTGTTTCGGCATTTATCGCTCCAGCTTATTCGGCCACGCTCGCGCAGGGCGGCGTTATTCACTTTCGCGGCGCAATCGTTGCTGACCCTTGCGAAGTTACCCAGCAGCAGCGGCAGCTGGCGGTGTCGTGTCCGGAAAAAAATCGTATGCAAACGCGTATGGTGAGTTACGGCGACGCGCTGAACGGCAAGGCGACGGCTTCCGGCCTGGCGACAGTGAATATGACGTACCTGAATCCTGAAAAAACGCTCGCGGTTGTTCAGATCCAGTACCGTTAATACCCGTGCGCGCCCGTCGGCGGGCGCGGTTTTATGCCTATCGTTTTTCTCAATAACCCCTCTGCGATACACTTATAAAAAAGGCGGGCAGCAGAGGGGCTTTATGAAACCGCAAATTGAAGTTATTCATGGCGATATTACGACAGTTCATGTCGACGTCATCGTCAATGCGGCCAATCCTTCCCTGATGGGGGGAGGAGGCGTAGACGGCGCTATTCACCGGGCTGCCGGACCGCAGTTACTGGAAGCCTGTAAAATCGTGCGTCAGCAACAGGGTGAATGCCCTCTGGGCCATGCGGTGATTACGCTGGCAGGCAACCTTCCTGCCAAAGCGGTGATTCATGCTGTCGGGCCCGTGTGGCACGGCGGAGACCAGCATGAAGCGAGCCTTCTGGAGGAGGCATACCGAAACTGTCTGCGGCTTGCCGCCGACAACGGCTATAAAACGATGGCGTTCCCGGCCATCAGCACCGGCGTGTATGGATATCCTAAGGCGGCAGCGGCGACCATCGCCGTCGAAACGGTTTACCGCTATTTGTCGCTTAAACCGCTGCCAGAGAAGGTGATTTTTGTCTGCTTCGATGAAGACACCACGCATCTTTATCAGCGGCTTTTGACTCAGCGCAGACAAGAGCTGGAGAGCTGAAGCGAAGGCGGCGCACCGTGAGTGCGCCGCGCTGCTCAGGCGGCTTTCGGCTGAGGTTTTCCTGAAAACAGGAAGCGCAGAAGAGGGATCCGCAGATGGATCTCGTAGAGTACGACGGCAATCCCCACAACAAACACCAGCCCGGTAAAGAAGCCCAGCGTGTTGGATGCGATATGTGGCGTGATGTATGCCCCGAAGAACAGCGTCAACGGGTGGTGCACCAGATAGATAAACAGTGAGGCATTGACGAAGTAGGTCACGCGGCTGGACTTAAAGTTCAGCAAACGGTGGCCGAGCGCGAACACTACGTTCACCATCCACAAGCCCAACAGCATGGTGATCACGCTTTCCGTTTCATACATCCAGGCGTCGCCACTCCCGTAGCGCTGGTTCAGCAGGTAGGCCGCAAACGCGATGGCCGCACCCACCGCGCACCACGGTGACGGGGTGGTAAACAGCGCTTTAAGCCTCGGATGAATAAAGGCCAGCGCGCCAATTAAAAAGAACGGAATGTAGAACAGCGACTGCATCACCACAAAATTGAACAGGCCGTCGCTCAGTATTGGTGGATAGACGATAAACAACGTGCGTCGCACCGCGGCATAGGCGATCCCCAGCAGTAAAAAGAGCACCGACAGTTTGCCCAGCGTGACGTTAGCGAAGAAAGAGTCTGCTGTCGTGCTGAGATGACGGCGCAGGCGGCTGAAAATCACCAGACTGACTGTGGTCAGCACCACCAGAACCAGCAGGAACCAGAGGTGAGACACCAGCTCCCAGACCAGCGTGTTGTACTTTTCATACAGCGAGAGATTCGGCCAGTTCTCCGCCTTGCCTTTAACGTATTGCAGCATAATGAACTGCGGCAGCGTCAGCAGTGGTATGGCGGTTAACATGGGAATACCTACGCGCTCTACGCGCACTTTCCACCAGCGCTTAAGCGGATAGCGTAAAAAAAGCATGTACGAGAAATAGCCGGAGATGACAAAAAACACCTGCATGCGGAAGGCGTGAATAAAGTCATTAAACAGCGTCAGCCACCAGGAGGGCATCTGGCTATTAACATGCCACGTGTGGCTGGAGTAAATCAGTGAAATATGAAAGGGGATCCCCAATAGCATCAGCCATGCCCGGATCGAGTCGAGGAAATATTCCCGTTGTATCGGTGTTGTGCTCATATAACGTTGCGCATTCTCAGACTTTTCGCCTTATCCCTAAGGCTCATAATGGTTACATTCGACGCCAACCCTACACCAAGACCGACACACTGTCTCCAGGATAAGCACGCAAAGTGAATAACGGGTTCTTTCATTTGCTTAATCCATGAGCCAGCAGCTGAACAAAGCAGTGATTATGTTGTCGGATTGCCTGAGTTTCCATTAAAATGGATCGGATCGATATAAGCACACAAAGGGGGAAGTGCTTACTTATTATGAAACATAAACCACAGATGATGAAAATGCGTTGGTTGGGTGTTGCGGTGGTGTTATCACTGTATACCTCATCGGCACTGGCCTTTAACATCGACGATGTCGCAAAACAGGCAAAATCGATGGCAGGCAAGAGCTACGAAGCGCCGAAAAGTAACCTGCCCTCCGTTTTCCGCGACATGAAGTATGCGGACTATCAGCAGATCCAGTTCAACCACGATAAAGCGTACTGGAACAACGTTAAAACCCCGTTCAAGCTTGAATTTTATCATCAGGGTATGTACTTCGACACGCCTGTTGCCATCAATGAAGTGACGGCGACCGCGGTACGTAAGATCAAGTACAGCCCGGATTACTTCAATTTTGGCAATGTGCAGCACGACAAAGATACGGTGAAAGACCTGGGCTTCGCAGGCTTCAAGGTGCTTTACCCGATCAACAGCAAAGATAAAAACGACGAAATCGTTAGCATGCTTGGCGCCAGCTACTTCCGCGTGATTGGCGCGGGGCAGGTGTACGGGCTTTCTGCGCGCGGTCTGGCTATTGATACCGCGCTGCCATCAGGTGAAGAGTTCCCGCGTTTCCGCGAGTTCTGGATTGAGCGTCCAAAACCAACGGACAAACGTCTGACTATTTATGCGCTGCTGGATTCCCCACGCGCAACCGGTGCCTATCGCTTTGTGATTATGCCAGGTCGTGACACGGTCGTTGACGTGCAGTCTAAGGTTTACCTGCGTGACAAAGTGGGCAAACTGGGCGTCGCTCCGCTGACCAGTATGTTCCTGTTTGGGCCGAACCAGCCGTCACCGGCAACCAACTTCCGCCCGGAACTGCATGACTCCAACGGTCTGTCTATTCATGCCGGTAACGGTGAGTGGATCTGGCGTCCGCTGAATAACCCGAAACATCTGGCAGTCAGCAGCTTTGCGATGGAAAACCCGCAGGGCTTTGGCCTGCTGCAACGTGGCCGTCAGTTCTCTCGCTTTGAAGATCTCGACGACCGCTATGACCTGCGTCCAAGCGCCTGGGTTACGCCGAAAGGCGACTGGGGTAAAGGCAAGGTAGAGCTGGTTGAAATTCCAACCAACGACGAAACCAACGATAACATTGTCGCATACTGGACGCCGGATCAGCTGCCGGAAGCCGGTAAAGAGATGAACTTCAAGTACACCATTACCTTCAGCCGCGACGAAGATAAGCTGCATGCGCCGGATAACGCGTATGTGACGCAGACTCGCCGCTCTACGGGTGACGTGAAGCAGTCTAACCTGATCCGTCAGCCTGACGGTACGGTAGCGTTTGTCGTGGACTTCACCGGCCAGGATATGAAGAAACTGTCTCCTGATACTGCGGTGTCGGCCCAGGCCAGCATCGGTGACAACGGTGAAATCGTAGAGAACACCGTGCGTTACAACCCGGTAACCAAAGGCTGGCGTCTGACCCTGCGCGTGAAAGTGAAAGATCCGAAACAGACCACTGAAATGCGTGCTGCGCTGGTCAGTGAAGATCAGCCGCTGAGTGAAACCTGGAGCTACCAGCTACCTGCCAATGAATAATACATCTGAATATATTGATGCCATGCCGCTGACGGATATCGAAAAAGCGGCGCTGCCTAAGAGCGACATCCGCGCGGTTCATACCGCGCTGGATGGCGAACATCGTCAGTTTTCCCGTGATGATGATACGCCGCTGGGGTCAGTCAAGGCGCGTCTGGAGCAGGCCTGGCCGGACTCGCTGGCAGAAGGGCAGTTGATTAAAGACGACGAAGGACGCGATCAGCTTCAGGCGATGCCGAAAGCGACGCGTTCCTCAATGTTCCCCGATCCATGGCGCACCAACCCGGTTGGCCGCTTCTGGGATCGCCTGCGCGGGCGTGACGTCACGCCGCGCTATCTGTCGCGCCTGACGAAAGAAGAGCAGGCCTCCGAACAGAAATGGCGTACCGTGGGGACAATTCGCCGTTATATCCTGCTGCTTCTGACGCTGGCGCAGACGGTTGTCGCGACCTGGTATATGAAAACCATTCTG
This sequence comes from Enterobacter cloacae complex sp. P47BA, assembly GCF_014930485.1. Taxonomy (NCBI): domain Bacteria; kingdom Pseudomonadati; phylum Pseudomonadota; class Gammaproteobacteria; order Enterobacterales; family Enterobacteriaceae; genus Enterobacter; species Enterobacter cloacae complex sp. P47BA. The sequence continues at coordinate 97,795 of NZ_JADBRF010000019.1, read as the reverse complement.
CCTTACCAGGGCTGGGCGTTTATCAACCCGACAGACATGATGGGCCAGGATCTCTGGGTCTCCTTCATGCAGCTGCTGCCGTATATCCTGCAGAGCGGCATTCTCCTGCTGTTCGCGGTCCTCTTCTGCTGGGTCTCGGCCGGTTTCTGGACCGCGCTGATGGGCTTCCTGCAGCTGCTGATGGGACGGGACAAGTACAGCATTTCGGCGTCAACGGTCGGGGATGAACCCCTCAATCCCGAGCACCGTACCGCACTGATTATGCCTATCTGTAACGAAGACGTTGACCGCGTATTTGCGGGGCTGCGTGCAACCTGGGAGTCCGTAAAGGCAACCGGTAATGCGGCGCATTTCGACGTTTACATCCTGAGCGACAGTTACAACCCGGATATCTGCGTGGCAGAACAAAAAGCCTGGATGGAGCTGATTGCAGAAGTGCAGGGCGAAGGACAGATCTTCTACCGCCGCCGCCGCCGTCGCGTGAAGCGTAAAAGCGGCAACATCGATGACTTCTGCCGCCGCTGGGGTAACCAGTACAGCTACATGGTCGTGCTGGATGCTGACTCCGTCATGAGCGGTGACTGCCTGAGCGGTCTGGTGCGTCTGATGGAAGCCAACCCGAACGCGGGGATCATTCAGTCTTCGCCAAAAGCATCCGGCATGGACACCCTGTACGCGCGCTGCCAGCAGTTCGCCACCCGTGTTTACGGCCCGCTGTTTACCGCCGGTCTGCACTTCTGGCAGTTGGGTGAGTCGCACTACTGGGGCCACAACGCCATTATCCGCGTGAAGCCGTTCATCGAACACTGTGCGCTGGCGCCGCTGCCGGGCGAGGGTTCGTTTGCCGGTTCGATTCTGTCGCATGACTTCGTGGAAGCGGCGCTGATGCGTCGTGCGGGCTGGGGCGTCTGGATTGCCTACGACCTGCCGGGATCGTACGAAGAGCTGCCGCCGAACCTGCTGGACGAGCTCAAGCGCGACCGCCGCTGGTGTCACGGTAACCTGATGAACTTCCGCCTGTTCCTCGTAAAAGGGATGCACCCGGTTCACCGTGCGGTGTTCCTGACGGGTGTAATGTCTTATCTCTCCGCACCGCTGTGGTTTATGTTCCTCGCGCTCTCCACTGCGCTGCAGGTCGTCCATGCCCTGACGGAGCCGCAATACTTCCTGCAACCGCGCCAGCTGTTCCCGGTGTGGCCGCAGTGGCGTCCGGAGCTGGCGATTGCGCTGTTTGCTTCCACCATGGTGCTGCTGTTCCTGCCTAAGCTGCTCAGTATCATCCTGATCTGGTGCAAAGGCTCGAAAGAGTACGGCGGATTCTTCCGCGTCACCCTTTCGCTGCTGCTGGAAGTGCTGTTCTCCGTGCTGCTGGCGCCGGTGCGTATGCTGTTCCACACCGTGTTTGTGGTCAGCGCGTTCCTGGGCTGGGAAGTGGTCTGGAACTCACCGCAGCGTGATGACGACTCCACGCCGTGGAGTGAAGCCTTCATGCGTCACGGGTCTCAGCTGCTGCTGGGCCTGGTGTGGGCGGCCGGAATGGCCTGGCTGGATCTGCGCTTCCTGTTCTGGCTGGCGCCGATTGTCTTCTCGCTGATCCTGTCGCCGTTTGTGTCCGTGATCTCCAGCCGTTCAACGGTAGGGCTGCGTACCAAACGCTGGAAACTGTTCCTGATCCCGGAAGAGTATTCTCCGCCGCAGGTGCTGGTGGATACCGATACCTATCTGGAGCAGAACCGTAACCGCACGCTGGACGATGGCTTTATGCACGCCGTGTTTAATCCGTCATTCAACGCTCTGGCGACGGCAATGGCCACCGCGCGCCACCGCGCAAGCCAGGTTCTGGAGATTGCACGCGATCGTCACGTTGAGCAGGCGCTTAACGAGACCCCGGAAAAACTCAATCGCGACCGTCGTCTGGTGCTGCTGAGCGATCCGGTCACGATGGCAAGGCTTCACTATCGCGTATGGTCCGCTCCGGAGAAGTACTCTTCGTGGGTGAACTACTACAAAGAGCTGAAGCTGAACCCGCTGGCGCTGAAGGCGAAGTAAGCGGTTAAGCAAGGCGGGTAAGCAAAGCGCCACCCGCCAGATAAAATACCGGCTGTGAGGCCGGTATTTTTTTAGAGGTTACTGATGAAAATAATCATCGTCGTCATGATGGCATGCCTGCTGAGCGGCTGCGGCAGCATCATCAGCCGCACTATTCCAGGTCAGGGCCATGGCAACCAGTACTACCCGGGCGTAAAATGGGATGTCCGTGATTCCGCATGGCGCTACCTGACGGTGCTCGATCTGCCGTTCTCGCTGATTTTCGACACGCTGTTGCTGCCCATCGATGCCAGCCACGGCCCGTACGAGTAGCGTAAATTAACGCTCGTCCCATTCATCGGCTGCGGTTTGACCTTCTTCCGTATCCAGCGGTGGCTCGAGCTGAAATTCGCCCTCATCCCACTCGTGCAGCGTATTCTCCTCCAGCCATTCCTGGCGTAACTCGATTTCGTCATAGTCGCCATCAAACACGGCCTGCGCACCTGCACCGCTCAGGACCGGCAAACATTCTCCTTCTTCACCTTCGTCGGCAAAGAATTCGGCCTGCCACATAATATCCCCATCCTGCAGAACATATTTTTGGATATTAAGTTGTTGCACGTCAGCATCTTCTTCCTCAACGCCGGGATTATCGGCAAGGAACTCTTCACGAGCGGCATCAATAGCTTCTTCCAGCGTGGCGTACATGGTCATTGGTGTCTCCCTGTTTTCCAGAAGGTTTCAGGGAAAGAATAGCTGAATATCAGATTCTGCAAGTATGAATGCGAAAATAAGCCGTCAGGCGTTCTTCTTATTCCGTCACTGGCCGTAACGCGCGGGATAAACTGAACCACGAGTAAATCGCGTTGAACAGCACCACGCCTGCCGTCACGATAAAGACGGTGCGAAAACCGAAGCTGGCGGAAATACCCGCCCCGAGAAGCGGCCCGGTGACGTTACCGATATCGCGAAACGACTGGTTATAGCTAAAGATACGCCCGGCAATCTGATTCGTGGAGTTGTAGACCAGCAGGGTCTGTACGGCGGGCAGCAACGCTCCGTCGGCGGCGCCCAGCAAAAAGCGAAGCACGCCCAGCTGCCATGGAGAGTGCACCATCGACATGGGGATAAGCAGCAGGACGGAAATGATCAGTGCGCAGATCAGGATCTTTTCCGGGCCGACCCGGTCACCCAATTTCCCCAGTCTCGGTGCGCTAACCAGCGCCGCCACGCCGGGCACAGAGGCAATCAGTCCGCTGATAAACGCAATATTGCTGACGTTACCCGCCAGGTCGCGAACGTATAGGGTGAGAATAGGAGCGATCGATCCGGTTGCCACCTGAATGATCAATGTCGTTACGAACAGGCTCAGCACCAGTCTGGGATTTTTAAGCGAGGTCAGCACGTCTCTGGCGTGAAGCATCTCTTTTTTGGCGACGGGCGTAAATTTTTCACGGATGCAGACCAGGGTGACGATGAAGCACAGGAACAACACGCTGGCGGTGATGAAAAAGACCGGGCGCAGGCCGTAGTTATCCGCCAGTAATCCCCCCGCCAGCGGCCCAAGCAGGGCGCCGCTCACGCCACCGGTTGAGAGCGTGCCAAGCGCCCAGCCGCTCTTATGGCGAGGAATTTGCGTGGCGATCAGGGCGTTCGCGTTGGGAATAAATCCGCCCAATAAGCCCAGCAATGCGCGCAAAATCAGGAACTGCCAGACGTTCTGCGCCACGCCCATCAGCGCCATGATAATCGCCATCCCCAGCGCTGAACGCAGGAGCATGATTTTACGTCCCTTGCGGTCGGCAAGGCCGCCCCAGAAGGGCGAGGCAATGGCGGAAAAGAGAAACGTGATGCTGAATACCAGGCCAGACCACATGTTGAGTGCGCTATGGCCCGTCACGCCCAGCTGTTCGACGTAGAGCGGCAGGAAAGGCATGACCAGGCTAAACGCCGCACCGGTAAGAAAACAGCCAAGCCACGCAACCGTGAGGTTACGCTTCCAGTTTATGGGGGCATCTGAGGGTGTCATAACAATCCGCATAGTGAGGTGCAGAGCACCTGAGGCATGAAGTAATAAGCCTGCTAATTATGCGCCTGGGTTATGATTGCCGCAATGAGGGGGAGCTTTTAAAGCTAAAATAGCATGCGGCCCTGAGGGCCGCATGAGGATCAATAGCGGGAAGGCGTGCCTTCTGGCCGCGTTTTAAAGCGTCGATGCAGCCACATGTACTGCTCGGGTGCCAGCATGATGCACTTCTCCACAACGCCGTTCATCCAGCGCGCGGTGGTTTCCGCATCTTCCAGCGGCGGCGCGAGTTCCGGCTCAAGCATCATCAGCTCGTAGCCTGAGCCATCCGGCATACGGCGGGGAACAAAGGGAACGATGGCGGCTTTGGACATCCGCGCCAGCATCCAGGTGCCGGTCGTGGTGGCGGCCTCATCAACGGCGAAGAAGGGGACAAAGACGCTGGCCTGGGGGCCATAGTCGTGATCGGGGGCATACCAGACCACTTCACCGGACTTCAGCGCGCGGATCATACCCTTCAGATCCTTACGGTCGATCATGCTTTTGTTGGAGCGCATGCGGCCGTTGGTCTGGATGAGATCGATAACCGGGTTGTCGTTAGGACGGTAAACCCCGATGCCGGGCGCCTGCATGCCAAACATACGCGCCCCGATTTCGAGCGTCAGGAAATGGACGCCGATCAGCAACACGCCGGTCTGATTGGCCTGAAGCGTATGCACCGGCTCCATGCCGGTGCCTGTAACCTTGCTCCAGCGGGCCATACGTTTGTCCGACCAGAACCACGCCATGCCGGTCTCCATGAGACCCATGCCGACGGATTCGAAATTCTTCGAGACCATATCATGGCGCTCTGCCTCGCTCATCTGCGGAAAGCACAGCTCAAGGTTACGATACGCGATGCGGGCGCGGCGCTTCATAAGCGTTTGCGCGAGTCGGCCTAATGATGTACCTAACCGGAAGATAACAGGGTAGGGAAGCTGTACCAGTAGCCATAAAAAGCCAATGCCAAGCCAGGTCATCCAATAGCGGGGATGCAAAAGGGCGACGGTAAATTTTGGTAACTGGGTCATGTCTTTCCTGTGTTCAAACGTCCTGTTTCGCTATTGTCGCATTTTTTGAGACGTAGCCAAAATATCTGCCGTCGAAACCTGCACGACGACGGCGATTGTTAAGCCTGATTCATCAGGGTGTGTGAAATGTAGCGTAAATTGTGTGGATGTAAATTGGTTTTGTTTGCTATATGATGCCGACCGATTTTTCATTCTCTCTGACGATTGCAGGACTTGTACACCATGCCAGTGTTACACAACCGCGTTTCGAATGAGATGTTAAAGGCGCGCATGTTGGCTGAAACCGAACCGCGCACGACCATCTCCTTCTACAAATACTTCACTATCGACGATCCGCAGGCGACCCGCGATGCGCTTTATCAGGCCTTCACGGCGCTGAACGTATTCGGCCGCGTCTACCTTGCCCGCGAAGGCATTAACGCGCAGATTAGCGTGCCGGAAAGCAAAGTGGATGCGTTCCGCGACGCGCTTTATAGCTTCGATCCGGCCCTCAACGGCTTACGCCTGAACATTGCCCTTGATGACGATGGAAAATCGTTCTGGGTGCTGCGCATGAAGGTGCGTGAACGCATCGTGGCGGACGGTATTGACGATCCTGAGTTTAACCCGGCGGACGTCGGCGAATATCTGAAGGCCGCGGAAGTGAATGCGATGCTGGACGATCCGGATGCCGTGTTCATTGATATGCGTAACCACTACGAGTACGAAGTGGGGCATTTCGAAAACGCGATGGAGATTCCGGCCGATACCTTCCGCGAGCAACTGCCTAAAGCGGTGGAGATGATGCAGGAGCATAAGGATAAAAAAATCGTTATGTACTGCACCGGCGGTATCCGCTGCGAGAAGGCCAGCGCGTGGATGAAGCACAATGGGTTCAACAAGGTCTGGCACATTGAAGGCGGTATTATTGAGTACGCCCGCCGCGCCCGTGAGCAGGGCTTACCGGTACGCTTTATCGGTAAAAACTTCGTCTTTGACGAGCGCATGGGCGAGCGCATTTCAGAAGATGTGATTGCCCAGTGCCACCAGTGCGGCGCGCCGTGCGATACCCACACCAACTGCAAAAACGACGGGTGTCATCTGCTGTTTATTCAGTGCCCGGCCTGTGCCGAGAAGTTTAACGGCTGCTGTAGCGAGCTGTGCAGCGAAGAGAGCGTCCTGCCGGAAGAAGAGCAGCGTCGTCGTCGCGCGGGACGTGAAAACGGTAATAAGATTTTTAATAAATCACGCGGCCGTCTGAATACCAAACTGGGTATTCCTGACCCGGAATGATAATAACGCCCGGCACGGCGAAAGCCTGCCGGGCGAATCTATTACGACTTCTGCTGCACACCTTCAACGGAAATAACCAGCTCAACGTCCTGCGACGCCGGGCCTAAATCCGTTGTGATATTAAAATCTTTCAGATGAATTTTACCCGCCGCTTCAAAACCTGCGCGTTTTCCGCCCCACGGATCGTCGCCCTGACCGATCAACTTCGCATCCAGAGTAACGGGTTTGGATACGCCATTCAGCGTCAGATTCCCGGTAATAGCCAATTTATCACCGTCTTTCTTAACTTCCGTGGAGGTGAAGGTGGCCTGTGGGAATTTTGTGACGTTGAGGAACTCTGCGCTGCGCAGGTGTTTATCGCGCTCAGCATGGTTCGTGTCGACGCTGTTCGTATTAATGGTCACATTGACTTTATCTGCCGCAGGATTTTTCTCGTCAAAAGTAAATGTGCCGTCGAAATCTTTAAAGGTGCCGTACAGCCAGCTGTATCCCAGGTGCTGAATGCGGAAATTGACGAAAGCGTGCTGGCCCTCTTTATCAATTTTATAGTCAGCCGCTACGGCAGAACCGGTGGTGAATAACAGAGAACCGAGGGCAATACCCAGCAGGTGTTTTTTCATTTTATGCTCCAGAGTCAACTGACGAGCGGCCAAGCATGCGCTTAAGCGTATCGTCTTTATCAATAAAATGGTGTTTAAGGGCGGCGAGCCCGTGCAGTACGGACAGGATCACCACGCTCCAGGCAAGCCAGAGGTGAACGACGCCTGCCGTATCGGCCTGAGCCCCGGCATCGCTGAGCGTTGCCGGAACCTCGAACAGGCCAAAAACGCTAATCGGTTTGCCGTCTGCCGTTGAAATGAGATAGCCGCTGATCAGAATGGCGAAGAGCAGCGCGTAGAGCGCAATATGCGCGGCAACGGCGCTGACGCGGGTTATTTTTCCGTATGTCTTTAGTGGCGCGGGCGGTGGGGAAATATGTCGCCAGATGGCGCGAAACACCAGCCCCAGCATCAGCAGAACCCCGATGCTTTTATGCAGCTCGGGTGCCTGATGATACCAGCCATCGTAATAGCTGAGCGTGACCATCCAGAGTCCAAGTCCGAACATACCGTAGACGGCAATGGCAAATATCCAGTGCAAACTTATGGATATTATTCCGTAGCGCCGGGAGGAGTTACGCAATTGCATCAGAATGTCCATTTTCAAATTAACCGAAAGGTAAAAATGAACGGGAAGACGCGATATTGCAACTGAAATAATTGCCTATTGATTTTTATTTTATTTATTTCAGCGATTTTGAAAAGAAACGGCAAGGTTAATTCAATGGCTTCGTGCAAGACGTATTTAGCAGAAGAAAAAACCTTAAATAAACATAAAGTAACGTCAGTTAACGTCAATTGTCACTTTCAATAAAACACAATGTAAATAACATCAACGATAGCGAGCAGCGCCCACAATAAGATATAGAGCATAAAGTGTTCGCGAATGTTATTGATGAGGAAATCCACTATCCTGCGCATAACGCCCTACAATTGAGTACGAAGAAAACGGGCCCCGATACCGCCGGAGCCCGTGGCCGATTATCCGTTAAAACGCGAGAGTGAGAACGGCGTCAGATCAAACTGCGGCGTGATACCCTGGGCAAACTGCGCGGCGATTTCACCCAAAACCGAAGCGAACTTAAAGCCGTGGCCACTCAGCCCGGTAATCAGCAGGGTGTTGTCATGTCCCGGCAGCGTATCAATGATAAAGTCTTCATCCGGCGTGTTGTCATAGGTGCAGGCCGCGCCATAAAGCAGGCCACCGACGCCCGGGAGAATATTGCGCAGGAACGAGAAGGCTTCTGAGCCGTCCTGCGGGCAGGCGCCAAACGGCTTGCGCTCCTCAGGTGATGAGATGACCTGCCCGCCGTTGTGTTTTCCAATCTTGAGAGCGTCCTTCTCGGAAGGGAAACCGTAGAACTGATCGCCGTTGGGTAACTCGCCGGTAAACGCCGGGAATTTATTTTGCGCGCTGTAACGCCCGTCCGACTGGAACCAGGAGAAGACCTTGCGTACCGGCTGGATCGGCAGGTCCGGGAGCAGGCGGGTAACCCAGGTTCCTGCGCTAATAAGCAGGCGGGAAGCCGAATATTCACCGTCTACGGTTTTCACCGTAACGCCGTTTGCATCATGCGTGATGGCCTCTACGGGGCAATTGAACAGCTGCGCACAGCCCGCTTTGGCGGCAAGATCGACCCAGGTTTTGATCGCCGTTTCACAGTGCAGCACACCGGAGTTGGCTTCAAAGAGACCGATATAATCCTCCGGGACGGTAATTTCAGGCCAGCGCGAGGTAATGGCCGCCGCGTCCAGCTTCTCAACGTCAAGATTAAAGGCTTTCGCGCTGCGTTCGACGTTGGCGAGAAATTCTGAACGGGCCGGACCGAGGTTGATGATCCCCGTGCGTTCGAAAATGCGCTCTTCAGTCTGTTTCGCCAGCTCGTCCCACAGCGTCTGGGCGCGAAGCACCAGCGGAACGTAGCGCTCCCCCTCGCCATAGGCATGGCGAATGAGACGGGTGTCGCCATGATGGCTACCTTCGCTATGCGGCGGCAGGTGCGCGTCAATCATCAGGACGTTTAGCCCTGCCTGCGTTGCGTAATAACCGGCGGCCGATCCAACGGAGCCGCTACCAATAATGATTAAGTCGTATCTCATATGCATCTCGTAAACGTACGGTTTGTTAGCAGAGTAATTAACAACGCGGGCGTAAACAAGCGGGAAATAAATAAGGCACCACGAGGGTGCCTGTTGAGTGAAAAGTGGGCATAAGGTTAGTGCCGTTTATACTCATTTTCCTGATAGTCGCCAGATTCTATTTTTGCAATGCCTGCCTCTAAAATAGAAATAAACTGACGGGCGACGTCTGTTGTTAGCCACAGCGTCTGTCCAACTTCCGCTTCGTCACGGTTGAGTTGATTTGGGGTCTGGTAGTGCAAACGCAGCATCAGTGCATCGTAGCTATCTACGGTACTGATATCCCAGCCTACAAGCGGATGGGTCTGGATCACTTCGTTATTCTTTTCCATTATAACCCCCTTAATGCGTGTTAGAAGACAACGGCTCTGAGGTTCAATGCATGTTTTTCTGAAAGCTTCTTCAGTATACCAAGTAATAAGGGTTCCAACGGGAAAAATAAACAGGTAGCAACACATTTTTCTGCTTTTTAGGATTGTTCGAACAATAAAACACCATCTCGTTCACGATTTTTTAAGAACACGCTGAATTAATTTGAACTTTCGAAATTACAGGCAAAAAAAAGCCGGGGCGACCCGGCAAAAAACACAATGAGGGAGCAGTGTTAATCGGTAATGAACCAGTCGTCTGCGCTTTCCCACGTTTCCTGCAGGATTTCGCTGATGCGATCTTTATCTTCTTTTGCGGCACCCATGACGGAGAGGTTGTTCGCTGCGGCGTAACGCACCGTTACGGCGCCCGCGTTGTCGGGAAAGGTGTTGTTAATACGACGGGATAATTCGCCTGCCAGAGCGTCAAGCGCGCCAGCAGGCAGAACGGTAGTTTTGGCTATGGTGACTTCAATACGCATAAATGCCCCCTGTGTAATATACTGTTTATTTATACAGGCATATTATCGGTTTGACAACAAGGGGCGTTGATTTTTTAGCGTTTTACCGTCCAGCTTACGGTTTCACCTGCCAGGAAGGGGATCAGCGTGTCATCCGTCAGCGCGATAGACTCCTCAACCTGGCTCGCTTTGCGCTCCAGCTCAATGAAGGTGTCATTGACCGGCAGGCCGTAGAAGCGCGGGCCGTTGAGGGAGCAGAACGCTTCGAAATGTTCCAGCGCGTTCATCTCTTCAAATACGGTTGCGTAGCTGGCAAGCGCCGTTGGGGCGTTGAAACAGCCCGCGCAGCCGCAGCTTGCCTCTTTGCGATGGCGGGCGTGAGGCGCGGAGTCTGTGCCCAGGAACGCACGCGTGAATCCGCTGGCGACCAGCTCGCGCAGCGCCTGCTGGTGAACGTTGCGCTTGAGGATCGGCAGGCAGTACAGGTGAGGGCGCACTCCACCCACCAGCATATGGTTACGGTTAAACATCAGATGCTGTGGGGTGATGGTCGCAGCGATCAGTTCGTTACCGTCGCGAACATACTCTGCCGCGTCTTTGGTGGTGATATGCTCAAAGACCACCTTAAGCGCCGGCAGGCGCTGGCGCAGGGGCTCCATCACGGTTTCGATAAAACGGGCTTCACGGTCGAAGATGTCAATCTCCGCATGCGTTACTTCACCGTGTACCAGCAGCGGCATGCCCAGTTTCTGCATGCGCTCCAGCACCGGCATGATGGCATCAATACTGGTGACGCCGTGGCTGGAGTTGGTGGTGGCGTTCGCCGGGTAGAGTTTCGCCGCCGTAAATACGCCTTCGTTAAACCCGCGTTCCACTTCGTTCGGATCCAGTGAATCGGTCAGGTAGCAGGTCATCAACGGGGTGAAATCATGTCCCGCCGGAACGGCATCCAGAATGCGCTGACGGTAGGCAATGGCGGCATCGACGGTGGTGACTGGCGGAACCAGGTTTGGCATGACAATCGCGCGGCCATAAATTTCACTGGTATAGGGCACGACGGTTTTCAGCATATCGCCATCGCGCAGATGGATATGCCAGTCGTCTGGGCGGCGGATTTTAAGAACCTGGGGTTGTGCAGTCATGGAAGCTCCGGCTTGTCAGGAATCAGTCATAAGGATGGCTGTTTTTGCCGGACACAAATCATAAGCGGAAACGTTTTCGTTTGCACACTTTTCCGTAAAAAAAAGGGCGCAGCAGCGCCCTTCAGGTTAATCGGTGAAAGGAATAACGATCTCTCCCGGTTTCACCTCTATCCCTTTTGCGTATTTCTTCGCGAGGGCTTCACCCTTGCTGTTGTCTTCGCTTAAGACGTACGCCGGCTGCTGGTTAAAGTAGTTTCGCAGCGACTGGTTCAGATAGGGCATCAGGGTTTGCAGTACCGGCGCCATTTTGTCCGGCGAAACCTGCGCATCGACCACTTCCATCTCCTGCAGGAATATCGCCCCTTTCTCTTTGTTGAAAACGGGGAGCGCCTTCAGCTTGAGCTTGATGTTGGCTTTCTGATTGCCAAAAAGGGACGTCATATCAAGCGCGGCATCGCCTGCGAGAGTGACTTTATTCGGCTCTTCGCGACCAATCTGGCTGGTGAGATTGGTGAGCACGATGTGGGCATCGGCCAGCCCCGGCACGCCAATGTCTTTAGAGAAATTGTTATGTTTTTCCAGCGCCTGATTAATTTCCTGCTCACTGACGGTATATTGCGTAAGCTGGTTACAGCCGACCAGCAGACCGCTGACAACGAATGCCGCGGCTAAGACAATTTTCTTCATAGTGCTCCTCAACGAAAAATCGGCGCTTCTGTCCTGTTACGCCAGTATGTCAGCGTGAATGGGCAGAAACCAGCAGAAAAAACTGAGAAGTGGGGCGGGAGAGGCTCCCGCCCGAGGGAAAGGCTACGCGCCAGGCTCGAGCATGCCGCTCGCGCTGCGTTTCTGGCTGAACTGCCACCACAGGGCGAGAAGCGTCATGATGCCTACCACGCCGAGCATCATCCAGGGGAGTTCCGGCTGGTTCAGCGCTTTGCCGGCATCGAACAGCCAGCCGCCGCCGGCGTAACCCAGCGCACCGCCAAAGGCCAGACCCAGGCGGCTGAAGCCCATATAGCTGCCGCGCGCACGCGCATCCGCAAGCGAGGCGCTAAGCGTTTCGCGGGCGGGCTCGGCGATGATGGAGCCGATATAGAAGGTGCAGATCAGCGTAAAAAGCTGCTGAAGCGTGTTTACCAGACCGATCGGCATCATGCTCAGCGTCATCAGAAACAGCCCTGCCATCAGACGATGCTCCAGGCGAAAACGCCGTTCACTCCAGCGGGCAATCGGATAAAGCAGCGTTAATGAAAGGCAGGCTTCGATGGCGTACATCCATTTTACGGCAGCAGGCGTGCCCGCAATATCGTTCACCATGATTGGCAGCATCAGCATCACCTGTACGGCGAGCATGTAATAGCCGGTCAGGGTCAACACGTAGGTGACAAAACGCCTGTCGCGCAGGACGCGTCCTAGCCCCTCGCGCACCGGGGCTTTTACCGTCGACAGCTTCCAGGCCGGAAGGTAGAGGCCGTTAAACAGGGCGCACAGAATAAACAGCACCGCCCCGGCCGCGCAAACCAGACGGAAATCGTACTGCAGCAGCCAACTGCCCAGCAGGGCGCCAACAACCGCCCCGGCGCTGTCCTGCATCATCAGAATGGAGAAGAAGCGTCCGCGGTGCTGAGGACGAATCAGCTTGACCACCAGCGCGGTGCGCGGCGGGTCAAACAGGGTGCCACCGATACCGGAGAGAAAGCAGGAGAACCAGAGCAGCCACGGCTCGTGGGCAACCGCCATCGTGGCAAAGCCTGCCGCGCGGAGCAGCATACCGGTCACGATCATCGGTTTAGCGCCAAAGCGGTCGGCAATAGCCCCGCCAAAGACGCCCAGCCCCTGCTGGACAAACTGGCGTAACCCCAGGGCAATCCCAACCATTAATGCCGCCCAGCCCATTTGATCGACAAAGCGGATCGAGATGAGCGGGAACACGACAAAAAAGCCGAGCACGACCAGCATGTTATCGACGAGCAGGAAATATTTACCCAGGCTCCTGGCCTGTGATACGCGGGACATTTTCCCTCCAGGGAAAATAAGAAGGTGAGCACGCTAACATTCTGCGGTGTCGCCGCGTTTTTTCCCACCCCGGGCGCGACAATATTTTTTTATCAAAACGGTGCTTTGATAGAGAGTTCTCATCGAAAAATGTGAAAAGAGGTCAAAATGGTATGTCACTGTTTTCACAGACGGCACGGGCGCAGGTATAGTAAAGCTAATGGGTAAGCTGAAGTGACGGGAAGGAGTGGTATTGATGTTTGGCTATCGCAGTAATGTGCCAAAAGTGCGTCTGACAACGGACAGGCTGGTCGTTCGTCTTGTGCATGAGCGTGATGCCTGGCGTCTGGCGGATTATTACGCCGAGAATCGCCAGTTTTTAAAACCCTGGGAACCCGTTCGGGATGAGAGCCATTGTTACCCCTCCGGCTGGCAGGCACGCCTCAGCATGATCGCTGAATTTCATAAGCAGGGCAGCGCGTTTTATTTCGCGCTGCTGGATCCAGAAGAGAAAGAGATTATCGGGATCGCCAATTTTTCAAACGTGGTGCGGGGATCGTTTCACGCCTGCTACCTTGGCTATTCCATCGGCCAGAAATGGCAGGGGCAGGGACTGATGTACGAGGCGTTAACGGTAGCCATCCGCTATATGCAACGCACGCAGCATATCCATCGCATTATGGCGAACTACATGCCGCATAATCAGCGCAGCGGGAATTTGCTGGCGCGTTTAGGGTTTGAGAAAGAGGGTTATGCCAAAGACTATCTGCTGATAGACGGAGAGTGGCGCGACCACGTTCTGACGGCATTAACCACCCGTGACTGGACCGCAGGTCGTTAAGGAGAAAAGATGAAGTATCAGCTAAACGGTACGGAAGCGCGCGTGATTGGGTGCTTACTCGAAAAACAGGTCACCACGCCGGAGCAGTATCCGCTCTCTGTTAACGCCGTGACCATGGCCTGCAACCAGAAGACCAACCGCGAGCCGGTGATGAATCTCAGCGAGCATGAGGTTCAGGACGTGCTGGATGCGCTGGTGAAGCGCCACTATCTGCGCACCGTCAGCGGCTTCGGCAACCGCGTGACCAAATACGAGCAGCGCTTCTGTAACTCCGAATTTGGCGATCTGAAACTGAGCAGCGCGGAAGTGGCGGTTATTACCACGCTGCTGCTGCGCGGGGCGCAAACGCCGGGGGAACTGCGAACGCGCGCTTCCCGAATGCATGAGTTCAGCGACATGCAGGAAGTCGAGCAGACCCTGGAAGGGCTGGCCGCGCGTGAGGATGGCCCTTTCGTGGTGCGCCTGGCGCGCGAGCCGGGTAAACGTGAGAGCCGCTACATGCATCTCTTCAGCGGCGACGTTGACCTCGCAAGCGTGGCGACGGAATCGAGCCCTGCAACCCGTGACGACCTTGCCGCGCGGGTAGAGGCGCTGGAAGACGAGGTGGCCGGGCTGAAACAGCGTCTGGATGCACTGCTGGCACATTTGGGAGACTAACGGTGAAAAAATTACGCATTGGCGTGGTGGGGCTGGGCGGTATTGCGCAGAAAGCCTGGCTGCCCGTATTGGGCGCTGCGTCTGACTGGACGCTACAAGGGGCATGGTCACCGACCCGAGAAAAGGCAGAACGTATCTGTGAAACCTGGCGTATCCCGTATGTGGCATCGCTCCAGGATCTGGCCCGCGAGTGCGATGCGGTCTTTGTGCATACCTCAACGGCAACCCACTATCAGGTGGTGAGCGAGTTGCTCAATGCGGGTGTTCACGTCTGCGTGGATAAACCGCTGGCGGAAAATGTTCAGGACGCCGAACGGCTGATTGAGCTGGCGGCACGTAAAAAACTGACGCTGATGGTCGGTTTCAACCGCCGCTTCGCGCCGCTTTACCAGCAGCTGAAGGCGCAGTCCGGCAATATCGCCTCGCTGCGCATGGATAAGCACCGCACCGACAGCGTGGGTCCAAACGATCTACGCTTTACCCTTCTCGATGACTACCTCCACGTGGTGGACACCGCGCTGTGGCTGACTAACGGCGAAGCGCTGCTGAAAAGCGGCACTCTTGTCACCAACGAACAGGGGCAGATGGTCTATGCGGAACACCATTTTGCCGTTGAGCATCTTCAGGTCACCACCAGCATGCACCGCCGCGCGGGCAGCCAGCGGGAATCCGTGCAGGCGGTAACCGACGGCGCGCTGTACGACGTTACCGACATGCGTGAATGGCGGGAAGAGAAGGGCAGCGGCGTGGTGATGCAGCCGGTCCCCGGCTGGCAAAGCACTCTGGAGCAACGAGGTTTCGCAGGATGTGCCCGCCACTTTATCACCTGCGTGCAAAATCAGACGGTTCCTGAAACGTCCGGCGAGCAGGCCATTCTGGCTCAGCGCATTGTGGAACGGCTCTGGCGCGAGGCCATGAGTGAATAACTCGCTGTAACATCTGCGGATAGTAATTCGTTGAAATCGGGTTAGACTAAGCGCCGCTTGTTGGCTTTGCCGGGTGGCGCTTGTGCTTTCCCGGTCTATAAATCCGTATGGTTCTGGAAATTCACGTTAATGAACTTATTAAAATCGCTGGCGGCCGTCAGCTCGATGACCATGTTCTCTCGCGTTCTCGGTTTTGCGCGCGATGCCATTGTGGCAAGGGTCTTTGGTGCAGGGATGGCAACGGACGCCT
Source organism: Enterobacter cloacae complex sp. P47BA (assembly GCF_014930485.1). NCBI lineage: Bacteria > Pseudomonadati > Pseudomonadota > Gammaproteobacteria > Enterobacterales > Enterobacteriaceae > Enterobacter > Enterobacter cloacae complex sp. P47BA. Next base: position 82,018 of record NZ_JADBRF010000019.1, on the reverse strand, counting down.
TTTTCGTGGCGTTCAAACTGCCGAACCTGCTGCGTCGCATTTTTGCTGAAGGGGCGTTCTCCCAGGCGTTTGTACCCATTCTGGCGGAATATAAAAGCAAGCAGGGTGAAGACGCGACGCGCGTGTTTGTCTCTTATGTCTCCGGGTTGCTGACGCTGGCGCTGGCCGTGGTGACGGTAGTCGGTATGCTGGCCGCGCCCTGGGTCATTATGGTGACCGCGCCCGGCTTTGCCGACACGGCGGATAAATTTGCCCTGACCTCGCAGCTTCTGCGCATTACCTTCCCCTATATTCTGCTGATCTCGCTGGCCTCGCTGGTGGGGGCTATCCTGAATACCTGGAACCGTTTCTCCGTTCCGGCGTTTGCGCCGACGTTTCTCAACGTCAGCATGATCGGTTTTGCGCTGTTCGCCGCGCCGCACTTCAACCCGCCGGTGCTGGCCCTGGCCTGGGCGGTCACCGTGGGCGGCGTGCTGCAGCTGGCGTATCAGCTGCCGCATCTGAAGAAAATCGGCATGCTGGTGCTGCCGCGTATCAACCTGAAAGATGCCGGGGCGATGCGCGTTATCAAGCAGATGGGGCCCGCCATTCTTGGCGTCTCCGTCAGCCAGATCTCGCTTATCATCAACACCATCTTTGCCTCTTTCCTGGTGTCGGGTTCTGTCTCGTGGATGTACTACGCTGACCGCCTGATGGAGTTCCCGTCCGGCGTGCTGGGCGTGGCGCTGGGGACCATCCTGCTGCCATCGCTGTCGAAAAGCTTTGCCAGCGGCAACCATGACGAATACTGCCGCCTGATGGACTGGGGCCTGCGTCTCTGCTTCCTGCTGGCCCTGCCAAGCGCGGTAGCGCTGGGGATCCTCGCCAAGCCGCTGACGGTATCGCTGTTCCAGTACGGGAAATTCACCGCGTTTGACGCCGCGATGACCCAGCGCGCGCTGGTCGCTTACTCGGTGGGACTGATGGGGCTGATCGTGGTGAAAGTGCTGGCGCCGGGCTTTTACTCGCGTCAGGACATCAAAACGCCGGTGAAAATTGCCATTGTAACGCTGATTATGACGCAGCTGATGAACCTGGCATTTATCGGCCCGCTGAAGCATGCCGGCCTGTCGCTGTCTATTGGTCTGGCGGCCTGTCTGAATGCCGGGCTGCTTTACTGGCAGCTGCGCAAGCAGGATATCTTTACGCCGCAGCCGGGGTGGGCAAGTTTCCTCGTGCGTTTGGTCGTGGCGGTGCTGGTGATGTCTGCGGCACTCATCGGGATGATGTACGTCATGCCGGAATGGTCTCTGGGCACGATGCCTTATCGTCTGATGCGGCTGATGGCCGTGGTGGGCGTTGGGGTGGTAGCGTATTTTGCCGCGCTCGCCGTGCTGGGCTTCAAAGTGAAAGAGTTTACCCGCCGGACGGCATAAACGCTAAAAGGGGAGTTCACCTCAGGGTGCTCCCCACTGCAAGATTTGTCGCTTACGCGTCAAATCGAAATCTTTTTTACACCCGCAATACGTGCCGTCGCCGTCTGACCATCCGCGCCGTACAGTCCAGTTTCTTTATGCGGCTTCAGCACCTCAAGCGCCTGCTGATTACGCTCTATCTGGCCTTCAAGCAGCCAGCCGTTATGCTGGTTGAGATCGCGCAGATGCTGGGTTTTTTCGGTAATGGTCTGCCAGCGCTCAGCAATATCGTCATTGGCGCTGCGCTTCGAGTCCTGCTCGGCGCGGCGCTGCTGCTCCAGATAATCCAGCGTGGCCAGCAGCGAACTCTTATCTTCAGTAATACGCTGCAGCGCGCTGCCGTTAATGTGACCGGAAGAGAGATGCTGTTGTTCAGCATCCATTACCGTTTTCAGGTCGTTCAGGACAACCGTCATTTGATCCAGTATTTCTGACAGTCGACTCATACGGTTAGTTACTCTGTAAGAAACTCTGTGCTTCCTGAATCAGGGCATCAGCGATTTTGCTGGTGTCCATTTTCAGCTCACCGTTGCGAATAGCCGTTTTCAGCGCTTCAACACGTTCCATATTGATATCGTTGCTGCCTGGCTGCATCAGTTTTGCCTGGGCATCGCTCAGGGTCACGCTGGTGCTGTTAGACGTTGACGGTTTTTCCAGACGCGTTTTCTGAGGGGTAGCGTCGTTCGTTTCGCGAGGCTGTACAGCGCTTACCGGCTTCAGGGCTGATGTACGATCAATGCTCATAGTGTTGTCCTCATCGAGGGTTCGCGGCGTTTGCGCCTGACATCATCATTAGTGGAATATTTATCGGCACGCGCCGCGAAATCTTTAAAAAGATTATAGGTTAATCAGAATATTCCCATCAGAATCGACGGTTCCGCTCACCACCTGGCCTGAGGACATTCTGACGCGGGCGTTTTGCGCTACCGCGGCATTGTTCAACGCTTTCCCTTCACTGTTGATGCTAAAGCCGTCTCCGTTGGCAACGACCATCACCTGCTGTCCCGCTTTGACACGCCACGCCTGGCGCAGCATGGAGAGCTGAATCGGCTGGCCCGGCGCGACATCGCGCAGGCTGACGGCGTTCTGTGCCTGGTTAATGTCCAGCATTGTCCGCGGCGGGAGCTGATCCAGACGCCCGCGCTTTAACGTCACGCTGTTTGCCTGCAGCGCGCTGCCACGCACAATGGGTACGGCGGCGACAACATAATTGCCCGTCGCCTGAACTGCAACCTGTAAATAGCGTTTTTCGTTGGCGCAGCGTGCCAGGACGTTCACATTGCCCCACAGCTTCGTGGTCCCCGTCACGCTGAATGACGGTTGCTCGCAGGTCGGATACAGATTCGGCGGCGTGCGGATGGTCACGTTAACGTCATCGCTAAAGCCCGCCAGCTTCTGGGCAAAAAAATTCGTCAGCGCATCCTGTAAATCCCCGGCATTCACCAGAGGGCTAAACAGCAAGAAGGTTGCCATCAGGCCACGTTTTAACGTTTGCATCGCAAGTTCCACCGTTTCCAGAGTTGGATGAATTCTACCTGCAGTGGTTTTGCATCAACGGAATAAATAGCGACGCATTTTGTGCTTATTCCGTCGATAGGGGAGACCGGGTGAGATTTAAGCTGTGAACTGAAATTTTGCCATCAGCGGAGGAGACATGCTCGATAAACTCGACGCCGCGTTACGTTTTCAGCAGGAAGCGCTCAATTTACGCGCCCAGCGGCAGGAGATTTTAGCCGCCAACATCGCTAACGCCGATACGCCCGGGTATCAGGCGCGCGATATTGATTTTTCCAGTGAGCTCAAAAAGGTGATGGAGCGTGGACGTGCCGAAGGAACCGGTGTTGCACTCGCCATGACATCCTCTCGCCATATTCCCGCTCAGGCGATGACCGCGCCAGTGACCGATTTACTTTATCGCATCCCTGACCAGCCTTCACTCGACGGTAACACCGTGGATATGGACCGGGAGCGTACGCAGTTTGCCGATAACAGCCTGAAATACCAGACGGGCCTGACCGTACTCGGCGGACAAATCAAAGGCATGATGAACGTCCTGCAGGGGGGCAACTGATAAATGGCCTTGCTGAATATTTTTGATATCGCCGGCTCGGCGTTAACAGCCCAGTCCAAACGTCTGAACGTGGCCGCCAGTAACCTGGCGAACGCCGACAGCGTGACCGGACCTGACGGACAGCCTTATCGTGCCAAACAGGTTGTGTTTCAGGTCGACGCTGCGCCAGGCGCTGCAACGGGCGGCGTGAAGGTGTCTGACGTGGTTGAGAGCCAGGCGCCGGACAAGCTGGTGTATGAGCCAGGTAACCCGCTCGCGGACGCTAACGGATACGTGAAGATGCCAAACGTGGATGTGGTAGGCGAGATGGTGAACTCCATGTCGGCGTCCCGTAGCTACCAGGCGAACGTCGAAGTGCTTAATACCGTGAAGAGCATGATGCTCAAAACACTCACTCTCGGCCAGTAAAGGAGACATGCATGTCCATCGCCGTAAATGTGAATGATCCGACGAACACGGGTGTTAACAACACCAAAAGTTCGACAAGCTCCAGCTCCCTGACGGGAAGCAATGCCTCCGATTTGCAGAGCAGTTTTCTGACGCTGCTGGTGGCGCAGCTTAAGAACCAGGATCCGACTAACCCAATGCAGAACAACGAACTGACCACGCAGCTTGCGCAGATCAGTACCGTGAGCGGCATTGAGAAACTGAACACCACCCTCGGTTCCGTCTCCGGTCAGATTAACAGCGCTCAGTCCCTGCAGGCGGCAAGCCTGATTGGTCACGGCGTAATGATCCCGGGGACCACGATCCTGGCGGGCACCAGCACCACCGACGGTACATCGACCACCACCACTACGCCGTTCGGCGTTGAATTGCAGCAGGCGGCTGACAAAGTGACGGCGACGATCACCGACTCAACCGGCGCCGTAGTTCGCACCATCGACATCGGCGAGCTGAAAGCGGGCGTTCACACCTTTACCTGGGACGGCAGCCTGACCGACGGCACGAAAGCACCAAATGGCTCCTACAAAGTCGCGATTAGCGCCAGCAACGGGACGACCCAGCTGGTGGCGCAGCCGCTGCAGTTCGCGCTGGTTCAGGGCGTGATTAAAGGGGGCGACGGCAACAAACTGGATTTGGGTACCTCTGGTACCACCACACTCGACGAAGTTCGGCAGATTATCTAAGCCTTAACACTTATCAGGAGTAAGTCATGGCCTTTTCTCAAGCGGTCAGCGGCCTGAATGCTGCGGCCACCAACCTGGACGTCATTGGCAACAACATCGCCAACTCCGCGACCTATGGTTTCAAATCCGGTTCTGCGTCTTTTGCAGATATGTTTGCCGGTTCCAAAGTGGGTCTGGGCGTAAAAGTTGCGGGCATCACTCAGGACTTTACCGACGGTACCACCACCAACACCGGTCGTGGCCTGGACGTTGCCATCAGCCAGAACGGTTTCTTCCGTATGGTCGATGCAAACGGCTCGGTGTTCTACAGCCGTAACGGCCAGTTCAAGCTGGACGAAAACCGTAATCTGGTGAACATGCAGGGGATGCAGTTAACGGGTTATCCGGTTGCCGGGACGCCATCAACGGTTCAGACCGGTGCGAACCCACAGGTTATTAATATCCCGACCACGCTGATGGCCGCGAAGTCCACCACCACAGCTTCCCAGCAGATTAACCTCAACTCCACCGATACCGCACCGACCGCCGCCTTTGATCCGGCTATCCCGGACACCTACAACAAAAAAGGCACGGTGACCGTTTTCGACAGCCAGGGTAATGCGCACAACATGAACCTGTTCTATGTCAAGGATGCGACCCCGGCGAACTCCTGGAAAGTGTATGCCCAGGACGGCAGCGTGGCAGGGAGCACGGCGGCACTGGCGACGACACTGACCTTCGATAATAACGGTACGTTGATCGGGGGTGGAAACATCAACATCACTACCGCGACTATCCCAGGTGCGGACCCGGCGACCTTCGCGATGAGTTTTGCTAACTCCATGCAGCAGAACACCGGTGCGAACAATATCGTGGCGACCAACCAGAACGGCTTCAAGCCGGGCGATCTGGTCAGCTATCAGATTAATGATGACGGCACCGTCGTCGGGAACTACTCCAACGAGCAGACTCAGGTGCTGGGCCAGATCGTGCTGGCAAACTTTGCCAACAACGAAGGGCTGAAGTCTGAAGGCGATAACGTCTGGTCGGCGACTCAGTCCTCCGGCGTGGCGCTGCTGGGTACGGCGGGAAGCGGTAACTTCGGCACGCTGACCAACGGCGCGCTGGAAGCCTCTAACGTGGACCTGAGTAAAGAACTGGTGAACATGATTGTCGCGCAGCGTAACTATCAGTCGAATGCGCAGACCATCAAGACCCAGGATCAGATCCTCAACACGCTGGTTAACCTGCGTTAAGCGGCTAACAGGAAAGCGCAATGGATCACGCAATATATACCGCGATGGGCGCGGCAAGTCAGACGCTCAGCCAGCAGGCCGTTACCGCCAGCAACCTGGCAAACGCCTCTACGCCGGGCTTTCGCGCGCAGCTGAATGCGCTGCGCGCGGTGCCGGTGGAAGGGCTCTCCCTGCCGACCCGTACGCTGGTGGCGGCATCCACCCCGGGCGCAGACATGACGCCAGGGCAGATGGATTACACCTCACGCCCGCTGGACGTTGCTCTGCAGCAGGACGGCTGGCTGGCGGTGCAAACGGCGGACGGTGGTGAAGGCTATACCCGTAACGGGAATATCCAGGTCAGCGCGACCGGCCAGCTGACGATTCAGGGGCATCCGGTGATGGGTGAAGCGGGCCCGCTGACCGTGCCGGAAGGCTCTGAGCTGACCATCGCCGCGGACGGCACCATCTCGGCGCTGAACCCGGGCGATCCGGCCAACACCGTTGCCCCCGTCGGGCGTCTGAAGCTGGTCAAAGCGGAAGGCAAAGAGGTGCAGCGCGGCGACGACGGCATGTTCCGTCTGACCCAGGCAGCTCAGGCTACCCGTGGTGCCACATTACAGGCCGATCCGAGCATCCGCGTGATGTCCGGCGTTCTGGAAGGCAGCAACGTTAAGCCGGTAGCCGCCATGAGCGACATGATCGCCAGCGCCCGTCGTTTTGAAATGCAGATGAAAATTATCAGCATCGTGGACGAAAACGCGGGCAAGGCTAACCAACTTCTGTCGATGAGTTAACAGGACTCTTTATGATCAGTTCTTTATGGATCGCGAAAACTGGCCTGGACGCGCAGCAAACCAACATGGATGTGATTGCCAACAACCTGGCAAACGTCAGCACCAATGGTTTCAAGCGTCAGCGCGCCGTTTTCGAAGATTTGCTTTATCAAACCATCCGCCAGCCGGGCGCGCAGTCTTCTGAACAGACGACGCTGCCGTCAGGCCTGCAGATCGGTACCGGCGTTCGCCCGGTGGCGACCGAGCGTCTGCACAGCCAGGGCAACCTGTCTCAGACCAACAACAGCAAAGACGTGGCGATCAAAGGCCAGGGCTTCTTCCAGGTGCAGCTGCCTGACGGGACCTCTGCCTACACTCGTGACGGTTCCTTCCAGGTCGATCAGAACGGTCAGCTGGTGACGGCGGGCGGTTTCCAGGTTCAGCCTGCGATCACCATTCCGGCGAACGCCCTGAGCATTACCATCGGCCGCGACGGCATCGTGAGCGTGACCCAGCAGGGGCAGGCCGCGCCGGTCCAGGTCGGACAGCTCAACCTGACCACCTTCATGAACGATACCGGTCTGGAAAGCATTGGTGAGAACCTCTACACCGAAACGCAATCCTCCGGTACGCCAAATGAAAGTACGCCAGGCCTGAACGGTGCCGGTCTGCTGTATCAGGGGTATGTTGAAACCTCCAACGTGAACGTGGCGGAAGAGCTGGTGAATATGATCCAGGTCCAGCGCGCGTATGAAATTAACAGTAAAGCAGTCTCGACGACCGATCAGATGCTGCAGAAACTGACGCAACTCTAAGGTGTAGCCCGGTGCGGTAAACCCCGCACCGGCTCCCTGTTTTCGAAGATGAAGGCAATGCAAAAAAACGCGGCGTTTCGTTATCCGATACTGACTGTTCTGGCCGTCACCCTCAGCGGGTGCGCTTTGATCCCGTCTAAACCATTGGTCCAGGGTGCGACGACTGCCCAACCCGTTCCTGGCCCTGCGCCAGTTGTAAACGGCTCCATTTTCCAGACCGCGCAGCCGATTAACTACGGCTATCAGCCGCTGTTTGAAGATCGCCGCCCGCGTAATGTCGGCGATACATTGACCATTGTGCTGCAGGAAAACGTCAGCGCGAGCAAGAGCTCGTCGGCGAACGCCAGCCGCGATGGCAAAACCAATTTTGGCTTTGACACCGTTCCACGCTATCTGCAGGGCCTGTTCGGCAATGCCCGTGCGGATGTTGAGGCCTCCGGCGGCAACACCTTTAACGGTAAAGGTGGCGCGAACGCCAGCAACACCTTCAGCGGAACGCTGACGGTCACGGTTGACCAGGTGCTGGTTAACGGCAATTTACACGTCGTGGGTGAAAAACAGATCGCCATTAACCAGGGCACTGAATTCATTCGCTTCTCGGGCGTGGTGAATCCACGCACCATCAGCGGCACCAACACCGTTCCGTCCACCCAGGTGGCGGATGCGCGCATTGAGTACGTCGGTAACGGCTACATTAATGAAGCGCAGAATATGGGTTGGCTGCAGCGCTTCTTCCTTAATTTATCGCCGATGTAAGCGAGGTGACCCATGTTTAAATCGATCTTCGCCGCGGCGCTGGTTCTTGTCGCAACGTTTGCCCAGGCCGACCGCATTCGCGATCTCACCAGCGTTCAGGGCGTCCGCGGGAACTCGCTGATTGGCTATGGCCTGGTGGTGGGGCTGGACGGTACCGGTGACCAGACCACCCAGACGCCGTTTACCACCCAAAGCTTAAACAACATGCTTTCCCAGCTCGGCATTACCGTGCCGGCGGGAACCAACATGCAGCTAAAAAACGTGGCCGCGGTTATGGTCACTGCCTCCTACCCGGCGTTTGCGCGCCAGGGGCAGACCATTGACGTGGTGGTCTCCTCAATGGGTAACGCCAAAAGCCTGCGCGGCGGTACGCTGCTGATGACCCCGCTTAAAGGCGTCGACAGCCAGGTCTACGCGCTGGCGCAGGGGAACATCCTGGTCGGCGGGGCAGGCGCATCCGCTGGTGGAAGCAGCGTACAGGTGAACCAGCTGAACGGCGGGCGCATCACCAACGGTGCGATCATCGAGCGTGAACTGCCGACCCAGTTTGGCGCGGGCAACACCATCAACCTGCAGCTGAATAATGAAGACTTCACGATGGCGCAGCAGATTGCCGACACCATCAACCGCAGCTATGGCAATGCCACGGCACTGGATGCGCGTACCGTGCAGATCCGCACCTCCACCGGCAGCAGCAACCAGGTGCGCATGCTGGCGGATATCCAGAATCTGGAAGTGAACGTGCCGGTGCAGGATGCCAAAGTGATCATCAACTCCCGTACGGGCTCCGTGGTGATGAACCGGGAAGTGTCGCTGGATAGCTGTGCCGTGGCGCAGGGTAACCTGTCGGTGACGGTTAACCGTTCCGCCAACGTCAGCCAGCCGGATACACCATTTGGTGGCGGCCAGACGGTAGTGACGCCGCAAACGCAGATTGATTTACGCCAGAGCGGCGGTTCCCTGCAGAGCGTGCGCTCCAGCGCCAACCTGAACAGCGTGGTGCGTGCCCTGAACGCCCTGGGCGCGACGCCGATGGATCTGATGTCCATTCTGCAATCGATGCAAAGCGCGGGCTGCCTGCGCGCCAAACTGGAAATCATCTGATGCTGACCGATAGCAAACTGTTGACCAGTGCCGCCTGGGACGCCCAGTCGCTCAACGAACTGAAAGCCAAAGCAGGTAAAGACCCGGCGGCGAATATCCGCCCGGTCGCCCGCCAGGTGGAAGGGATGTTTGTACAGATGATGCTGAAGAGCATGCGCGAAACCCTGCCGAAAGACGGGATGTTCAGCAGCGATTCAACGCGTCTCTACACCAGCATGTATGACCAGCAGATTGCGCAGCAGATGACCGCCGGTAAAGGCCTCGGTCTGGCTGACATGATTGTCAAACAGACCGCTGCCGCACAGGGTGTTCAGCCAGAAGAGCAGCCGCCGCAGGTGCCGATGAAGTTCGACCTCGAAACGGTGACCAGTTATCAGAACCAGGCGCTGACGCAGATGGTGCGTAAAGCGATACCGAAAGCAACGGGCAGCGGCGACGAGGCGCTCTCCGGTGACAGCAAAGACTTCCTGGCGCAGCTTTCTCTGCCAGCACGGCTTGCCAGTGAACAGAGCGGCGTGCCTCACCACCTGATTCTGGCCCAGGCCGCGCTGGAGTCGGGCTGGGGCCAGCGCCAGATCCGCAAGGAAAACGGCGACCCGAGCTTCAACATCTTCGGCGTGAAGGCCACCTCCAGCTGGAAGGGACCGACCACGGAGATCACGACTACGGAATACGAGAACGGCGCGGCGGTGAAGGTGAAAGCCAAATTCCGCGTTTACAGCTCGTATCTGGAAGCCTTATCCGATTATGTAGGCCTGCTGAGCCGAAATCCGCGTTATACCGCCGTTACGCAGGCGGCAACGGCGGAGCAGGGCGCTCAGGCTCTGCAAAACGCGGGCTACGCGACCGACCCGAACTACGCGCGCAAGCTTACCAGCATGATCCAGCAGCTGAAATCCATGGGCGAGAAGGTCAGCAAAGCCTATAGCACAGATATCGAAAATCTGTTCTGAAAGTTCTCAAGTCCCGGTGGAGGTTGCCGATAACCTTCATCAGGACTCGTGTCTGAACGTATAAAAGGAACCCCCATGTCCAGTTTGATTAACAGCGCCATGAGTGGCCTCAGTGCCGCGCAGTCGGCACTCAATACCGTCAGTAATAATATTTCAAGCTATAACGTGGCAGGTTACACCCGCCAGACGACGGTGCTGGGTGCATCTAACAGCACGCTGACCGGCGGTGGCTGGGTGGGTAACGGGGTGTATGTCTCCGGTGTCCAGCGTGAATATGACGCTTTCATCACCAACCAGCTGCGCGCCGCGCAGACCCAGAGCAGCGGCCTGACTACGCGCTATCAGCAGATGTCAAAAATTGACGATGTGCTCTCCGATACCACCAACTCGCTTTCCACCACCCTGCAGGATTTCTTTAAGAGCCTGCAAACGCTGGTGAGCAACGCGGAAGACCCGGCTGCGCGTCAGACGGTGCTGGGAAAAGCGGGCGGCCTGGTCAACCAGTTCAAAACCAACGATCAGTATCTCCGCGATCAGGATACGCAGGTGAATACGGCGATCGGAACCAGCGTTTCGCAGATCAACAACTATGCCAAACAGATTGCCAATCTGAACGATCAGATTTCCCGCCTCACCGGCGTCGGCGCGGGCGCATCGCCTAACGATCTGCTCGACCAGCGCGATCAGCTCGTCAACGAGCTGAACAAAATCGTGGGTGTGGAAGTTTCGGTTCAGGATAGCGGCACGTTTAACATCTCTTTCGGCAACGGCTACAGCCTGGTGCAGGGCAGCAAAGCTAACCAGCTGGCTGCCGTGAAGTCTAGCGCCGATCCTTCCCGCACCACTATCGCCTACGTCGATGAAGTTGCGGGTAATGTCGAGATCCCGGAAAAGATGATCACCACCGGCTCGTTAGGCGGTTTGCTGACCTTCCGCGCCGAAGATCTGGATAAGGCTCGTAATAACCTGAACCAGATGGCGCTGGCGTTTGCTGACGCGATGAACAAGCAGCATGAGGCCGGCTTTGATGCCAACGGCGATGCGGGCGGCAAGCTGTTCGGCTTCGGTTCTCCGGCTGTGCTTTCCAACAGCAAAAATAGCGGTACGGCGGTCGTCAATGCCACCGTTGCGGACAGCACCAAAGTTCAGGCAACGGACTATAAGCTGCAGTTTAACGGCACCGACTGGACCATCACCCGCACGTCGGACAAGACCAGCTTTACCATGAGCCCGGATGCCAGCGGCAATCTGTCGTTTGATGGTCTCAACGTGAACGTCAGCGGTTCGGCCAACGCCAAAGACAGCTTTACCGTGAAGCCCGTCTCTGACGTCATCATGAATATGGAACTGTCGATCAGCGACGAATCCAAACTGGCCATGGCCGCGGTGCAGAACGGCGGTGAGAGCGACAACCGCAACGGGCAGAAAATGCTCGATCTGCAAAACAGCAAAGTGGTTGGCGGGAACAAAACCTTTAACGATGCCTATGCCTCACTGGTGAGCACCGTAGGGAGCACCACCGCTTCACTGAAAGTCAGTAGCCAGACGAAAGCCAATGTGGAAACGCAGTTAATCAAGCAGCAGCAGACCATCTCTGGGGTAAACCTCGACGAAGAGTATGGCAACCTGCAGCGTTATCAGCAGTATTACCTCGCCAACGCGCAGGTGCTTCAGACTGCCAGTACGCTCTTCGATGCAATTATCAACATTCGTTAAGGTTGAGGTGAAAAATGCGTATTAGCACCCAGATGATGTACGAACAGAACATGCGCGGGATCACCGATTCCCAGAGCAGATGGCTGAGCTACGGTGAACAAATGTCCACCGGCAAGCGCGTTAACCGTCCGTCGGACGATCCTATCGCGGCTTCACAGTCTATTGTGCTGTCACAGTCTCAGTCTCAAAACAGCCAGTTCGCGTTAGCGCGCACCTTTGCCACGCAAAAAGTGTCGCTGGAAGATAACGTGCTGACCCAGGTGAACACCGCGTTATCAAGCGTGCGTGAGAAGCTGGTCTACGCGTCAAACGGCACCTTAAGCGATGACGACCGTCTCTCTCTGGCGACCGATATCCAGGGGATCCGCGACCAGCTGATGAACCTGGCTAACACGACGGATGGCAATGGTCGCTTTATCTTTGCGGGATACAAAACCGAGAGTGCACCGTTTGATGCCGCAACCGGCACCTACAATGGTGGTACTGAGGCGATCACTCAGCAGGTCGATACGGCGCGAAACATGGCGATCAGCCATACCGGCCAGCAGATCTTTGAGAGCATTACCAGCAATGCACAAGAGTTGCCGGGCGGTGGGTATGGCGATACCAACATGTTTAAAATCCTTGATTCCGCCATTGCTTCGTTGAAAACGCCGATTGAGAACGATCCGGCCGCGACCGCCGCGCAAGGCCAGGTGATTTCCAACGCGCAGATCGGTATTAAAAACGCTCAGAACAACGTCCTGACGGTCGTTGCGGATGTGGGTACTAAGCTGAACGAACTGGAAAAACTCGATACCCTGGGTGACGACCGCGCGCTGGGTCAGACTAAGCAGATGAGCGACCTGGTGGACGTGGACTGGAACGAAGCTATTTCCTCTTACACCATGCAGCAGGCGGCCCTGCAGGCTTCTTATAAAGCGTTTAGCGATATGCAGGGCATGTCTCTGTTCCAGCTGAACAAATAACATCTTGACCTCTTGGAACATGTCTTGAAACTGGGCATGTTTTACTGCCCAATCCGTCTGGATTGGGCATTTTTTTTATGCCATTTCTGCTGGTGCCGAGGCGACCCGCGCGCTTTCAATCATACGGATTGCCAGCGCAATGATGCCGCAAACCGTTGCCAGCGCAACCACGCCCGTCCAGCCAGCCAGCGTGTAAATATTGCTGCCTAACGCTGAACCCAACGCCATGCCGATAAAGATCACGGTAAAGAGCAGGGCGTTCAGACGACCCCGCGCCTGTGGCTCAAGGCTGTAAACCAGATTCTGGTGCGCGACCAGGCTGGACTGCAGGCCCAGATCGAACCCGATAGCAGAGACGGCAATCAGAATCAGCTGTCCGTGAACTCCCAGGGCGGGCATCAGGAACATCAGGGCAAACGAGACGGTCACAAGGACGGCACCAAGCTGCGTGACTTTCCCTGCACCCAGTTTATCCGCCAGGCCGCCCGCCAGCGGGGCTGCCAACGCACCGGCTGCCCCTGCGATACCAAAACCACCGGCGACGGCACTCCCGAGGTGATAGCGTTCCAGCAGCATGACCGCAAGCGTAGACCAGAAGGCGCTAAAGGCTATCGACAGAAAACCCTGGGCCAGCGCGGCACGGCGCAGAGCGGGATAGCGACGCCACAGATGTTCCATCGAGCGCAGCAGAGCGGGATAGCTCAGCGTGGAGTGAACGGCGAAACGAGGGAGTACGGCCCACATCACCACGCCGATAAACGCAATACTTCCCGCAGCCAGCTGATACATCACGCGCCAGCCAAACGCTTCGCCCACCACGCCGCTGACGGTTCGGGAGAGCAAAATGCCCAGCAGCAGACCGGTCATCACCGTACCCACGGTTTTCCCCTGTTTGCCTTCCGGCGCAAGGATCGCCGCAGCCGGGACAATATCCTGCGCCATGGTGGCGGCCATGCCGATGAGCAGGCTTGCCAGCAGCAGAGAGTGGATCTGTCCGGTCAGGCTACAGCCCAGCAGGAACAGCGCCAGGGCCGCGCTCTTTATCAGGATTAATGTTCTGCGGTCGTGGCGATCGCCGAGCGGCAGCAGGAACAGGATCCCTGAGGCATATCCCGCCTGGGTGAGGGTCGGGACCAGGCCCATTCCTTCGATACTCAGGTGAAGGTCGGCGCCCATCAGAGGGAGCAGAGGCTGGGCATAATAGATGGATGCCACGCTGAAGCCTGCACCGAGCGCCAGCATTAAGATTACCCAGCGGCTTACGGCATGGGCGGCGGTTGTTGTGTTCATAAGACGTTCCTCATTCATCGTGTGAGGCTATTTTTTATCAGTACGCCTTGCGGCGGTAGCGGGCGCGGTGGTAAAACGCTTATACGTTGAACGTATAGATGAAAAGTAAATGAAAAGAGTTGAGCGTATAGACAGGGTAGAGCTGATGCGAACGTTTGTCCGCATTGTGGAGGCGGGTTCCCTTTCTGCGGCGGCACGGCAGCTGGACACCACCCAGGCTACGGTGAGCCGGCGGCTGCAGTCGCTTGAGACAATGCTGGGCGTGCGTCTGATGTTGCGCACCACCCACACGACGCGGCTGACGGATGACGGGGAGCGCTGCTATCAGCATGCCCGTCGGGTAATTGACAGCTGGCTGGCGCTGGAAGATGAGGTGGGGCAGACGGAAGATGAACCTGTAGGCGTGCTGCGGGTGCGGGCACCGCATGCGTTTGGTCAGGATCAGCTCCTGAAACCACTAACCGAATTTCTACAGCGTTATCCGCAGCTTTCTATTGAGTGGATGCTCAACGATCGGTCGGCTGATTTTCTGGGCGACAACCTTGACTGCGCTATTCGGGTGGGAATGGAAGTCGACCCGGCGACCGTGTCCGTACTGCTGGCCGAAGTGCCGCGCTCGGTGGTGGCTTCTCCGGCATTACTGGACCGCTTTCCGACGGTTAACACCCCGGAGGATCTGCAGCAGCTTCCCTGGATTGCCATCAGCTCTTTCTACCAGCGCCATGTGGAGCTTTTTCACGAGGCATTATCCGCCACCGCGCGCGTGATAATTACCCCACGCCTGAGCACTGACAGTCTGTATGTCGCACGCAATACGGCACTCACCGGTCTTGGCGTGGCGGTAGTATCCAGCTGGACGGTACAGGATGATATCCGGGAAGGTCGGCTGGTACATTTGCTGCCAGAGTGGCAGCCGGCGGCGTTACCGGTGCATCTGGTTTACCCCTGGTCCCGGTATTATCCTGCGCGCTTGCGGCGATTTCTGGAGCTAATGCGGCAGATCATGCCGGAGGTCACCGGGATGAGAAAGCCCGTGCAGCAGCCATAAAAAAAGCCGACCCGAAGGTCGGCTTTTTACTTTCTGCGTCGTTATTCGACAGACTGCGGACGCGTCGCTGGTGCAGTCGCCTGATGCGTTGCACTGTGGCCGCCTGCAGCGCCTTTACCGTCAAAGTTGAACGCCGGGCGAACCCAGTCGCTGTGACGCGGTGCTTCAGGCACATACTCTGGTGCCGGAGCGCGCGTCATCGGCGCTGTCGCAACGTGAGCAGGAGCGGCAACAACCTTAACCGGCTCTGGTTCCACTTCAGGCGCTTTCGCTTCTTCAACAACCGGTTCAACCTGAATCTCAACGTCCTGAACGATTTCTTCAGTGGTGGTTTCTACGACGGTTTCAGCGGCTTCTTCCACTGCGGCTACTGGTTCAGCCTCTTCAGCGACTTCCTCAGCCACCACGACATCTTCTTCGGCGATAATCTGCGGTGCGGCATCAACCGGCGCGGCAATCACTTCAGGATGGGTGGTTTCGACGTCCACTGCGTGTGTTTCTGCCGCTTCAACAACCTGAGGTTCAACCACGGTTGCTGCTTCGGTCACCGCATCTTCAACCGCTGCTACAGGAGCAATCACCTCTTCGGTCACAGCCTGCTCTTCAACAGCCTGCTCCAGGCGAGCGACCGGATAACGGATCCAGACTTTGCCGGATGCCATCTCTGGTGACGCGCACGCCACGGTCAACGGCATTGGAGACTGAGTCGGATAACGCTCGTCACGGTAGCGACGACGACGCTGGCCACTCACGCGCAGATGACGCGGAGAACGGCGGGAGCGACGCGGCATACCTGCGTTGTCACGGTTTTCACCGTTTTCATCCTGCTCAACGTTATTGTCCACGACGGCTGGCAGGTCAACTTTTGCAACCTGCGTGCCTGTTGCGGTTTCTGCCGCTTCAGCCGCAACTACGGTAGTTTCTTCTACCGGAGCCGCACCAACGCGCACTTTCTGTGACAGCTGGCGCTGCTTACGACGAGGCATCACCTGAGTACGTTCTTCCTGCTCGCCGTCCTGCTGCTCAGCGGGCTCTTCGCGGTTCAGGTTTTTAACTTCCTGCTGCGCCTGACGCTTCTCGTCGTTACGACGACGGTTGCGTTCGCGGCGTGGCTGCTGCTCGTCGCGCTGTTTGCTCTTCTCGGACTCATCGCCCGCCTGCTGGCGAATTTCACGATCTTCAACATTCTGCTGCTGTTTCTCGCGACGGTTGCGACGGTTGTCTTCGCGCTGGTCACGGCCTTCGTTATTGTCTGAACGGCTGTCACGACGCTCGTTACGGTCGCTGCGGTCGTTACGATCGCGGCGGTTGTTCTGACGCTTGCGACGGTCCTGCTGACGTTCAGGTTTGGCTGCTTTAGGTTCTTCTTTCGGCTGCTCTGGCTGAACTTCTTCACCCGCAAACATCTTCTTCAGCGCGCCGAAGAAGCGGCTCAGCAGACCCGGTTGCGCCGGCTGGGCTTTCACTGCAGTTACTTCTGGTTTCTGCGCCGCCGGTTTGGCTGCAGGTTTTTCCAGCGCCGCTTCCGGTGGTGCTTCAGGCATAATGAAGGTCGCTAACGCAGGCTGCTCTGGCAGTTTGCGCTCGGCAGGTTCTTCATCGGAAGGCAGCGCCATCTCTTCTTCATGCAGCTTCGGCAGCAGGTAGCTGAGGGTGCTGGTCTCTTCGCCCTTACGGACACGCAGCACGTGATAGTGCGGGGTTTCCATCTGGTCGTTTGGCACGATGATGCAGCGAACGCCGCCCTGACGCGCTTCGATTGCGCTGACCGCTGCACGTTTTTCGTTCAGCAGGTAGGAGGCAATCGGCACAGGCACAATGGCGTGAACCTCTTTGGTGTTCTCTTTCAGCGCTTCTTCTTCAATCAGACGCAGGATAGAGAGAGACAGCGATTCGTTATCACGCACGGTACCGGTACCGGAGCAGCGCGGGCAGACGTGATGGCTGGACTCACCCAGCGACGGGCTCAGACGCTGGCGGGACATCTCCAGCAGGCCGAAGCGCGAGATGTGGCTAATCTGGATACGCGCGCGATCCTGACGCACCGCTTCACGCAGGCGGTTTTCAACCGCGCGCTGGTGGCGAACAGGGGTCATGTCGATGAAGTCGATAACAATCAGACCGCCCAGGTCGCGCAGGCGGAGCTGGCGGGCGATTTCATCAGCGGCTTCAAGGTTGGTGTTGAAGGCCGTCTCTTCGATGTCCCCGCCGCGGGTTGCACGCGCGGAGTTGATGTCGATAGCGGTCAGCGCTTCGGTGGTATCGATAACGATAGAACCGCCGGACGGCAGGCGCACTTCACGCTGGAAGGCGGACTCGATCTGAGATTCGATCTGATAATGGCTGAACAGCGGGATTTCACCGGTGTACAGTTTAATTTTGCTGGTGAAATCCGGACGACCCAGCGCGGCGATGTGCTGGCGAGCCAGCTCAAGCACTTTCGGGTTATCGATCAGAATCTCACCGATGTCCTGACGCAGGTAATCACGGAAGGCACGCACGATAACGTTGCTTTCCTGGTGGATCAGGAACGGAGCAGGGCGGCTTTCTGCGGCTTTCTGGATAGCTTCCCAGTGCTTCAGACGGAAGCTCAGGTCCCACTGCAGCGCTTCGGCAGATTTGCCCACGCCCGCGGTACGCACGATAAGCCCCATGCCATCCGGCAGCTCAAGGCTTGCCAGCGCTTCTTTCAGCTCGGTACGGTCATCACCTTCGATACGGCGAGAGATGCCCCCCGCGCGCGGGTTGTTTGGCATCAGCACCAGATAGCTCCCCGCCAGGCTGATAAAGGTGGTCAGTGCGGCACCCTTGTTGCCGCGCTCTTCTTTATCAATCTGAACGATAACTTCCTGACCTTCACGCAGAACATCTTTGATGTTTGGGCGGCCATGGGCGTTGTAGTTTGCAGGGAAATATTCGCGGGCGATTTCTTTCAGAGGGAGGAAACCATGACGCTCAGCACCGTAATCGACAAATGCAGCTTCAAGGCTTGGTTCAATGCGGGTGATTTTACCTTTGTAAATGTTCGCTTTTTTCTGTTCGTGTCCAGGACTTTCGATATCCAGATCGTACAGGCGCTGCCCATCCACAAGGGCGACACGCAACTCTTCTTGCTGAGTTGCGTTGATTAACATTCTTTTCATCGTAACTTACTCGTTATTCTTACATTGACGACAAAGCTGCGGGCAAGGTGACGCTTTCCGGGGTATGAACCGATGGCCTCGTGTCTGTTCACGTCGCCAACCTCACGGTTGTCGCTCGCTTAAGAGGCGCAGAGTGTCGGTTGCCTGTATTTCATACGGAAACACAGCGCAATTATCAGGGGAATTGCCTGGGTAGAACTCTCCAGAGAACAATCCTTATACCGGGAAGTACTGCAACCCGCAGCCCGCTAACTGCCTGAAAGATCAATACGTCTTACGCCATTGCTGCGTGGATGATCGGTCAGACAAAATTGGTCATTCCGTCGACATCCTTACAAAACCCGGATTTAACGCGGAAAACAGCCCCATTATTCCACTGCTCGCCGGGTTATAGCAAGATGACTTTTACCAATTATCACCCGGTTACTCACAGTTTCTTCACCTCAAGGTGGTGATTGGTTTAATAACCACCAAATCGATTGCGTGAAACGGGGCGCAGGCCGGATAAAAGTAAATATAAGCATAGAAAAATGAGTGGCGCTAATGGCTGACGATATTTAGAATCGCCAACCATGAAAACAGAGACTCCAGCCGTAAAAATGGTTGCTATCGCGGATGACTACGCGGGGCAACGCATCGATAACTTCTTGCGCACCCAACTGAAGGGCGTGCCAAAGAGTATGATTTACCGCATCCTGCGTAAGGGCGAGGTGCGGGTGAATAAAAAACGCGTGAAGCCTGAGTATAAGCTCGAAGCCGGTGATGAAGTGCGTATTCCACCGGTGCGCGTGGCTGAACGTGAAGAAGAGGGGGTTTCGCCGAAGCTGCAAAAAGTCGCGGCCCTGAGCGATGTCATCCTTTATGAGGACGATCATATTCTGGTGCTGAATAAGCCATCGGGTACCGCGGTCCACGGTGGTAGCGGTCTGAGCTTCGGCGTGATTGAAGGGTTACGTGCGCTGCGTCCGGAAGCCCGTTTCCTCGAACTGGTTCACCGCCTGGACCGTGATACCTCAGGCGTGCTGCTGGTAGCGAAAAAGCGTTCAGCGCTGCGTTCCCTGCACGAGCAGCTGCGTGAGAAGGGCATGCAGAAAGATTATCTGGCGCTGGTGCGCGGTCAGTGGCAGTCCCACGTGAAGGTGGTGCAGGCCCCGCTGCTGAAGAACATTCTGCAAAGCGGCGAGCGCATTGTGCGCGTGAGCCAGGAAGGGAAACCGTCGGAGACGCGCTTTAAGGTTGAAGAGCGCTATGAGTTTGCCACGCTGGTGCGCTGCAGTCCGGTGACGGGGCGTACCCATCAGATTCGCGTGCATACCCAGTTTGCGGGCCATCCGATTGCGTTTGATGACCGCTACGGCGACCGGGAATTTGATAAACAGCTGGCGGGCACGGGCCTGTCGCGTCTGTTCCTGCATGCGGCAGCGTTGAAGTTTACCCATCCTAATACCGGGGAAGTTATCCGTATTGAAGCGCCGCTGGACGAGCAGTTGAAACGCTGCCTGAAGGTTCTGCGCGGCTGATTAGGTGCCGGGTGGCGCTGCGCTTACCCGGCCTACGAAACCCGTAGGCCCATGCAAGCGAAGCGCCGCTGGGCATAACTTACACGATCAGCGGATTACACTCTTCTCGCCTTAACATCTGGCACAAGGCAATCAGCGGCAATCCCACCAATGTGTTCGGATCCCGACCGTCCAGCTTGTCGAACAGCGCAATTCCCAGCCCCTCACTTTTGAAGCTTCCTGCGCAGTTCAGCGGACGTTCCCGGCGCACGTAGTCCATAATCTCCTGCTCGCTAAGATGGCGGAAGTGTACGTCGAACGGCTCACACTCGCTTTGCAGGTGGCCGGAGGCGGAGTTATAGAGTGCCAGGCCCGTGTAAAAGGTCACGATAGTGCCCCGCGCACGCAGAAGCTGCTGGCAGGCATTCTCCTCCGTATGGGGCTTGCCGGTGATTTCGCCGTCCAGCACGCAAACCTGATCGGAGCCTATAATCAAATGTGCAGGATAACGTGCGGCCAGCGATTGCGCTTTCTCCTTAGCGAGACGCGTTACCAGATGACGCGGTGATTCGCTCGGCTGCGGCGTCTCATCAACGTCCGGCGCGGCGCATTCAAACGGGATCCCGAGCTTTTCCAGCAGCGTTCGACGGTAGGGAGAAGTGGAAGCAAGGACGAGATTTGGCATATTTTTATCACCAGATATAGCGTATCGATGCCAGCCATTTTAAACTACAGGCCGCAATGTGTGCGAATAATTGGCAAAAGGCAGCTCTGGTTGCCTTTTTCTTTGACTCTATGACGTTACAAAGTTAATATGCGCGCCCTATGCAAAAGGTAAAATTACCCCTGACTCTTGATCCGGTTCGTACGGCTCAAAAACGCCTCGATTACGAAGGTATCTATACTTCCGATCAGGCCGAGCGTATTGCCGAATCTGTAGTCAGTGTGGACAGTGATGTAGAATGCTCCATGTCGTTCGCTATCGACAACCAGCGTCTCGCCGTTTTAACCGGTGATGCAAAGGTAACGGTAACGCTCGAGTGTCAGCGTTGCGGGAAACCGTTTGTACAGCATGTTCACACAACGTATTGTTTCAGTCCGGTTCGTTCTGACGAACAGGCTGAAGCACTCCCGGAAGCGTATGAGCCGATTGAGGTTAACGAATTCGGTGAAATCGATCTTCTGGCTCTGGTTGAAGATGAAATCATCCTCTCCTTGCCAGTTGTTCCGGTGCATGATTCTGAACACTGTGAAGTGTCCGAGGCGGACATGGTCTTTGGGGAACTGCCTGATGAAGCGCAAAAACCAAACCCATTTGCCGTATTAGCCAGCTTAAAGCGTAAGTAATTGAGGAGTAAGGTCCATGGCCGTACAACAGAATAAACCAACCCGTTCCAAACGTGGCATGCGTCGTTCCCATGACGCGCTGACTGCAGTTACCAGCCTGTCTGTAGACAAGACTTCTGGTGAGAAACACCTGCGTCACCACATCACCGCTGACGGTTTCTACCGCGGCCGCAAGGTTATCACTAAGTAATCGCGCGAAAGCGTGATTAGGCTTAGTGAGGATTTCCCCGTGCAAACGGGGAAGTTACCGAACCAGGCTGCGACGATACCTTGACACGTCTAACCCTGGCGTTAGATGTCATGGGGGGAGATTTTGGCCCTTCCGTGACAGTGCCTGCAGCATTGCAGGCACTGAATTCTAATTCGCAACTCACACTTCTTTTAGTCGGCAATCCCGACACAATCACGCCATTACTTGCAAAAGCTGACTTTGAACAACGTTCGCGTCTGCAGATTATTCCTGCGCAGTCAGTTATTGCCAGTGATGCACGCCCCTCACAGGCGATTCGTAATAGCCGTGGCAGCTCTATGCGCATGGCGCTGGAGCTGGTAAAAGAAGGGCGAGCGCAGGCTTGCGTCAGCGCCGGCAATACCGGTGCGCTGATGGGGCTGTCGAAATTACTGCTCAAGCCGATTGAGGGCATTGAGCGCCCGGCACTGGTGACGGTGTTACCGCATCAGCAGAAGGGGAAAACGGTGGTGCTCGATTTGGGCGCTAACGTGGATTGTGATAGTACCATGCTGGCTCAGTTCGCCGTGATGGGGTCGGTGCTGGCAGAAGACGTGGTCGGGATCAACAATCCCCGCGTTGCGTTATTGAATATTGGTGAAGAAGAGACCAAAGGCCTGGACAGCATTCGCGACGCTGCTGAAATGCTCAAACAGGTTCCCTCCATCAACTATATTGGTTATCTCGAAGCCAATGAGTTGCTGACGGGAAAAACGGATGTTCTGGTGTGCGATGGCTTCACCGGAAACGTAACGTTGAAGACCATGGAAGGGGTCGTGCGCATGTTCCTTTCTCTGCTGAAATCTCAGGGAGAAGGCAAAAAAAGCGCCTGGTGGTTGATTTTATTGAAGCGTTGGTTACAAAAGAGCCTGACGCGGCGATTCAGTCACCTCAACCCCGACCAGTATAATGGCGCCTGTCTGTTAGGATTGCGCGGCATCGTGATTAAGAGTCATGGCGCCGCCAATCAGCGAGCATTTTCTGTCGCCATTGAACAGGCAGTGCAGGCGGTGCAGCGACAAGTCCCTCAGCGGATTGCCGCTCGCCTGGAATCTGTATTAGCTAAAAGTGACTGAGCGTACATGTATACGAAGATTTTAGGTACCGGCAGCTACCTGCCAAAACAAGTGCGTACCAACGCCGATCTGGAAAAAATGGTAGATACGTCTGACGAGTGGATTGTCACGCGCACAGGTATCCGTGAACGTCGTATCGCCGCGCCAGACGAAACCGTGTCCACCATGGGTTACGAAGCCGCACAGCGCGCTATCGAAATGGCGGGTATCGATAAAGAAGAGATTGGCTTGATCGTGGTTGCCACGACGTCTGCCACGCATGCTTTCCCAAGCGCGGCGTGTCAGGTGCAGAACATGCTCGGTATTAAAGGCTGCCCGGCGTTTGACGTTGCCGCCGCGTGCGCAGGTTTCACCTACGCGCTGAGCATTGCCGATCAGTATGTTAAATCTGGCTCCGTCAAATATGCGCTGGTTATCGGTGCTGACGTTTTGGCACGTACCTGCGATCCAACCGATCGCGGAACGATCATTATTTTCGGTGATGGTGCCGGTGCGGTGCTGCTGGGGCAGTCCGAAGAGCCGGGTATCATCTCCACGCATCTGCATGCCGATGGCCGCTACGGCGAGCTGTTAACGCTGCCTAACGCCGATCGCGTTAATCCGGACAGCTCCATCTACCTGACCATGGCGGGTAACGAGGTGTTCAAGGTGGCGGTGACCGAGCTTGCGCACATTGTCGATGAGACGCTGGAAGCAAATAACCTTGAACGCACCGCGCTCGACTGGCTGGTGCCGCATCAGGCGAACCTGCGTATCATCAGCGCCACCGCTAAAAAGCTGGGTATGTCGATGGATAACGTTGTGGTGACGCTGGATCGTCACGGCAACACCTCTGCGGCGTCGGTACCGTGCGCATTTGATGAAGCGGTACGCGACGGACGAATCAAACGGGGCCAGCTGGTCTTGCTTGAAGCCTTCGGTGGCGGGTTCACCTGGGGTTCCGCGCTGGTTCGTTTCTAGTATAAGGAATAAAAAATGACGCAATTTGCTTTTGTGTTCCCGGGCCAGGGTTCTCAAACCGTTGGGATGTTGTCTGAAATGGCAGCAAACTACCCGGTCATTGAAGAGACTTTTCGTGAAGCTTCTGATGCGCTGGGTTATGATCTGTGGGCGCTGACCCAACAGGGACCGGCCGAAGAGCTGAACAAAACCTGGCAAACTCAGCCAGCGTTGCTGACTGCGTCCGTTGCGCTGTGGCGCGTATGGCAGCAGCAGGGCGGTAAAGCGCCAGCGCTGCTCGCGGGCCATAGCCTGGGTGAATACTCTGCGCTGGTGTGCGCCGGTGTGATTGCGTTTGCTGACGCGGTGCGCCTGGTAGAACTGCGCGGTAAATTCATGCAGGAAGCGGTGCCAGAAGGAACGGGTGGCATGTCTGCCATTATTGGTCTGGATGATGCCGCGATTGCAAAAGCGTGTGAAGAATCTGCTGAAGGGCAGGTGGTTTCTCCGGTTAACTTCAACTCGCCGGGCCAGGTTGTTATTGCTGGTCATAAAGAAGCCGTTGAACGTGCCGGTGCTGCCTGTAAAGCCGCGGGCGCCAAACGCGCACTGCCGCTGCCGGTCAGCGTACCGTCTCACTGCGCACTGATGAAGCCCGCAGCCGAGAAACTGGCGGCTGAGCTGGAAAAAATTACCTTTAACGCACCGACGATTTCCGTTGTGAACAACGTCGATGTGAAATGCGAAACCGCGCCGGAGGCGATCCGTGACGCACTGGTTCGCCAGCTCTATAGCCCGGTACAGTGGACCAAAACCGTTGAGTTTATGGCCTCTCAGGGCGTTGAGCACCTTTATGAAGTCGGTCCTGGTAAAGTCCTCACCGGTCTGACGAAACGTATTGTTGACACCCTGACTGCCTCGGCGATTAACGAGCCGGAAGCGATGTCAGCGGCACTCTCGCAATAAAAGAGGAATACCATGAGTTTTGAAGGAAAAATTGCCCTGGTTACTGGCGCAAGCCGCGGTATCGGGCGTGCAATTGCTGAAACACTGGTCGCGCGCGGCGCGAAGGTGATTGGTACAGCAACCAGCGAGAATGGCGCTCAGGCCATCAGCGAGTATCTGGGTGCGAACGGTAAAGGTCTGGTACTGAATGTGACCGAACCTGCATCTATCGAATCTGTTCTGGAAAATATTCGCGCAGAGTTTGGTGAAGTGGATATTCTGGTCAATAATGCCGGGATCACTCGCGACAACCTGCTGATGCGAATGAAAGATGATGAGTGGAACGATATTATCGAAACCAACCTGTCATCTGTATTCCGTCTGTCAAAAGCGGTAATGCGCGCTATGATGAAAAAGCGTCATGGTCGTATTATCACTGTTGGTTCTGTGGTTGGTACCATGGGAAATGCTGGTCAGGCTAACTACGCTGCGGCGAAAGCAGGTCTGATCGGTTTCAGTAAGTCGCTGGCGCGTGAAGTCGCGTCCCGCGGGATTACTGTAAACGTTGTTGCTCCGGGCTTTATTGAAACGGACATGACGCGTGCGCTGACTGATGATCAGCGTGCGGGTACGCTGGCGGCAGTTCCGGCGGGTCGTCTTGGCGACCCTAAAGAAATCGCCAGTGCGGTTGCATTTTTAGCCTCTGACGAAGCGGGTTACATCACTGGTGAGACCCTCCACGTCAACGGCGGGATGTACATGGTTTAATCACGATCGAAAATATTTGCGTTATTAGGGCAAATGGCCTCAAAATAACGTAAAATCGTGGTAAGACCTGCCGGGATTTAGTTGCAAATTTTTCAACATTTTATACACTACGAAAACCATCGCGAAAGCGAGTTTTGATAGGAAATTTAAGAGTATGAGCACTATCGAAGAACGCGTTAAGAAAATTATCGGCGAACAGCTGGGCGTTAAGCAGGAAGAAGTTGTGAACTCCGCTTCCTTCGTTGAAGACCTGGGCGCAGATTCTCTTGACACCGTTGAGCTGGTAATGGCTCTGGAAGAAGAGTTTGATACTGAGATTCCGGACGAAGAAGCTGAGAAAATCACCACCGTTCAGGCTGCCATTGATTACATCAACGGCCACCAGGCGTAAGTGAACATCTCCAGGCGGTCATTCGACCGCCTGAGTTTTATCTTTTTTAGTCCCACGTAACTCTTTTTTTATCCCTCCCTGGAGGACAAACGTGTCTAAGCGTCGTGTAGTTGTGACCGGACTTGGCATGTTGTCTCCTGTCGGCAATACCGTAGAGTCCACCTGGAAAGCTCTCCTTGCCGGTCAGAGCGGCATCAGCCTAATCGACCATTTCGATACTAGCGCCTATGCAACGAAATTTGCTGGCTTAGTAAAGGATTTTAACTGTGAAGAGATCATCTCGCGCAAAGAACAGCGCAAGATGGATGCCTTCATTCAATATGGAATTGTCGCTGGCGTTCAGGCCATGCAGGATTCTGGCCTTGAGATTACGGAAGAGAACGCAACCCGTATCGGCGCCGCTATTGGCTCCGGGATTGGCGGTCTTGGCCTGATCGAGGAAAACCATACATCGCTGATGAATGGCGGACCGCGTAAGATCAGCCCGTTCTTCGTTCCGTCCACGATTGTTAACATGGTGGCAGGTCACCTGACCATTATGTTCGGCCTGCGTGGGCCAAGCATCTCTATCGCTACCGCGTGTACGTCTGGCGTACATAACATCGGCCAGGCCGCGCGTATCATTGCGTACGGCGATGCAGATGCTATGGTTGCGGGCGGTGCTGAAAAAGCCAGTACCCCACTGGGTGTTGGTGGTTTCGGCGCAGCACGTGCGCTCTCTACCCGTAACGATAATCCTCAGGCGGCGAGCCGTCCGTGGGATAAAGACCGCGATGGTTTCGTGCTGGGTGACGGCGCAGGTATGCTCGTACTGGAAGAGTACGAACATGCGAAAAAACGTGGCGCGAAAATTTATGCTGAAGTCGTTGGCTTCGGGATGAGCAGCGATGCGTATCACATGACGTCTCCTCCGGAGAACGGCGCGGGTGCTGCGCTGGCGATGGAAAATGCGATCCGTGATGCGGGTATTACCCCTGCACAGATTGGCTACGTTAACGCGCACGGCACTTCTACGCCTGCAGGCGATAAAGCAGAAGCGCAGGCGGTTAAGTCTATCTTCGGCGAGGCTGCCAGCCGCGTAATGGTCAGCTCCACGAAATCCATGACCGGTCACCTGCTGGGTGCGGCGGGTGCAGTAGAGTCAATCTACTCTATCCTTGCGCTGCGCGATCAGGCTGTGCCGCCAACCATCAACCTGGATAACCCGGATGAAGGTTGCGATCTGGACTTCGTTCCGCACGAAGCGCGTCAGGTTAGCGGTATGGAGTACACCCTGTGTAACTCCTTCGGCTTTGGCGGTACGAATGGTTCTCTGATCTTCAAAAAGGTCTGAGCCTGACTGCCTGAAAGCTATAAAAAAAGGTCCGCTTGGCGGGCCTTTTTTATTAGGGAAAATCCCCTTGTCCGGCTTTTAACATCCTGCCAGACTGAGCCTCCACGCATAAGGAGACACCATGTTTCTCATTAATGGCCTTGAGCAAGAAACACTGCCGGCAAGCGACAGGGCAATTCAGTTTGGCGATGGCTGTTTCACCACTGCGCGTATTCTTGACGGTGAGGTGAGCCTGCTTGACGCCCATATCCGTCGTTTACAAAAAGCCTGCGAGAAATTGCTGATTCCCTTCATGCAGTGGGACACTCTCGAGCGCGAGATGCGCCGGCTGGCGTCAGGTAATACAAACGGCGTTTTAAAAGTTATTCTTAGCCGCGGCAGCGGCGGGCGAGGGTACAGCGGTTCCGCCTGTCAGCATCCCACGCGTATTCTTTCCGTATCAGCGTATCCTGCTCACTATGCGCGCTGGCGTGAGGAAGGGGTAACGCTGACGCTGAGCCCGGTACGGCTGGGGCGAAACCCTATGCTCGCCGGAATAAAACATCTTAACCGCCTTGAACAGGTGCTTATTCGTACTCATCTTGAACAGACGGACGCCGATGAGGCGCTAGTCCTTGACAGCGAAGGGTTCATTACGGAATGCTGTGCGGCTAATTTACTCTGGCGGAAGGGCAGTGAGGTCTTCACCCCTTCGCTGGAGCAGGCTGGGGTTAACGGCATCATGCGCCATTTTTGTTTGCAACAGCTGGCACATGCAGGCTTTCGCGTTGTCGAAGTAAACGCGAAGGAAGAGGCGCTGCTGTCCGCCGATGAAGTTGTGATCTGCAATGCGCTGATGCCTGTTATACCCGTTCGGGCGTATGGTCAACAGCGCTGGTCTTCGCGAGAGCTCTTTACGTTTTTAGCCCCGATATGTGAGCAAATCAAAAAGTCATGAAGAAAATGTTGCGCTTTGTCCTTCTCCTGATCGTTGCGCTGGGTATTGCCGGCGGAGCGGGAGTATGGAAGGTTCGCCAGCTGGCGGACAGTAAAATCCTGATTAAAGACGAGACGATTTTTACCCTGAAAGCCGGTACCGGGCGGATGGCGCTGGGCGAGCAGCTTTACGGGGATAAAATCATCAACCGTCCACGCGTGTTCCAGTGGTTATTGCGTATCGAGCCTGAACTGTCTCACTTCAAGGCTGGTACCTATCGCTTTACGCCCGGCATGACCGTCAGAGAGATGCTGCAGCTGCTGGAAAGCGGTAAAGAGGCACAGTTCCCGCTGCGCTTTGTTGAAGGGATGCGCTTAAGCGATTACCTCAAGCAGCTGCGTGATGCGCCTTACATCAAGCACACGCTAAAAGACGATCGCTATGAGACGGTCGCCGAGGTGCTGAAATTTGAACATCCTGAGTGGGTGGAAGGCTGGTTCTGGCCAGACACCTGGATGTATACGGCGGGCACGACCGATGTGGCGATTCTTAAACGGGCACACAAAAAGATGGTCGAGGCAGTTGATTCCGCCTGGGAAGGGCGCATGGACGGGCTGCCTTATCAAGATCAAAACCAGTTTGTGACAATGGCCTCGATCATTGAGAAAGAGACGGCCGTGGCGGCTGAGCGCGACCGGGTCGCGTCGGTATTTATCAACCGCCTGCGCATCGGCATGCGTCTGCAAACTGACCCGACCGTCATCTACGGCATGGGCGAGAGCTATGCCGGTAAGATCTCCAGAAAAGATCTGGAGACGCCAACGGCGTATAATACCTACGTGATTAACGGCTTGCCGCCGGGCCCGATAGCCACGCCGAGCGAGGCTTCGCTCAAAGCCGCCGCGCACCCGGCCAAAACACCGTACCTCTATTTTGTGGCTGATGGGAAAGGGGGGCATACCTTTAACACCAACCTTGCCAGCCATAATCGCTCTGTTCAGGACTATCTGAAGGCACTTAAGGAAAAAAATGCGCAGTAAATACATTGTCATTGAGGGACTCGAAGGGGCGGGTAAAACCACCGCCCGTAACGTGGTAGTGGATACGCTGAAATCGCTTGGCGTCGCTGACATGGTCTTTACCCGCGAGCCGGGCGGTACTCAGCTGGCGGAGAAACTGCGCAGCCTGGTGCTGGATATTAAATCCGTTGGCGACGAGGTTATTACTGACAAAGCCGAAGTGCTGATGTTCTATGCGGCGCGCGTCCAGCTGGTTGAGACCGTGATTAAACCTGCGCTGGCCGACGGCAAGTGGGTGATCGGCGACCGTCACGATCTGTCGACTCAGGCCTATCAGGGCGGCGGACGCGGTATTGACCAGGCGATGCTGGCAACCCTTCGCGATGCCGTACTGGGGGATTTTCGCCCGGACCTGACCCTCTACCTGGATGTGACCCCGGAAGTGGGCCTCAGGCGCGCCCGCGCGCGCGGCGAACTGGACCGCATTGAGCAAGAGTCTTTCGATTTCTTTAACCGCACGCGCGCACGCTATCTTGAGCTGGCCGCACGGGACAGCGCAATTCGTACCATTGACGCCACGCAATCTCTGGACGACGTCACGCGCGATATTCAACAGACCGTTACGCAGTGGCTACAGGAGCAGCAGGCATGAAATGGTATCCATGGTTGCGCCCGCACTTTGAACAGCTGATCGCCAGCTATCAGGCCGGTCGGGGGCATCATGCGTTACTGATTCAGGCGTTGCCGGGAATGGGGGATGATGCGTTGATCTACGCCATCACTCGTTTTCTGATGTGCCAGCAGCCGGAAGGGCATAAAAGCTGCGGTAAATGCCGCGGCTGCCAGCTGATGCAGGCCGGCACGCATCCTGACTACTACACGCTTGAGCCTGAGAAGGGCAAAAGCGCGCTCGGCATTGATGCCGTGCGTGAAGTCAGCGAGAAACTGTACGAACATGCGCGTCTGGGCGGGGCAAAAGTGGTCTGGCTCAACGACGCTGCGTTGCTTACCGAGGCGGCGGCGAACGCGCTGCTTAAAACCCTGGAAGAGCCGCCGGAAAAGACGTGGTTTTTCCTTTCCTGCCGGGACCCGGGACGTTTACTGGCGACGCTGCGCAGCCGTTGTCGTCTCCATCATCTGGCGGTACCTCAGGAATCGTGGGCGTTAAGCTGGCTTGAGCGAGAGGTGACAACGTCACAGGAGAGTGCGTTGTCTGCACTGCGCCTCAGCAGCGGCGCCCCCGCGGCGGCGCTGGCATTACTACAGCCTGATGTCTGGTCGCAGCGAGAAGCGCTTTGCCGGGCCGTTGAGGCTTCACTTAACAACCAGGACTGGCTGAGTTTACTGCCTGCGCTGAATAGCGATCGGGCCGTCGAGCGTCTGCACTGGCTGGCCTCCTTATTGCTCGATGCGCTAAAAATCCAGCAAGGAGCTACGCTGCTGACTAACCCGGACGCGTGGCCCCTGGTGAACATGCTGGCGAGCCGCCTTACAGGCGCGTCTCTGCACGCTATCCTTCATGATGTTTGCGAGAGCCGCGAACAGCTTTTAACCGTGACGGGTCTTAATCGCGAGCTTTTGCTGACCGACCAGTTACTGCGTATTGAACACTACCTGCAACCGGGCGTTACGCCGCCTGTTTCCCATCTCTGAGAGAGACATTATGTTTTTAGTCGACTCACACTGCCATCTTGATGGCCTGGATTATCAATCCCTGCACAACGACGTGGATGACGTGCTGGCAAAAGCCGCTGCCCGCGATGTGAAATTTTGTCTTGCGGTGGCGACGACGCTGCCGGGGTATCGCTCAATGCGTGAGCTGGTGGGCGATCGCGATAACGTGGTGTTCTCCTGCGGCGTTCATCCGCTGAACCAGGACGAAGAGTATGACGTAGAAGAGCTGCGCCGACTGGCAGCAGAAGCGGGCGTCGTGGCGATGGGCGAGACCGGCCTCGACTACTTCTACACGCCAGAGACGAAACCTCGCCAGCAGGAATCTTTCCGCAACCATATCCGCATCGGCCGCGAACTGAATAAACCGGTCATCGTACATACGCGCGATGCGCGCGCCGATACGCTGGCGATCCTCCGGGAAGAAAACGTGACGGATTGCGGTGGCGTACTACACTGTTTCACAGAAGACAGAGAAACGGCGGGTAAACTGCTTGATTTGGGGTTTTATATTTCGTTTTCCGGGATCGTGACGTTCCGTAACGCTGAGCAGCTCCGTGATGCTGCGCGCTATGTCCCGCTCGATCGCATTCTGGTGGAAACAGACTCTCCGTATCTGGCGCCGGTACCGCATCGCGGTAAAGAGAACCAGCCGGCCATGACGCGAGACGTCGCAGAGTACATGGCCGTGCTTAAAGGCGTCAGTATCGAAGAGCTGGCCCGCGTCACGACGCAAAACTTCTCTGCGCTGTTCCATATAGACCCCGCCCGCCTGCAATCCGTCTGATAAGCCTGTTTTTTTTAGGCTCGTAATTAATAAATAAAACGAGTAAAGTTCACCGCCTCATTTGGGGCGGTGACGGTGTTCTTAGAAACATCCAGACATGCTTTTTGTAAATTACTGAAAGTTTTTCGACCGTCTTAAGCTGAAACGTGATAGCCGTCAAACAAACTCAGAGGGAATTATTTTACTCTGTGTAATAAATAAAGGGCGCTTAGATGTCCTGTCCACGGCACGGTACTCCCCCCGGGCCAATGCGTGAAAGCGTAAAAAAAGCACAAATACTCAGGAGCACTCTCAATTATGTTTAAGAATGCATTTGCTAACCTGCAAAAGGTCGGTAAATCGCTGATGCTGCCAGTATCCGTACTGCCTATCGCAGGTATCCTGCTGGGTGTCGGTTCTGCTAACTTCAGCTGGCTGCCAGCCGTAGTTTCCCATGTGATGGCTGAAGCAGGCGGTTCCGTCTTTGCTAACATGCCTCTGATCTTCGCTATCGGTGTGGCGCTGGGCTTCACCAATAACGACGGCGTTTCTGCGCTGGCTGCAGTGGTTGCTTACGGCATCATGGTGAAAACCATGGCTGTGGTTGCGCCGCTGGTTCTGCATTTACC
Source organism: Enterobacter cloacae complex sp. P47BA (assembly GCF_014930485.1). Taxonomy (NCBI): domain Bacteria; kingdom Pseudomonadati; phylum Pseudomonadota; class Gammaproteobacteria; order Enterobacterales; family Enterobacteriaceae; genus Enterobacter; species Enterobacter cloacae complex sp. P47BA. Next base: position 50,052 of record NZ_JADBRF010000019.1, on the reverse strand, counting down.
GGCAGAAGAGATTGCCGCGAAACACCTGGCAGATACCGGTGTTCTGGGCGGTATCATCTCCGGTGCGATTGCAGCGTATATGTTCAACCGCTTCTATCGCATCAAGCTGCCTGAGTATCTCGGCTTCTTCGCGGGCAAGCGTTTCGTTCCGATCATTTCTGGTCTGGCAGCGATTTTCACTGGCGTGATCCTGTCCTTCATCTGGCCACCGATCGGTTCCGCTATCCAGACCTTCTCTCAGTGGGCTGCTTACCAGAACCCGGTTGTCGCGTTCGGTATCTACGGCTTCATCGAGCGTTGCCTGGTGCCATTCGGTCTGCACCACATCTGGAACGTTCCATTCCAGATGCAGATTGGTGAATTCACCAACGCAGCAGGTCAGGTGTTCCACGGCGATATCCCACGTTACATGGCGGGTGACCCAACTGCAGGTAAACTGTCTGGTGGCTTCCTGTTCAAAATGTACGGCCTGCCTGCTGCTGCGATTGCAATCTGGCACTCTGCTAAGCCAGAAAACCGTGCAAAAGTGGGCGGTATCATGATCTCCGCAGCGCTGACCTCGTTCCTGACCGGTATCACCGAGCCGATCGAGTTCTCCTTCATGTTCGTTGCGCCAATCCTGTACATCATCCACGCTGTACTGGCTGGCCTGGCGTTCCCAATCTGTATCCTGCTGGGTATGCGTGACGGTACGTCCTTCTCTCACGGCCTGATCGACTTCATCGTTCTGTCCGGTAACAGCAGCAAGCTGTGGCTGTTCCCAATCGTGGGTGCGTGCTACGCCGTTGTTTACTACACCATCTTCCGCGTGCTGATCAAAGCACTGGATCTGAAAACTCCGGGTCGTGAAGATGCAACTGAAGACAGCAAAGCAGGCGCGACCAGCGAAATGGCTCCGGCACTGGTTGCTGCGTTCGGCGGTAAAGAGAACATCACTAACCTGGACGCGTGCATCACTCGTCTGCGTGTGAGCGTTGCCGACGTTGCGAAAGTGGACCAGCCGGGTCTGAAAAAACTGGGTGCAGCGGGCGTGGTTGTTGCAGGTTCGGGCGTTCAGGCTATCTTCGGTACTAAATCCGATAACCTGAAAACCGAAATGGATGAGTACATCCGCAACAGCTAAGCTGTGACCTGGGGAGACTAAGGCAGCCGAATGGCTGCCTTTTTTATTGCTGTGGTTTGTGGTGCCAACACTCAGAAGTCGTAGCTCGCGCTCACCGAGACGTTCAGCGGTGCGCCATAAACCACGTAAGAGCCGACGTAATCGTAATACTCTTTGTCGAACAGGTTGTTGACGTTCGCCTGAATAGCAAAATCTTTGGTGACCTGATAGCGGCTGAACAGGTTAACCAGTCCATAGCTGCCTTGCTCTGCGCGGGATTGTCCCGCCGGGCCACCGTCCACATCCGTCCACACTTTGTTCTGCCAGTTTACGCCACCGCCCACCGTCAGCGCCGGCAGCATTGGCAGTTGATAACGGGTAAACAGCTTCATTGTCGTGCGCGGCTGATCGGAACTGACAGCGCTGCCGTTCTTATCTTCCGCAATGTAGCGGGTCGCGCCGAACGTCAGCTGCCAGTTATCGGTCAGGGCGCCGTTCAGCTCGAACTCAATCCCTTTGCTGACCACGCCGTCCAGCGATTCATAAATCGACTCACCGCTCGGCATGTAGGTATAGGTGTTGCTCGCCACGTTATCCTGCTCGATGCGGAAAATCGCCAGCGAGGTAGTCAGACGGGTATTAAACCAGTCTGCTTTAACGCCGGCTTCGTAGCTTTTGCCCGTGGTTGGATCGAGATAACGTCCGCTGGCGTCGCGCTTGTCCTGCGGCTGGAAGATGGAGGTATAGCTGACGTAGGTCGACCAGTCTTCGTTGATATCGTAGACCAGGCCCGCGTAAGGCGTTACGTCATCTTCAGTGCTTTCCAGACGGGTGTCAGGAGAGCCCGCCGGGTTATAGCGAATGTTGTAGTTGGTGTAGCGCGCCCCGAGGATCAGGTGCAGCGGGTCAGCCAGCGAGAAGCGGGCGGAGGTGTACGCTGAGGACTGGCGAATGTCGTCCTGGCTGTAGAGCTTCCACGGCGTCCACTGTGGATCGGCGATATTTCCGTTCCAGTTTTTGAAATTCCCCACGTCCACCATGCCGTACAGCGCATCCGGCATTCTGTTGTCATAGTGGTTGCGCTGTCGGCTGAAGCTGCCGCCAAACATCATCTCATGCTGGCGGCCGAAAAGATCGAAGCCGCCGCGCAGGAAGGCATCAACCGCATCCTGTTTGCGTTCACCTCTGTTCCAGCCGCCGTAGCCAACCATGCCCGCCCCGGTCTCTTTTTCCGGATAGCCGGACATATACATCAGCTTGCTGTCGAAGTTGGTCTCCGCGTGCATGCCGTTGACGTGCGCTTCCCAGCCGTTGTCGAAACGCTGGGTCAGGTTAGCGAAGATGCGGGTGCTATCCTTGTCCGAGTAGGCCCAGTCAGGCGCGACGGTCTGGCTGCGATTGTAGTCGGTTTTACTCCCGTCGCTGTACCAGGTCGGCAATCCGCCCCAGGTCGGATCGGCGGTGTGGCTTTCCTGATATTCATACCCTACAGAGAGGGTGGTGCTGTCGGTGACGTCCGCATCCACCACGCCGTAGAGGAACTTCTTCCGGTAGTGGTAGTTATCCACGAAGCTGTCGTTGTCCTGATAGCCCGTAATCAGGCGTCCCCGTACCTTCCCGGACTCTACCAGCGGTGCCTGGAGATCCAGCACGTAGCGCTGTTTGTCCCAGCTGCCGTAGCTGGCGGAGACATTGCCTTTGAACTCATTGCTGTCCGCATGCTTACGCACCATATTGACGTACGCCGCCGGGTTACCGGTGCCGGACATCAGCCCGGTCGCGCCGCGAACCACTTCGATACGGTCGTAAATCGCGGTATCGGCGGCGGTGTCGCCGAAGTTCCACACTTCGCTGATGGAGGTGGGCAGGTCGTCAAAGGCGTAGTTACTGACGAAAAATCCGCGCGAGTAAAATACGGTACGATCGCTGTCCTGCACCTGCGCTGTTACGCCAGTCGTGTTGGTTAAGACCTGGCCGATAGACTGCAGGTTCTGATCCGCCATGCGCTGTTGGCTAATGACGCTAACGGACTGTGGGATATCGCGTGGAACCAGCAACAGCTTTGTGCCGGTGGTGGTGGTTTTTACGCTGTAATCCCGGTCCTGACTTGCGGAAGGATCCTGCGTATTGTCAAAACCTCCATCCACGACGACGGTGTCTTCGGTTGCTGATGCAGCGAAAGCGGCGGCTGGCGTCAATGCCATAGCAATACAGGCTGCCAGCAACGAAGGCGTTGCGACAGGCTGACGTTGCCCATCCCTGGTATGATCAATGAAAGACATTATCAAACCCTTATGAACGGTGAAGAGTGTTTGCGTCAGTCCCACAAATACGGTCTGACGTCGTTTTCTATGTTAAAAATGCGCATGAAAATGCAAATGCGAAATATACGCATTGCCATTAATGCTGTAAACAGATGTGTCGTGCGAAACTGAAATAATGTTTCAGCCCGTTAAGCCACGCGAGCGGTCACTCTTCAGTCAGCTGATGAATATTCAGCAAAGAATTCGGGGGAGAAGGTTGAAAGGACAGGAGAAACTCGCTCATACTCTTGAATTGTGTCACACAGTCCTCCAGAGAGTGTGTTAACAGCGGACGCACCTAACAAAAAAGGAAAAGGTCATGGCTGAAGAAACGATTTTCAGTAAAATTATTCGCCGCGAAATCCCGTCGGATATCGTCTATCAGGATGAACTGGTAACGGCTTTCCGGGACATTTCCCCTCAGGCACCGACACACATCCTTATCATTCCTAATATTCTGATTCCGACCGTAAACGACGTAAAAACCGAGCACGAAGTGGCGTTAGGTCGTATGCTGACGGTGGCGGCGAAAATTGCCGAGCAGGAAGGCATAGCGGAAGACGGTTATCGTCTGATCATGAACTGTAATCGTCATGGCGGCCAGGAAGTTTATCATATTCACATGCATCTGCTGGGTGGACGTCCGCTGGGACCGATGCTGGCTCACAAAGGTCTGTAACATGTTTAAAGGGCGTATTGCAGCGCTGGTAATGACGATGATGGTTGTGGGGTGCAGCACGCGTCCGGCGATCCCCGTCAGCGATGAACAGACGCTGGTGATGGAATCCTCCGTGCTGGCTGCGGGCATCACGGCGCAACAGCCCGCACTGACCATCAGTGAAATTAAATCTTCTGCCTCCTCTACGCTCTATAACGAAAGAAATGAACCGGTGACGGTCCACTACCGTTTTTTCTGGTATGACGTAAGAGGTCTTGAGATGCACCCGCTGGAGGCGCCGCGCAGCGTCACTCTTCCGGCAAGGTCGTCGGTAACGCTCTATGACAGCGCCAGCTATCTGGGTGCGCATAAGGTGAGACTTTATCTTTATCTCTAAGGGGTGAACCTTGATTAAAAATATGAGCCGTTATGCGCTCGTGACCGCATTCGCGCTGTTCCTCGCAGGGTGTGTGACCCGTACAGAACAGCCAGCACCTGTGGAAGAGGCAAAGCCGGGTACCGAGCAGCCGACACCGCCAACGCAGACCCAGCCAACCGTGCCGTCTGTACCGTCTATTCCGTCACAGCCTGGCCCGATTGAACATCAGGACCAGACGTCACAACCTGCGCCGCGCGTGCGCCATTACGACTGGAACGGTGCGATGCAGCCGATGGTCGGTAAAATGCTGCAGGCTCAGGGCGTGACGGCAGGCAGCGTGCTGCTGGTCGATAGCGTGAACAACCGTACCAACGGTTCGCTGAACGCGGGCGAAGCGACAGAAACGCTGCGCAATGCGCTGGCAAACAACGGTAAGTTTACGCTGGTCTCTGCTCAGCAGCTCGCGTTAGCCAAACAGCAGCTGGGCCTGTCGCCGCAGGATAGCCTCGGTACCCGCAGCAAGGCGATTGGCATTGCCCGCAACGTTGGCGCCCAGTATGTGCTGTACTCTAATGCGACCGGTAACGTGAATACCCCAGCCCTGCAGATGCAGCTGATGCTGGTTCAGACAGGCGAAATTATCTGGTCAGGTAAAGGTGCGGTTACGCAACAATGACACCACGCGTGAAGAGATTCTGACGCGTTATTTTCCACAGTACCGCCTTATCGCGCCGCAGGCCCACTCCGGGCTTAGCGGCGCGAGTTGCATTATAGCGCGGGGCGCGCACCGTCTGGTCTTGCGGCAGAACCACGATCCCTTCGCCCCGGCTTTCCAGTTTCGCCGTCAGTTTCGCGCCCTCAAACGCCTTCCGTCGGATCTCGTGCCTGAACCCCGATTTTTCAGCAAGGGCTGGATGGCCGTCGACTATCTGGAGGGGGAGGTGAAAAGCGCGCTGCCGGACACCCCAGCGCTTGCGGCGATGCTGTATCATCTGCACCAGCAACAGCGTCTGGGGTGGCGAATCGCCTTACTTCCACTGCTGGAAAACTACTGGCAACAAGCCTCTCCAGCAAGACGTACCCCAGTGTGGCTTGCGCATCTCAAACGGTTGCGTAAAGCGGGCGAGCCGCAAGCGATTCGGCTCTCGCCGTTACATATGGATGTGCACGCCGGGAACATCGTGCATACGCCACAGGGCGCCAGGCTTATCGACTGGGAATATGCCGGAGACGGCGATGTGGCGCTGGAGCTGGCCGCGGTCTGGACGGAAAGTGAAGCCGCGCGGCAGAAACTCATCAGAGAGTATGCCAGCGTTGCGCACTTTAACGCCGATGCGCTGGCACGCCAGGTGAGACGCTGGCGGCCCTGGGTCATCATGCTGATGGCGGGCTGGTTTGAGATGCGTTTGCAGCAGTCCAGAGATAAACACTTTATTGCGCTGGCAGACGATGCCTGGCGCCAGTTACAAACGAAAGGATAAGAGAGGTGAGTGTGGGTCCAGTCATGTTGGATGTAGAAGGGTTTGAGCTGGATGCGGAGGAGCGTGAAATTCTGGCGCATCCGCTGGTGGGCGGCCTGATCCTGTTTACCCGCAACTATCACGATCCGGCGCAACTGCGTGAACTGGTGCGCCAGATCCGCGCCGCGTCGCGCAATCATCTGGTGGTGGCCGTCGATCAGGAAGGCGGCCGCGTGCAGCGTTTTCGCGACGGTTTTACCCGCCTGCCGGCAGCCCAGTCTTTCGCCGCGCTGCTCGGCACGGAAGAGGGTGGGAAACTGGCGCAGGAAGCCGGCTGGCTGATGGCCAGCGAAATGATTGCCATGGATATCGACATCAGCTTTGCCCCGGTGCTGGATGTGGGCCATATCAGCGCCGCGATTGGCGAGCGCTCCTACCATGAAGATCCGCGTATTGCGCTGGAAATGGCGACCCGGTTTATCGACGGGATGCACGATGCGGGAATGAAAACCACCGGGAAACACTTCCCGGGCCACGGGGCGGTGACGGCAGATTCCCACAAAGAGACCCCGCGCGACCCGCGTCCGGAAGCAGAAATTCGCGCCAAAGATATGTCGGTGTTCCGCTCGCTTATCACCGATAACAAGCTGGACGCCATTATGCCCGCGCACGTGATTTACAGCGACGTTGATCCGCGTCCTGCCAGCGGCTCCCCGCACTGGCTGAAAACCGTTCTGCGCCAGGAGCTGGGTTTCAACGGCGTCATTTTCTCCGACGATCTGTCGATGGAAGGGGCGGCAATCATGGGCAGCTATGCTGAGCGCGGCCAGGCCTCGCTGGATGCAGGTTGCGATATGATCCTTGTCTGCAATAATCGTAAAGGTGCCGTTAGCGTGTTGGATAACCTGTCACCGATCAATGCAGAGCGTGTTACGCATTTGTATCATAAAGGTTCATTTAGCCGTCAGGAGCTGATGGATTCGGCGCGCTGGAAGTCGGTCAACGCCCGGCTTGAAGACCTGAATGAGCGCTGGCAGGCACATAAAGCCAGCCTGTAAACCCTCCCGGAAGGCGTAGAGTGGTGAGAAGACAATGATCATCTATTTACACGGTTTTGACTCAAACAGTCCTGGTAATCATGAGAAGGTGCTACAGCTGCAGTTTATCGATCCCGATGTACGGCTGATTAGCTACAGTACGCGCCATCCGAAGCATGATATGCAGCATCTGCTCAAAGAGGTGGACAAGATGCTGCAGCTTAACGTCGACGATCGCCCGTTGATTTGCGGCGTGGGGCTGGGCGGCTATTGGGCGGAGCGGATTGGCTTCCTGTGCGACATCCGCCAGGTGGTCTTCAATCCTAACCTTTTCCCGAATGAGAACATGGAAGGCAAAATTGACCGCCCGGAAGAGTATGTCGATATTGCGACCAAGTGCGTGAGCAACTTCCGTGAGAAAAACCGCGATCGCTGTCTGGTGATCCTCTCGCGTAATGATGAAGCACTGAACAGCCATCGGGCCGCAGAGCTGCTGCATCACTATTACGAGATCGTCTGGGACGAAGAGCAGACCCACAAGTTCAAGAACATCTCCCCGCACCTCCAGCGCATCAAAGCCTTTAAAACGCTGGGCTAAACCACAGCCTGCCACTTCAGAAACCCGGTCGCGAACGCGCACCGGGTTTCTTTTTGTCCAGAATTGTCTACTTTTAAGCCATCAAAACTTGATGCATATCAATTTTGGTATGACCAATGCGCCTGACGTGTTATTCTCAATGCACCTGAATGGTTTCAGTGTTGTAACCTGTTGTTAATTAAGGGTTATTTTCATAACCTTTAATTAACAATTGGTTAATAATTTGAGGGGGTCACGTTGACTACGCCATTGAAAAAGATAGTGATTGTAGGCGGTGGTGCTGGCGGGCTGGAGCTGGCCACACAGTTGGGCAAGAAGCTGGGGCGCGGTAAAAAAGCCAAAATCACGCTGGTGGATCGTAACCACAGCCACCTGTGGAAACCGCTGCTGCACGAAGTGGCGACCGGCTCACTGGATGAGGGCGTGGACGCGCTGAGCTATCTGGCGCACGCGCGCAACCATCATTTCCAGTTCCAGCTGGGCTCGGTGGTTGACATCAACCGTGAGAACAAAACCATTACCCTGGCCGAGCTGCGTGATGAAAAAGGCGAGCTGCTGGTCCCCGAGCGCAAGCTGGCGTATGACACGCTGGTGATGGCGCTCGGCAGTACCTCCAACGACTTCAACACGCCGGGCGTTAAAGAGCACTGTATCTTCCTCGATAACCCGCACCAGGCGCGTCGTTTCCATCAGGAAATGCTGAACCTGTTCCTGAAGTACACCAGCAATCTGGGTGCAAATGGCAAGGTTAACATTGCCATTGTCGGCGGCGGCGCGACGGGCGTTGAGCTGTCCGCAGAGCTGCACAATGCGGTTAAACAGCTGCACAGCTACGGTTACAAAGGGTTAACTAACGAAGCGCTGAACGTGACGTTGGTTGAAGCGGGTGAGCGTATTCTGCCTGCGCTGCCTCCGCGCATTTCCGGCGCAGCGCACAATGAACTGACGAAACTGGGCGTGCGCGTCCTGACGCAGACCATGGTGACCAGCGCTGACGAAGGTGGACTGCACACCAAAGACGGCGAGTACATTAAAGCGGATCTGATGGTCTGGGCGGCAGGTATCAAAGCGCCTGACTTTATGAAAGATATCGGTGGTCTGGAGACGAACCGCATTAACCAACTGGTCACCGAGCCGACGCTGCAAACCACGCGCGACCCTGAAATCTTCGCTATTGGTGACTGTGCTTCCTGCGCGCGTCCTGAAGGGGGCTTCGTGCCGCCGCGCGCTCAGGCCGCTCACCAGATGGCAAGCCTGGTGCTGCACAACATCCTGGCGCAGTACAAAGGCAAGCCAATGAAGGCGTATGTCTATAAAGACCACGGTTCGCTGGTATCGCTGTCAAACTTCTCTACCGTCGGTAGCCTGATGGGTAACCTGATGCGTGGCTCGATGATGGTGGAAGGGCGCATTGCACGCTTCGTGTATATCTCCCTGTACCGTATGCACCAGATCGCGCTGCACGGCTACTTTAAAACGGGCCTGATGATGTTGGTGGGCAGAATCAACCGCGTCATTCGTCCGCGTCTGAAGCTGCACTAATCTTTCACTCCCTCCGGGCCCTCCGGAGGGATTTTTTAGCATATCATGCTGCTCGTCGTGGATTAGGTGCTTAAGAGTTCTCCTAAACACGATATATCCCCACCCAATGTCCACTTTTTGATCCTTTGTCTTATTGGCGAAGCCGCGCCTCCATAGCAGAATTGTTACCAATAGCAACAAAGGAGGAAGTCCCGTGAATAAATCAATGTTGGCGGGTATAGGGATCGGCGTCGCAGCTGCGTTAGGTGTGGCTGCTGTTGCCAGTCTCAACGTTTTAGATCGCGGCCCGCAGTATGCGCAGGTAGTTTCTGCAACGCCTATTAAAGAAACCGTAAAAACCCCACGTCAGGAGTGCCGTAACGTCTCCGTAACCCACCGTCGTCCGGTACAGGATGAAAACCGTATTGCCGGCTCTGTTCTGGGTGCGGTAGCGGGTGGGGTGATTGGTCACCAGTTTGGCGGTGGTCGGGGTAAAGATGTCGCGACCGTGGTCGGCGCGCTGGGTGGCGGCTATGCCGGTAACCAGGTGCAGGGCGCAATGCAGGATAACGATACCTACACCACGACCCAGCAGCGCTGTAAAACCGTCTATGACAAGTCGGAAAAAATGCTGGGCTATGACGTGACCTACAAAATTGGCGATCAGCAGGGCAAAATCCGCATGGATAAAGACCCGGGCACCCAAATTCCACTGGATGGAAACGGCCAGCTGGTACTGAATAACAAAGCGTAAAAAAGATGTTCTCTGAACTTAGCTCCTCAAGCGCTCAGGCTGAGGAGCTTTTTTTTGCGTCAGATTTTGAGCAGTTCAGGCCACAGGCGCAGCGTGGTGTCGGAAATGTTCTGCAGTTTTTCCAGCGTCGCTCCTTCACGGGCGCTGATCGACATTCCCTGTAAAATACAACACAGGTATTGCGCCAGCATCTGAGGCTGGCAGTGCGCGGGAATTTCACCGCGCTGCTGGCGCTGAGCCAGAAATGCGCTGAGCGTCTCCTCCTGCATCGCATGACGCGATTTCACCGTATTGGCGATCTCTTTTGATGCTGCCGCCAGGGTGGCAGAGGTGTTAATCATAAAGCAGCCCGCGGGCGTCTCTTTACTGGTGAAGCAGGTGGCAACGGCAGTAAAGTAATCCCGTAGCGCCTGTTCTACACTTTTCTCTTCACAAAATAGCTGGGCTTCGTGTTTCGCCGCAAAGCGCGAAATGTACCTGTCCAGCACCGCCCTGAACAGCCCCTCTTTATTGGTAAATTCAGCATAAAGCGTCGGCGCTTTAGCTCCGGTGGCTTCTACCAGATCGGAAAGCGAGGTCGCTTCATACCCATGTTGCCAGAAGAGAGTCATGGCCTTATCAAGCGCTGCATCCCTGTCAAACACTTTTGGTCGGCCACGGCTTTTCTTCACACAACTCGTGACGTCGGTTGTCATTTGCCGTTGGTCCTCTGTTGGTTTGTTGAATGACCATTATAAAAATAAACGCAACCCACCACCAGTGCAGAATGCATAAAAATAAATTAATCATATATGTATGAAAAATAACAATTTTAAAATTTAATTAATGCTCGTTATAAAAATGTGTTGACGCGTGAGCTGGATCACATTTATTATTTATCTATCGATCGTTAACTAAATAGCTAACGACCAAAAAATTCATCTGCCAAAGGTAAACATTATGAAAAACGTAAAAACCCTCATCGCTGCTGCTGTACTGAGTTCACTCTCTTTCGCAAGCTTTGCTGCTGTACAGGTACAATCCACTCCAGCCGATCAGCATAAAGTCGGGACGATCTCTGCGTCTGCCGGGACTAACCTGGGCTCTCTGGAAGATCAGCTGGCACAAAAAGCGGAAGCAATGGGTGCAAAATCTTACCGCATCACCTCTGTGACCGGTCCTAACACCCTGCACGGCACCGCTGTCATCTACAAATAAGCCGGGCATAAACCCTCATTTATGCCACTGCAATAAAAAACGCCCTGCACATGTGCAGTAATGCCGATCGTTTAAGAACACTTGAACGATCCTGCCAGTAAGAAACAATCCGGGTTCAGCCCCTCTGGCCCGGATTTTTTACGTCTGAACTCGATATGGACTTCGTTGCGGATGCTTTCCCGTCCGAACTGGATACCTTTTCCCACTCTTAGTATGCGTTCAGCGAGAGTCGTCTGGCCATAATCTGATATTTTCGACAACGTGGTGTCTACCGAATAAGTGGTGGGTATCAACGTGTCAGATATGCGGAAAAATGTGACTCGCGGCAGGCGAAAAGGCTGCCCTGATTATTCTCCTAAGTTTAAGCAGCGGCTCTTTGCCGCCTCCTGCGAACCCTGGATACCGGAACGGAATTTATCCTCATATACTGGTGGCAGATAAAATCCCGCTTACGGAAACTGCTGTATATTCTTACCAGGCGGCGACCGGTTTAATATTTATTGCTGCTTTCCAGGGAATACCGATTTATATCAGGAGAAAGGGCCGAATAACTCTACCCTTCAGCGGTGGCTTCTGAATATCTGATTATGCGTTCACAGGAAAAATACGTCGTCCATATTGTTTTTACCGACTGAATTGTTATAAGCGGGCCGGATATTATTCCTGGTCTTTTATTTATAGTGTGAATATTTTTTATTTTATTTATCTTTAAACTGAATGATATGTATTTTGTAAAATTCTGTGATTTGTTACCGAATGGCATTTTATTCAATGGCCTATGAGTGTATTGTTTTTTAATAAACAGTCATTCTTTATCAGGGATATTGGGCGATGACAGGGCCGTCAGGCATTATTCAGCAACAGAATACGTTAAACCGTTATTTACTGTATATTCCACGAGGCAAATCTGTTTTACCGGATGTTCACTCTTTTACAGGGGAAGAAGGACTCAGTAAGCCCTATCGCTACACCATCCGCTTTACCAGCCCGGCATCAAGCATTGCCGTCAACGATGTCCTCAATCAGAGGGCGGAATTTATTCTGCGTGCCCCCAATCCGAAAGCTGGCTGGCACAATCAGGAGCCCTGGCTGCCGGCGCGCCAGATTAACGGGGTGATCACGTCGTTTGCCCGTCTGAAGTCATCTGCCGATGAAGCCCTTTACGAGTGTGTGCTGGAGCATGATCTGGCGCTGCTGGACCGGAATTACCGTTCGGCCGTATACGTGAATGTGTCAGTGCCAGAGCTCGTCACGAAGCTGATGAAGGAGAGCGGGCATTTTCAAGGTTACAACATCGATTTTGACCAGTTGAGCCACAGCTACCCCAGCCGTGAAATGATTATTCAGTGGAAGGAAACCGATCTCCAGTTTATCCGCCGTCTGCTGGCCGAGGTGGGGATCTGGTTCCGCTTTGAAAACCATGACAAAGTACAGGGCGAAACGGTGGTTGTCTTTGGTGACGGTGGCAGCCGCTATGCCTTCAGCGATAAGAAGCTGCCGTACGTTCGCCATTCCGGCATGACCAGCTATGAAGAATACATTACCGAGCTCGAAGAACAATACGAACTCATTCCTGAAAGCGTGCTGGTGCGTACGTATAACTACCGCAATCCATTTTCGCCACAGGCGGATAAAACCATTTTCGATAATGATATTCCCGACGGGATAACCAGCGGCAAACAGTACCACTATGCCGATCATTATCTGAAGTACGGCGATTTTTACGGTGAAGAGGCGGAAACAGCCACGTTCTACGCGCGCCTGCGCTATGAGCGCCTGCTGAACAAACAGAGTGTGCTGGGTGGAACAACCAGTGACCCGGCACTGCTGCCGGGTGTGATGTTCCACCCGACAGGAGATATTCCTGACGGGTTTAAGCACGGTTTTCTTGTCACCACAATGACGCTATCCGGCAGTCGCGCACAGCACTACCGCGCCATCCTGAAAGGGATCCCTTATCTGAACGGCTACAGCTATCGTCCGGAATATCTGCCGCGACCGGTGATTGCCGGTACGGTACCCGGTCGCGTGGCGGCCATCAATCGGGATCACACTTATGCCGGAGTCGATGCCCGGGGCCGATACCGCGTGAAGTTTGATTTTGACCTCGACGAGAAACGTGACGGTTTTGAAAGTGCGCTGATGCGTCTGGGCAGACCGTACGGCGGGGATGTGTTTGGTTTTCATTTCCCGCTGCTGGACGGCACAGAAGTGGCTGTAGCCTTTGAAGGCGGCGATCCGGACCGGCCCTTTATTGCGCATGTCATGCATGACGGCGCGCACCCTGATCTGGTTACAAACCGCAACGACACCCGCAACGTGATCCGCACTGCTGCTTCAAACAAAATCCGCCTGGAGGACCGCCGCGGTCAGGAACACATCAAGATTTCCACGGAGTACGGCAAGAGTCAGGTCAGCGCTGGCCACCTCGTTGACGCGGAGGGAAAACAGCGCGGTGAAGGTGTGGAAGCGCGTACTGACAATCACATGGCGCTCCGTGCGGCCAAAGGGGTGATGATCACCACGGAGGCGCAACCGCGTGCTGTGGGTAAGCAACTGGATATGACGGCCGCCATTGCGCAGCTGGAGAAAGCGTTGTCGCTGGCAATGACGCTGCAACAAAGCGCACTGACGGCCGGGGCCAGTAATGTGGAAACCGATCAGCAAAACCAGCTGAACCAAGTGCTGAGTAATCTGGCAGGGCCGGGTCTGCTTACCTATGCCGACAAAGGGCAGGCACACGTCACGCCGGACAGTCTGCAACTGTCTGCCGGGAAAGATGTGATTGTGACTGCGGGCCAGGATACCAGCGTAAACGTGGTGAAAAAATTCTCTCTGGCCGTGGGGGAAAAACTCTCGCTGTTTGCCCGCAAGCTCGGCATTCAGATGATTGCCGGTGCCGGGGATATCACGACGCAGGCCCAGCGCGGTGCCATGCATATGCTCTCGCAGAATGATTTCACGATGGCGAGCACCGCCGGGCAACTGAACGGCAGCGCCAAGCAAGGCATACAGCTGGTCTGTGGCGGTGGCGGAATACGCGTCAGTCCGAACGGACTGGTCACCATATTCTCGCCAACAGGAATCGAACTGAAAGGGCCAAATCTTAAGTATGACGGCCCGGAAAGCGCGCATGTCACGGTCCCGTCGTTCAATAAGGGCGCATTTAAGCTCCGCTACCAGCTGCACGCCGGAGATGACCCGGAGCAAATTCTCGCGAACAAAAAATTCAGGCTGACCAGTTCGGCCGGAAAAGTGGTGGAAGGCATAACGGACAGCAACGGCCATTCAGCATTACTCGATGCCGATGACCTTGACACCTACAAAATGGAGTTAATGGAATGACGGAAGCCAGACAAAGCCCGTATGCCCCACGGGTCATATCAGAAGGGGATATCCCGATACACAAAGATTTGGGTGAGGTGGCCCAGACCCGTCGCGTTGGTGTGCCGCGCCCGATGCCGGGGATTGTGATCCTGGTTCATGGCGTGAACGACGTGGGTGAAGCGTACCAGAATCAGGAGAAGGGCATTATTGCGGGTCTGAGTAAGCGTCTTAATCGTCAGGATTTTTACGCGCATAAATGGGGTGATTACAGAATTACCCATCCTGGCCGTTCGCCTGTTATCCCGTTTTACTGGGGGTACAAGCCGGTCACTCATGCTGATTACGTTGCAGACCAGCAACGCTACAGGGAAGAGGTTTACAAGCAGGGAGACAATGCGCACCTGCCGTTTGATGCTTATCAGGAGGATAACGAGGAGAATAAAGCGGCGCTGGGTAACGACGGCAAAGGTGCGTTTAAGTACCAGAACGATAATTTCAAAAACGCCCTCGATACAAATTTTGCCAAAGGTGGAGGGACGTTTGCCAATGCGACAACCAACATCCCCGATATGTTAGGACCGGGAGCTGGTGGCGCGGCGCTGGCCGCCGCAGGGTTTGCCACATTGCACATGAACGGCGGCGATTACACGCACCCCATCTTTCCGAACCCGCACCGCATCTATCAATTCTTTGCCGCGCAGCGTCTGGCGGACCTGATTCTGACTATCCGGCGTAATCCGGTGACGGCAAAGGATGTGATTAACGTGGTGGCACACAGTCAGGGCACGATCATCACCATGCTTGCTAATATGCTGGTTAAAAAGGAAATAATGGATCCAGTGAACTGCGTCATTCTGAATCATTCGCCGTATTCGATGGAGGGGCGTCTCACTGAAGACGCTCAGCCCGGTCATCACCAGACAGCATTTGCCCGCCAGGAGACGTTTAAACACTTCTGCGCACTGATGGCAACCCAGTACAAAGGCGGTGATCTGTCAGACGCGGATATGCTGGCGATGGAAGCCAGCTGTGCCGCGCGCAAGTCTTCTGATAACCCGTTACGCAAGGATGCCAGATACCGGCGTGATAACAACGGCAAAGTCTATAACTACTGGTGTCCGCAGGATGGCACGGTATCCCTGCAAAATATCCAGGGATTCGGCTGGCGGGGCATTCCCGATAAGTTAGCTGCTGGCATTCCTAACCTGCGTCAGCGGGTATTCTGCCAGCACCGCTGGGTAGGGCGACTGGAGACGGAGCCGTTTAAGATGGCACCGGAGCGAAAGGGGGATTTCAGTACCACGCCGGTGATGAATGCGGGATATTCGTACAGCGATGTGGTGATTAACGGCGAAGAACTGCCGGAGCCATTTATTTTCAAACTCATGGGGCAGGATAACCATCCGGATAACGATCCGAAGACCAGTGATAAACCGTACACCGCGTATATCGATCCGAACAGCCCGGATGCCTACATTTCCTATTCAGCTAAAGCCAGTGCCATTTCGCGCACGGCATCGGCTACCTATGCGCTTGATAACTATCAGCGTATCAGCTGGCAACCGGGTCATGTATTAACGCCGAATGAGCTGCAGGTGGAAAGTTTTGACCGGGGGCATGAAGTTATTCGCGGTGAAGTGACGGGAACGAGAGATTTTTCTCAGCTGACGCTGACCTGGCTTAAATCCCGTGACGAACTTGAAAAGGAGTGGCAGAACACCGATCCGGTAGGCTACAGCCAGCACTCTTCTATCGTCGCCAGTGAATTTGCACCGTCACACGCGATGGCGTTCGACCTGGCTATCGGTCAGTGCAAGTCCTTTGACTATCAGGCGGGTAAGTTCTGGGAAGGATTGTTACACCGCGCGGACTGGCGCGACCCACAGAACGGCAATACTGATGCGAAAGAATATTATCGTTCTGGCAAACTGCCTGCAGGTACAACCAAATTCTTTATGAATAAACCCAACGATGTTCTACCCACATGCGACTTTGGCGTAGTAAACGAATTTAACAATGCTACTACGGTGAAGCCGTCCCGCGATTTGGCCGCCGGTAATCAGGAAGTGGCAAATCTACAGTGGGATATGCCGAAGCCAAAATCTGACAGTGATCTGGGAATAGCGAAACAGAAATCGTGGTGGGAATCATGACAGGGAGACAGATATGATTCTGAAATATACAACGGGTATTGCCTTAGCAGGCGTACTGATAGGTTCCGGTTGCCAGGCTTCAGAGCCACCGACGCAGGTGGTTTATCGGTTCGATGACCATCGTTATCTGGAGCTGAAGGGCTGGGACTGCGAAGGTGAACTCTGGTACACGGATACCCAGAAAGGGATCCATACCGAGCCGGTTAGCCAGTTTTACCGAATATTTACCCATAAATTTATTCACCCTTCAGAGCGCTATATTTCAATCCCCAACTGGGAGGTAGATGGATTCCTTGTTTCGAAAGATTATGGCGAAACATGGAGGTCAGTAGGATTTTCCCCATCACCTAATGAACCTAATGGTGATAACAGAGCACCCGCAGAAGATGCTGTGTCTTTCACCGTCATCAACGATCAGGGTTTTTTGCAGACCAAACACCGACTGTATATGTCGTCCAAACCGTTTGATGACCCGCGCATTCAGCCCGGTGGTCCTGGGATTGAATATACCGTGGATGACGGTATGGGAGGTAAGGTAAACGGTAAGCTGGAGCCAAGCAATGCTGGCCCTGCATGGGGGCTGGACTACATAACTAAACAAGGTCTGAAAGAGGATACAGCCCAGTTTAAGACTAACTATCAGGGCTTACCCAATAAAGTACCGGAAGTCAAAGATTATACCGGCTGGGACCATATGCAATGCAATATGGATGCAGGGAGATAGCCATGAAAGGACTTTATCCATTGCTGACCGCGCTGCTGCTGGTGGCCGCAGGTTGCAAGGCTTCAGAGCCGCCAACACAGGTAGTGTACCGTTTTGATGATCATCGTTATCTGGAGCTGAAGGGGTGGGACTGCGAAGGAGAGCTCTGATTTACGGATACGCAAAAAGGCATTCATTCGCAAATAGCCAGTCAGTTTTATCGAATTTTCACTAAAAAGTTCGTACACCCTTCAGAACGTTATATTGCCATTCCGTGGTGGGGAAATATAACTGGTGGTTTTTCAGTATCAAAAGACTATGGAAAAACATGGGAAAAAGGTGGTGCATCAATGTCGCCGGGAGGCAATGAGCCTGATGGAAGTAATGCCCCTTATTATGACGATGTTATTTCCTTTACTGTAGTGAACGATCAGGGTTTTTTACAGACCAAACATCGACTGTATATGTCGTCCAAACCGTTTGACGACCCGCGCCTTGCCGCTGGTGGTCCTGGGATTGAATATACCGTTGACGACGGAACTGGGCAAAAGGTAAGCGGGAAAGTGGAACCTCGTTCACCTGGCTGGCCTTGGGGAATGGTGTATATGACCAAACAAGGTTTAGAAGGCTCTACTGAGCAACTTAAAACCAATTGGCACAATCAACCCGATAAGGTTCCGGAAGTAAAGGGATACACCGGCTGGGACTATATGCGCTGCGATATGGACGCAGGAAGGAAAGGATACTGATGAACGGCGTAATTCGACTGAATGACCCGCTGGTGAGCGGCGGGAAGGTAATTAAGGCGTCAGGCGCGCAGTTTATGGGCATGCCTGTCGCGCTGAAAGGGGATGAGGTGATGTGTCCCGAACACAAGGGGACGTTCCCCATTAAAGAGAGCCATCCGACATGGACGATGAACGGCCGGGGCGTGGTCGTGGATGGCTGTAAAGCGGCGTGCGGCTGTGTTATTCGCACCACACTGCCCACTGCGGGGGCCGTGTGATGAACTGGTGGCTTTACCCTAAGCAGAACGAATTTAAACATGACTTTCCCACTATTGGTGTGTGTGTTGTCTATGTCCTCGTCGTGATTGTTTGTACTGGTATCCGGGCTGTCACCTGGCCGGGTAATAAACATGTTGATTCAGGTTTTCTTGTTGATGCCGTGGTAATACCTGTCGCTGTAGTAACCTTTTTAGTACAGGTGTTCTGTATTGCGTATAACGCGCACAGACACTACATAGAAACGCGGTTATTGATTGCGGCACGGCAGGAATACAAGGTTGTCAGCTATGCCAGGCGTAACATCATCCTGGCTGGCTGGTCGATACTGACCCCGCCAAAGGCAACAAAGGAGCTGGCGCTGAACATGTTGAAACTGGAGGGGGAGTTTCCGCTGGCCGCCAAAATGCCGTTGAAAATTGACCTGGATAAATCATTCGATTTCACGCGAGCCGGGCAGGCAATTATCTACCTCCTGGCGCCGATGATGGAAAAACTCTCCCGGTACAGGCAGATTGAAGCGCTTGTATGGGTGCGAGGTGGGGATGAGTCCTGTAGCGATGAACTCCGGCGTGTGCTTGAACGCTCCGGGATTTCAACCAAAAAAATCACATTTTTGCATGAATGCCCGGACTATACGTTAGTCACAGAGTGGATAAAACAGACGAACGGCTACGTCGTTGAACGCCTGCTTATCTGTGTAGATTTGCATTCTGAAGAAGGGGAATGCAAGTGGATGGAGAATGCTACCGCGCTTCTCCTGACGAATTACTACGTTAAAACGGAAGGAGAAAAACCTGTTTATCTTTATCAACCGATGACGAGGGTTATTGACGTAGAAAGTGCAGTACCTGTTTATCTGCGTGCGGAGGCTGTCAGTAAACCCAAACAGATCTGGTATACCGGTTTATCGCGCACAGAGAAGTATCCGCTGCTGGAAGTGCTGGACGAAAAAAAAGTCGTACCAGATCGGCTGGAGCTTGAAATGTCGCTCGGTGAGCATTCTGCAGGGTATCCGTGGCTGGCGCTGGCGCTGGCATCAGATGCAGTATCGTATGCACAGGGGGACCAGTTGTGGCGGCATCCGAACAGAAAAAGTTTTCTATTACGGCGGTATCCTCCAGATTAACCCATCAGCCCGATTATCCGGCGGAAAAAATGTACACTCCACCGTGGTCTTCAGCCGGGCTATCCGGAATGATATTATTTTTCACTGCTATATTAACTATGTTTGGTTTCAGCGTTAACGAGGGTGAAGATATTTCTGGCGGGTTCCTGGTTATTCTTTTTGTAATATGTACTGGATTGTTTACGGCTGCAGGCGTATTTATTACCTGGCTACAGGGTGATAAAGCTTACCAGCACATAGGGATGTAATGATGAATGAACTAATCGTTCTTATTTTACCTCATAAATCTGTATTTTATTATGATAATTTGGCCCTCGGTGTAATGCTTGCGTTAATGGTGGTGGATATTGATTTGTCTTTTGATTACAGGAACAAAAAGCACTGGTGTGCATATAATAAATTAAAATCATTGAAGGACTCTCCAGGAATCTACCACTTATATATGCCGATACGTATCCCTTCCCGACAGGAATGCTATATTTGTGTGCCGCTGAGGATTTTCACAGACTATAAGGTTTTTTTAATGATGTTGATTATGTATCCGGGATTTCCTGCCAAAAAAAAGAAAGCACCGACGATACGATCGTTCAGTGCTTTATGTGCCATCTAAATATCCGTTCAGGTTTAAGTCACGTGAGCCTTAAGTAAAGCAGACGTGCAGGGCGTTTTTCTTTCCAATTTATATCGATTGCTGGATAACATCGTGATGCCGGGTGACGTCGGTCGGCATGCCTGACCGCGCTTCCATCGCGCGCTCCATCACCAGGCTATCGGTATTCGCATTCGTTTTGAAGCTCACCATCGTGGCATTCAGGTTAATGGGTAACGTCTGGGGATCGTCGCCGATATTTTTTGATAGCGGCTGGTGAATCTCAACCAGCCGCACGCCGCCTGGCTCTTCAGAGACCTTAATCGGCGTATTGATAATATTCACCTTCGTTCCCGGCGTAACGACGTTAAACAGCGTTTTGATATCGTCATCGCGCAGACGAATGCAGCCGGAGCTGACGCGCATGCCGATGCCAAAATCCGCGTTCGTACCGTGCAGCAGGTACACACCGCCATATGCGGCAAGGCGGATCGCGTGATGACCCATCGGGTTATCCGGGCCTGCCGGAACCACGGCAGGAAGATCGATGCCCTGGGCCTTATAGCGGGCGCGAATGTTGGCCGTCGGCGTCCAGGTTGGGTTGGCGCGTTTATCCGAGACGGTGGTGACCATCGTCGGCGTCAGCGTATCGCCGCCCAGTTGACCAATACCGATAGGGTAGACGGTAACCTCATTTTTACCCGGCGGGTAATAGTACAAACGCAACTCCGCCAGGTTGATCACGATCCCCTCGCGCGGGACATCCGGCAGGATAGTCTGTAACGGAATGGTCAGTACGCTGCCCGCGCGCGGGACGTACGGATCGACGCCGGGGTTCGCCTGCAGCAGGGCCAGAAAACCGACGTTATATTTTTTGGCTATCGCTTCCAGTGAGCCACCATTGTTTTCAACCACATGAAAACGGTTTTCGCCCACCACCTTGCTGCCGGGCGGGGGAAGGGGCCAGGTGTTTGCCCGCGCAGGAAGCGCAACCGCGACGGTGGCTGCCAGCGCAAACAGGGTTATCCAGCGGGTAAAACGCGAAGAGGTCATCATCACCATAATCCATGTAAATGATAAGGTTATTGTTTTATAAGGGGTTAAAGATAATTATGGCGAATGGGTGTGTCGGGAAGATCGGGTGAAGTGCAAAGAGTTTGTAAATTGTCCCCCCGCCAGCACTGCGCTAACGGGGGGGAAGGGAGGTCAGGCGATCGCGTTCTCTTCCAGCTGACGCATAAAGTTACGCACCCAGTCCATGCGCGTTTTGCGCTCCGTCAGCTCCTGGGTAAATTTCAGTCGCGTCGGGCCATCAAGACGGAAGTGCTGCGGCTGTTTTTGCAGCAGGCCGATCAGCCACATCGGGTTGACGTGGTTCTTCTCGGCAAATTCAATGACGCCGCCTTTTTCGTTGCCCTCAAGCTTGCGAATGCCCAGCTTCTGCGCCTGCTGGCGCAGGCGCGCGATATCCAGCAGGTTACGCGCAGCATCTGGCAGCAGGCCGAAGCGGTCGATCAGCTCCACTTTAATCTCTTCCAGCTCGTTCTCATTCTTCGCGCTGGCGATGCGCTTGTAGAACGACAGGCGGGTATTCACGTCCGGAATGAAATCGTCCGGCAGCAAGGAAGGCATTCGCAGCTCGACCTCAGTTTGCTGGCTGGTCAAATCTTCCAGAGACGGCTCGCGCCCGGCCTTCAGGGCGTCCACCGCGTTTTCCAGCAGCTCCATATAGAGCGAGAAGCCGATGGTCTCCATGGAGCCGCTCTGGTCCTCACCCAGTAGTTCACCCGCGCCGCGGATCTCCAGGTCGTGCGTGGCCAGCGCGAAGCCAGCGCCGAGGTCTTCCAGAGAGGCGATGGCTTCCAGACGCTTTTGCGCGTCGGTGGTCATCGCTTTCGGATGCGGTGTCAGCAGCCAGGCGTAAGCCTGATGGTGCGAACGTCCGACGCGGCCGCGCAGCTGGTGAAGCTGCGCCAGACCAAAGTGATCCGCACGTTCAATGATGATGGTATTCGCCGTCGGAATGTCGATCCCGGTTTCGATGATGGTGGTGCACACCAGCACGTTAAAGCGCTGGTGGTGGAAGTCGTTCATCACCCGTTCCAGCTCGCGCTCGCGCATCTGTCCGTGACCGATAGCAACACGCGCCTCCGGCACCAGCTCCGCCAGCCTGTCGGCCGCTTTCTGGATGTTTTCCACGTCGTTATACAGATAATAGACCTGACCCCCGCGCAGCACTTCACGCAGAATGGCCTCACGCACCACCAGATTATCGTATTCGCGGACGAAGGTTTTCACCGCCAGACGGCGCGCCGGCGGCGTGGCGATAATCGACAGATCGCGCATGCCGCTCATCGCCATGTTCAGCGTGCGCGGGATCGGCGTGGCGGTCAGGGTCAGGATGTCGACGTCCGCGCGCATCGCTTTGATGCGCTCTTTATGGCGAACCCCGAAGCGGTGCTCTTCGTCGACGATCAGCAGCCCCAAATCTTTCCACTTCACGTCGCTTTGCAGCAGCTTATGGGTGCCGATCAGAATATCGATCTTGCCTTCGCTTGCCTGCTCCAGGATCTGCGTCTGCTCTTTGGTGCTGCGAAAACGCGACAGCATCTCGATGCGTACCGGCCAGTTGGCGAAACGGTCCCGGAAGTTGTCGAAGTGCTGCTGGGCGAGCAGGGTGGTCGGCACCAGCACCGCCACCTGCTTGTTGTTTTCCACCGCAAGGAAGGCGGCGCGCATTGCCACTTCGGTTTTGCCGAAGCCGACGTCGCCGCAGACTAAGCGGTCCATTGCCAGCGGCTGGCACATGTCGCTCAGCACGGCATTAATGGCCTGAGCCTGATCCGGCGTAGTTTCAAACGGGAAGCTGTCGCAGAACAGCTGGTACTGTTCTTTGTCGTGCTTAAAGGCGAAGCCCTCTTTGGCCGCGCGCTGGGCGTAGATATCCAGCAGTTCGGCCGCCACGTCGCGCACTTTTTCCGCCGCTTTCTGGCGTGCACGCGCCCAGGCGTCGCCGCCCAGCTTGTGCAGCGGCGCATTTTCCTCCGCGCCGCCCGCATAGCGGCTGATCAGGTGCAGCGACGAGACCGGTACATAGAGTTTGGCGTCGTTGGCGTAGGTCAGCATCAGGTATTCACCTTTGATACCGCCCGCTTCCAGCGTGGTCATCCCCTGATAGCGGCCAACGCCGTGCTCCAGGTGAACAATCGGCTGGCCTGGATGCAGCTCGGCCAGGTTGCGGATCAGCGTGTCCGGGTTGATGGTCCGACGGCTGTCCTGACGGCGGCGCGCGACGCGCTCGCCCAGCAGGTCGCTTTCGCAAATCAGCGCCAGGTTGTTGAGCGTGTCGATGAACCCGTGCTCGGCGGCGCCGATCATCAGATAACGACCGTTTCCGGTCGCTTCGCTCAGACGCAGGATGCGCTTCGGCGCCACCTTAATGCGTCCCAGCAGCTCACCCAAAGCTTCGCGTCGGCCTTCACTCTCAACGGAGAACACCACCGGGCCGGTAAAGGACTCCAGGAACTTGCGCAGATTATCCAGCGGCGATTTCTGCTGAGCCTGAACGGCCAGCTCCGGCAGCGTGCGGAAGGCGAGGTTGGTGTTGGCGGCCTTATCGGCAAGCGAATCGGTTTTCAGCTGCATGCGCGGCCAGCGCTTCAGCTCGGCGTTGAGTTCGTCGGTGCGCAGCCACAGCGCTTCCGGCGGCAGAAGCGGACGCATCGGGTCAACGCCCCGGTTTTCGAAGCGCGCGCGGGTTTCGCTTTCAAAGCGGCTGGCGCTGGCGTCGATATCGCCGGTGTTCACAATCAGCGTATTCGCCGGGAAGTAGCTGAACAGGGCGGGCAGCGGCTCGCTGAAGAACAGCGGCTGCCAGTATTCGATTCCGGCCGGGAGCGTACCTTTGCTGACCTGCTGATAGATATGTTCTGCATCACGCTTTACGTCGAACCTGTCGCGCCACTGGCTGCGGAACAGCTCGATGGCGGTTTTGTCCGTCGGGAACTCGTGGGCAGGCAGTAAATTGATGGATTCCACCTCTTCCAGCGTGCGCTGGGTGTCGGCATCGAACACGCGCAGGCTGTCGATTTCATCATCAAAGAAATCCAGACGATACGGCTGGTCGCTGCCCATCGGGTAAAGGTCGAGCAGCGCGCCGCGGGTGGCATATTCCCCGTGCTCCATGACCTGATCGACATGGCGATATCCTGCACCGTCAAGCTGGTCTCGCAGGGTGTCGCGAGACAGGCGCTGGCCTTTTTTCATCACCAGCGCGTGGCCGTGCAGATAGCTGTGCGGGCAGACGCGCTGCATCAGGGTATTCACCGGCACAATCAGCACGCCGCGCTGCATGGTCGGGAGTTGATATAGCGTCGACAGGCGCGAGGAGATGATCTCCTGATGCGGGGAGAAACTGTCATACGGCAGCGTTTCCCAGTCGGCCAGGCTGAACACCAGGCTATCGGTGAACTGGCGGATTTCATCGTGCAGGCGCAGGGCGTTTTGCATATCCGGGGCAACCAGCACCACCGGGCCAGGGTGCCGCTCAGCGATTTCTGCCACCAGCGTGGCGCAGGCCGCGCCCGTGAGTTCACCCAGCTGGCGCTGGTCGCCCGCTTTGACGGGCAAGGAATAACGATAGTGTTCAGGCATGGCTATGTCAGAGTCTCTTATGGATATACCAACAGTATTGGGGCATATCACTGATACGCAATGTCTTTATTATCCTCGATCGTTTTACATAAGCAAATTGTAACCGCACGGCAGGGCTAAACGCCCCCAAAACGGGGGCGGAGAGGGCATTAACGGGTGGCAGGTGACAGGCTCCGCGCAGACGGAGGAGAGAAGAAAAGGTCCCCGAACAGCGCGGTGGAAATTTTACGCACCCCGAGTCCGGCAAGGGTACAGATAAGCAGGCTGGCAAACGGGTAGATCAGTATTAAGCACAGCTCTGCCCAGACCGGCCAGTAAGCGGCATTCATCTCGCCGATCAGGATCAGGCTGAAGGCCTCAATTAAGATGCGGTGGGTGGTATAGATCGCAATGGTGTTTGAGCCAATCACGTTCAGCAGGTTGTTGGGATGTACGACATAACGCTGCTCAAGGCTGTAGAACAGCTTCATGATCAACACGATCGACAGCAGAGAAAGCAGGAGAGGAACGTTAGCAAACCACAGCACCACGGAGACGGCCGCGAAAGCGCCAGTAGCCAGCCAGGTGCGGCGCAGGTTGAAGCTTTTCATCCACGCCATCAGCTCGGCGCCATACCACGCCCCCAGGCTGTAGTAGATCATGTTGCGTACCACGCTGTTCATTCCCCACCATGGCAGCGGCAGGAAGTTGATCGCGATGCTCGCCAGCGCAAGCAGTCCGAGTACCGGCAGCTTCCAGCGGCTCAGCAGTTTACACAGCGTGAAGTAGACCACCAGAGCATACAGATACCACAGGCTGGTGCTGGCGGTGAGCATGCCCCGCACAAATCCTGCCAGGGAATCGGCGTAGGCCGCGTTCGACGAGGTGGCAAGCTCGCGTTCGGGCGCCAGCCAGGCGTTCAGGTGGGTCAGCGCCTGCCATTGCAGGATCCCCCACAGCGCCAGAACCCAGACAATGCTCCAGATCCGCTTGTCGAGGCTGGTGCGCCAGTCTACCTCATCAATATAACGACGGATCAGATAGCCGGAGATAAAGAAGAAAACCGGCATCCGGAACGGGGCGAGATAGAGGTTAAAATAGACCCAGCATTTGGCGAGGAGACCGGAGAGCGGATGCTGTAGCCCGCTGAGATGAGGATAAAAGGTGATGACCGAGTGGTAAATCACCACCAGACAGATGCACAGCCCTTTTATCTGATTAATCCATAATGCTTTTTGTTTCATTGGTAACCCATACCAGTTTTGCCATAAACGTAGGGGCAATTGTTCTAAAACGACAGAGAGATGTAACGGGTAACTGTCTGTATCGGGACGTTTTTCGGAAAAGGTGGAGACTATCCAGAGGGGAAATGGAAAGTACCACCCTGATTTATCTGAGTTTTTCGGAAAAATGATTACCAAAGCTTACGGTTTCAGTCATTTACCCTTAACGGATTCGCTTATATACTCGTGGGTCTGCTATCAGCAAACAGACGGACTTCATGTATCAACCTGTCGCACTCTTCATAGGCTTACGCTACATGCGTGGGCGCGCCGCGGACCGCTTCGGTCGCTTTGTCTCCTGGCTTTCGACTATTGGCATTACGCTCGGCGTGATGGCACTGGTGACGGTGCTTTCCGTCATGAATGGCTTCGAGCGCGAGCTGCAAAACAACATCCTGGGGCTGATGCCGCAGGCCGTTCTCTCATCGAATAACGGTTCCGTTAACCCGCAACAGCTGCCGGAAAGCGCGGCGAAGTTACAGGGCGTCACGCGCGTTGCGCCCTTAACCACTGGCGATGTGGTGCTGCAAAGCGCCCGCAGCGTGGCGGTCGGCGTGATGCTGGGGATTGACCCGGCGCAAAAAGACCCGCTGACGCCGTTCCTGGTTAACGTGAAGCAAACCGATCTGGAAGCCGGAAAATACAACGTGATTCTGGGGGAGCAGCTTGCCGGGCAGCTTGGCGTCAACCGCGGCGATCAGCTGCGCGTGATGGTGCCGTCCGCCAGCCAGTTTACGCCAATGGGTCGCCTGCCGAGCCAGCGCCTGTTTAACGTGATTGGTACTTTTGCCGCCAACAGCGAAGTTGACGGCTATCAGATGCTGGTGAACATTCAGGATGCGTCACGCCTGATGCGTTACCCGGCGGGAAATATCACCGGCTGGCGCCTGTGGCTCGATCAGCCGCTGAAGGTCGATACCCTCAGCCAGCAAAAACTGCCGGACGGCACCAAATGGCAGGACTGGCGCGAGCGTAAAGGCGAGCTGTTCCAGGCCGTGCGCATGGAAAAAAACATGATGGGGCTGCTGCTGAGCCTGATCGTCGCCGTGGCTGCATTTAACATCATCACCTCGCTGGGCCTGATGGTGATGGAGAAGCAGGGCGAAGTCGCCATCCTGCAAACCCAGGGTCTGACGCCGCGCCAGATCATGGCGGTCTTTATGGTGCAGGGGGCCAGTGCAGGCATTATCGGCGCGCTGTTGGGCGCCGTGCTCGGCGCACTGCTTGCCAGCCAGCTTAATAATTTAATGCCGATCATCGGCGCGCTCCTTGACGGCGCGGCGCTGCCAGTGGCTATCGAGCCGCTGCAGGTGGTCGGAATTGCGCTGGCCGCGATGGCCATTGCGCTGCTTTCTACGCTTTATCCTTCCTGGCGCGCTGCCGCCACTCAACCCGCTGAGGCTTTACGTTATGAATAAGATCCTGTTGCAATGCGACAACCTGTCCAAACGCTATCAGGAAGGCACTGTGCAGACTGACGTGCTGCACAATGTGAGCTTCAGCGTGGGCGAGGGCGAGATGATGGCGATTGTCGGCAGCTCCGGCTCGGGCAAAAGTACGCTGCTGCACCTGCTGGGCGGGCTGGACACGCCAACCAACGGCGACGTGATCTTCTCCGGTCAGCCGATGAGCAAAATGTCCTCTGCGGCGAAGGCCGAGTTGCGTAACCGCGAGCTGGGCTTTATCTACCAGTTCCACCACCTGCTGCCGGACTTTACGGCGCTGGAAAACGTGGCGATGCCGCTGCTGATTGGCAAAAAGAAACCGGCAGAAATCAACGCCCGCGCCAGCGATATGCTGAAAGCGGTAGGGCTGGGCCACCGGGGAAATCACCGCCCGTCGGAGCTGTCCGGCGGCGAGCGCCAGCGCGTGGCGATTGCCCGCGCGCTGGTCAATAATCCGCGCCTGGTGCTGGCGGATGAACCGACCGGTAACCTGGACGCCCGCAATGCGGACAGTATCTTCCAGCTACTCGGCGAGCTGAACGCCTCGCAGGGAACCGCGTTTCTGGTGGTGACCCACGACCTGCAGCTGGCAAAACGCATGGGTCGCCAGCTTGAGATGCGCGACGGCCATCTGAATGCGGAACTGACCCTGATGGGGGCAGAGTAATGGCGTCACCGTTATCGTTACTCATCGGGTTACGCTTTAGCCGCGGCCGCCGTCGCGGCGGTATGGTGTCGCTGATCTCCGTTATCTCCACCATCGGTATTGCGCTGGGCGTGGCGGTCCTGATTGTCGGCTTAAGCGCCATGAACGGCTTTGAGCGCGAGCTGAATAACCGCATTCTGGCGGTGGTGCCGCACGGGGAGATTGAGCCGGTTAACCAGCCGTGGGCCAACTGGAGCGATGCGCTCGCCAAAGTGGAAAAAGTGCCGGGCATTGACGCGGCCGCGCCATACATTAACTTTACCGGGCTGGTGGAGAGCGGGGTAAACCTGCGCGCCATTCAGGTGAAAGGGGTCAACCCGGCCCAGGAAGCGCGGCTCAGCGCGCTGCCGAAATATGTTCAGAACGGAGCGTGGGCGAACTTTAAGGCCGGCGAGCAGCAGATCATTATGGGTAAAGGCGTTGCCGATGCCCTGAAGGTGAAGCAGGGCGACTGGGTGTCAATCATGATCCCGAACGCCAGCGCCGATCACAAATTACAGCAGCCCAAGCGCGTGCGCCTGCACGTCACCGGTATTCTCCAACTGAGCGGCCAGCTTGACCATAGCTTTGCGATGGTTCCGCTGGAGGATGCGCGCCAGTATCTCGACATGGGCGACAGCGTGACGGGCATTGCCATTAAGGTGAACGACGTCTTTAACGCCAACAAACTGGTGCGTGATGCCGGCAGCGTCACCAATAACTATGTCTATATCAAAAGCTGGGTCGGCACTTACGGATATATGTACCGTGATATCCAGATGATCCGTGCGATCATGTATCTGGCGATGGTGCTGGTGATTGGCGTGGCGTGCTTTAATATCGTCTCGACGCTGGTCATGGCGGTTAAGGATAAGAGCGGCGACATCGCCGTGTTGCGTACCCTCGGGGCAAAAGACGGTCTTATTCGCGCCATCTTCGTCTGGTACGGTTTGCTGGCAGGGCTGTTCGGCAGCCTTTGCGGCGTGGTGATTGGCGTGGTGGTTTCTCTGCAGCTGACGCCGATTATCAACGGGATTGAAAAGCTTATTGGTCACCAGTTCCTGTCCGGTGACATCTATTTTATTGACTTCCTGCCGTCTGAACTGCACTGGCTGGACGTTTTTTATGTGCTGGTTACAGCACTTTTACTGAGTCTGCTGGCAAGCTGGTATCCGGCGCGTCGCGCAAGCCGAATTGATCCGGCGAGGGTATTAAGTGGCCAGTAATTACGTCATGGTGTAGCGGTCCTGAGGCCGCTATGTCAGAAAGAGGAATGCGTTATGTATTATGGATTTGATATTGGCGGCACCAAGATTGCGCTCGGCGTGTTTGATAAAGACCTCAAACTGCAGTGGGAAACCCGCGTTCCCACGCCGCGTGAAAGCTACGATGAATTTTTAACCGCCATTACTGCGCTGGTGGCGCAGGCGGATGAACGCTTTGGCGTAAAAGGCAGCGTCGGCATTGGTATTCCGGGCATGCCCGAAACCGACGACGGTACGCTGTATGCCGCCAACGTGCCTGCCGCCAGCGGTAAACCGCTCCGCGCCGACCTCTCGGCCCTCCTTAAACGCGACGTGCGTTTAGATAACGATGCCAACTGCTTTGCCCTCTCTGAAGCCTGGGACGATGAATTCCGCCGCTATCCGCTGGTGATGGGGCTGATCCTCGGTACCGGCGTAGGCGGGGGGATTGTCATCAACGGCAAGCCGATTACCGGGCGCAGCTACATCACCGGGGAGTTTGGTCATATCCGTCTCCCGGTGGATGCGCTGGAGGTGGTGGGGCGTGATTTCCCGCTGACCCGCTGCGGCTGCGGCCAGCACGGCTGTATCGAGAACTATCTCTCAGGACGCGGGTTTGCATGGCTTTACGAACACTTCTATCATCAGAAACTTGAGGCCCCTCAAATCATTACCCTGTGGGAGCAGGGGGATGCGCAGGCGCGTGAGCACGTCGAGCGCTATCTGGATCTGCTGGCGGTGTGTCTGGGAAATATTCTCACCATCGTCGACCCGGATCTGCTGGTGATCGGGGGAGGGCTGTCAAACTTTACTGCGATTACGGAACGGTTGTCCGGGCGTCTGCCCCGACATTTATTGCCGGTCGCCCGCGTGCCGCGCATTGAACGCGCGCGACACGGGGACGCGGGAGGCATGCGCGGAGCCGCATTCCTTCATCTCACCGATTAGTTTACGAGGTCTTTATGCTGTCGCGTCGCCAGGGTCGACTCAGCCGTTTTCGCAAAAACAAACGCCGCTTACGAGAGCGCTTGCGCCAGCGGATCTTTTTCAGAGACAGAATCATGCCAGAAGCGATGGATAAACCCAGAGTGGTGGTACTGACCGGGGCGGGGATTTCCGCCGAGTCAGGAATTCAAACCTTCCGTGCGGCAGACGGGCTGTGGGAAGAGCACCGCGTCGAGGACGTGGCGACGCCGGAAGGCTTTGCCCGCGATCCGGATCTCGTGCAGGCGTTTTACAACGCTCGCCGTCGGCAGCTTCAGCAGCCTGAGATTGCGCCGAACGCGGCGCATCTGGCGCTGGCGAAGCTGGAAGAGGCGCTCGGGGATCGTTTTCTGCTGGTGACGCAGAATATTGATAACCTGCACGAGCGGGCCGGTAACAAGAACATCATCCACATGCATGGCGAGCTGCTTAAAGTTCGCTGCGCCTGGAGCGGCCAGGTGCTGGACTGGAAAGAGGACGTGCTGCCAGAGGACAAGTGCCACTGCTGCCAGTTCCCGTCGCGCCTGCGTCCGCACGTGGTCTGGTTTGGCGAAATGCCGCTGGGGATGGATGAGATCTACAGCGCGCTGGCGATGGCGGACGTGTTTATCGCTATTGGCACATCAGGGCACGTTTACCCGGCGGCGGGGTTTGTTCACGAAGCGCGACTGCATGGGGCGCATACGGTGGAGCTCAATCTGGAGCCGAGCCAGGTGGGCAGCGAGTTTGAAGAGAAGCAATATGGCCTGGCGAGCGAGGTGGTGCCAGCGTTTGTAGATAAGCTTCTGAAGGGGCTGTAAGAGTAACGGGCGACGTTGCGTCGCCCGTTATGTATTGCATTAACGACCTGCTTTTAACTTCTGATAATACTCTTCGTAAAGGCGGCTCGCGTCGCCTACATCGTTCTGCCATTCTCCTTTGCTGATGGTTTCGGCATCCGGATAGAGTGACTTATCGTTAGCCACGTCAGGCTTCAGCAGCTTGCGGGCGGCCAGGTTTGGCGTCGGGTAGCCAATCGTCTCGGCTACCTGTTTCGCCACGTCCGGACGCAGCAGGAAATTAATCAGCTTCAGTGCACCGTCCACGTTCTTCGCGTTGGCCGGGATCGCGAGGCTATCCATCCAGAAGATCCCGCCTTCCTTCGGCCAGACCACCTCCAGCGGCGTCCCGGCCTGACGGGCAACATACGCAGAGCCGTTCCACACCATCCCCAGGTTTACTTCGCCTTCCATATACGGATTCGCCGGGTTATCAGAGTTGAATGCCGCCACGTTAGGCATCAGCTTTTTCAGCTCGTTGTAAGCCGCGTCGATCTCTTTCGGATCGGTGGTGTTACCGGAATAGCCAAGTTTACGCAGCGCGATCTGGAACACTTCACGCGCGTCGTCGGTTAACAGCAGGCTGCCTTTGTATTCCGGTTTCCACAGATCCGCCCAGCCGGTGACCGTTTTCGGATCGATGGCCTCGCTGTTCACGCCAATCGCCGTCGCCCCCCAGATATACGGAATGGAGTAGTCGTTATTCGGGTCGAAAGGCTTGTTGAGCATCTCAGGATCGAGGTTTGAAAAATTAGTTAGCTTCGTTTTGTCGATCTTCTGGATCATGCCCTCTTTGCGCATTTTGTCGACAAAGTAGGTGGAAGGAACCACCAGATCGTAGGCGCCGTCCTTGTAGGTTTTGAGCTTGGCGTACATGGTTTCATTCGACTCATAGGTCGAATAGATCACCTTGATGCCCGTCTCTTTGGTGAACTGCTCCAGCAGGCCCGGCGGCACGTATTCCGTCCAGTTGTAGAAGTAGAGCGTTTTGCTGTCATCAGCGTGCGCGGCACCCATGCCAAGCACCAGCGCCGCAGCGGCGAGCATTTTTTTCATTTCATTGTCCCCTGAGTTTTTGTTTTATCACGAGCAAGAACCTGGCTGGCGATCACCAGAACCAGCGAAAACAGCAGCAGTATGGTCGCCAGCGCGTTCACCTCCGGTGAGACGCCAACTTTTACCATCGAATAGATCTTCAACGGCAGAATTTCGTAGCTCGGCCCGGTCACGAAGGAGGAAACCACGACGTCATCCATCGACAGGGTAAAGCTGAGCAGCCATCCGGCGGCGACGGCAGGCATCGCCAGCGGCAGGATGATTTTGCGCAGGATGATCATCTCGCTGGCACCCAGATCTTTCGCCGCTTCCAGCATGCGCACGTCGAACCCTTTCAGACGCGCGTAGACGGTGACCACCACAAACGGCAGGCAGAAGGTGATATGGGAAAACAGCAGCGACCAGAAGCCAAGCTGTACGCCCAGCAGCATAAACAGCACCAGCAGCGAAATCGCCATCACGATGTCCGGCGACATCATCACTACAAACAGCATGCCGCTGACGAAGGGCTTGCCGCGAAAACTGTAGCGATACAGCGCCACGGCGGTCAGCGAGCCAATCAGCGTGGCGAAGGTGGCGGAGACGATCGCCATCGTCAGCGAGTGCTGTGCGGCCTGCAGCAGGCTGTCATTGTTCATTAGCAGGCTGTACCAGTTGGTGGTAAACCCCTGCCAGTTGATCCCGAACCGCGAGCTGTTAAACGAGTTCACGATCAAAATGATAATCGGGATATAAAGGTAAGCGTAAATGGCGGTCATAAAACCGCCGCGAAGCAGTCGACCGATCATTCGAGTTCCACCTTCTTGTTGAGCAGGCGAGAAGCGCGCCAGTAGACCAGCAGCATCAGTCCCATCACCACCGTGAGCGTAATGCTGGTCGCGGAGCCGAACGGCCAGTCGCGAATGTTCAGGAACTGACTCTTGATCACGTTCCCAATCAGCAGGTTTTTCGCCCCGCCCATCAGGTCAGACACGTAGAACAGGCCCATCGCCGGGAGCATGACAAGCAGACAGCCCGCAATAATGCCGGGCATGGTCAGCGGAATGATAATGCGGATAAAGGTCTGCAGCTTGCTGGCCCCCAGATCTTTTGCCGCTTCCAGCAGCGGTTTATCGAGCTTCTCAATGCTGGAGTAGAGCGGCATCACCATAAACGGCAGCAGGATATAGACCAGGCCAATGATTACCGCACCTGGGGTAAACATGATGCGCACTGGCGTATCAATCACGCCCAGCCACAGCAGAAACGCGTTGAGGTAGCCTTTGGTGCTGAGGAAGATTTTCAGCCCGTAGATGCGAATCAGTGAGTTGGTCCAGAACGGCACAATCAGCAGAAACAGCAGCAGCGGGCGCACCTTTTGCGGCAGTCCCGCCAGGAACCATGCGAAAGGGTACCCCAGCAGCAGGCAGGCCACGGTGGCAATCAGCGCCATATTGAGCGAGTGCAACAGCACGTCGAAATAGAGCGGATCGAGCAGGCGCGCGTAGTTGTCCAGCGTAAAGACCAGCGAAACGAAGTTTGCATCGTCGCGGGTCAGGAAGCTGGTGGCGATGATCATCAGGTTGGGTAAAAAGACAAATAACACAAGCCAACCGACGATAGTGGCAATGACCACCTTCTGGAACTTACTTGTGTTCTTCATCAGCCAGCACAACCTCCCAGCTTTCTACCCAGTTGATAACCATTTTCTGGTCAAGAGAGTGGTCAAAGTCAGGATCGTCCTCGTTAAAGAATTCGCTGACCATCACCATTTTGCCGTTCTCCAGTTCCACAACGGACTCGAGGGTCATCCCTTTATAGTTACGTTCGCGAACGTAACCGATCAGACCTTCGACGTCGGCCGTGTCGTGGATCTCATCAACGCGGAGATCTTCCGGGCGCAGCAGGACGTTGAGTTTTTGTCCTTTCTCGACGGCAAAGTTCACGGTGATAATGCAGTCGCGTCCCTCGACGTTCGCGCGAACGCGCTGTGCATCCAGACGCTCAAGCACGGTGGCGTTGAAGATATTGATCTCGCCAATAAAGCTGGCGACAAACAGGTTTTTCGGCTCTTCGTAAATTTCACGCGGCGTACCGTCCTGCTCAATCTTACCGTCACGCATTACCACGATACGGTCTGACATGGTCAGCGCCTCTTCCTGATCGTGGGTGACGAAGACAAAGGTGATACCGAGCTTGCGCTGTAGCGCTTTCAACTCGTTCTGCATCTGCTTGCGCAGCTTGTAATCCAGCGCGGAGAGGGATTCATCCAGCAGAAGCAGGCGCGGTTTATTGACGACCGCGCGGGCAATGGCCACGCGCTGCTGCTGACCGCCGGAGAGCTGGTGGGGCTTTCGCTGGGCAAACGTCTCCAGCTGAACCATGCGCAGGGCTTCGGTGACGCGCGGTTCGATCTCATTAGCCGGGGTTTTTTGCATCCGCAGGCCAAACGCCACGTTCTCAAACACGGTCATGTGCGGGAACAGGGCGTAGCTCTGAAAAACGGTATTGACGTGGCGATCTTCGGCAGGAACCTGGGTTATGTCCTGGTTCTCAAGATGAATGCGGCCATTATCAACGCTTTCCAGCCCGGCGATAAGGCGCAGTACGGTGGTTTTGCCGCAGCCGGAAGGGCCAAGCAGCGTAAGAAACTCACCATCATTGATGGTCAGGTTGAGGTCGGAAATGACGTCTTTGCCATCAAAGCTTTTACGAATTCGTTCCAGTTGCACCAGCGGTGAACGAGAACGGGATTGTGTATTCAATTTTTGCGCTGTCCCATATAGACGCCTCAGGCAGCAGACTGAAGCGGGGTTTGTGTGTAACCACCTTGGTGACTCGTAATGAGGGCGGACATTCTACGGCAATCCCCCGTAATCGCCAATCCTTGTCACTGATTCATAAGCTACATTTATTAACGCATAAAGATATAAACGTAAAAAGTTCTCGTTTGCGGGATAAAAGTGACCTGACGCAATATTTGCGTTTTGATGCTTACTGATAATGTTGTCACAAAAAGTGAGGGTGACTGCATGGATAAATTACTTGAGCGTTTTTTACAGTATGTTTCGCTGGATACCCAATCTAAGCCGGGTGTCCGCCAGGTGCCAAGCACCGAAGGCCAGTGGAAGTTGTTAAACCTGCTCAAAGAGCAGCTTGAGGCCATGGGGCTGGTCAACGTCACGTTAAGCGAAAAAGGCACTGTGATGGGAACGCTGCCGGCGAATGTGCCGGGTGATATTCCGGCGATTGGCTTTATTTCTCATGTCGATACCTCACCTGATTTTAGCGGCAAACACGTGAACCCGCAGATTGTGGAAAACTACCGCGGCGGTGATATCGCGCTGGGGATTGGCGACGAAGTGCTCTCTCCGGTGATGTTCCCGGTGCTGCACCAGCTGCTCGGGCAGACGCTGATCACCACCGACGGCAAAACGCTGCTGGGGGCGGATGACAAGGCGGGCATCGCGGAAATCATGACGGCGCTGGCGGTGCTGAAAGGTAAAAACATCCCGCACGGGGACATCCGCGTTGCTTTTACCCCAGATGAAGAGGTGGGTAAGGGCGCGAAGCACTTCGACGTGGACGCTTTTAACGCGCAGTGGGCGTATACTGTCGACGGCGGTGGCGTGGGCGAGCTGGAGTATGAAAACTTCAACGCGGCGTCGGTGACCATAAAAATTGTCGGAAACAACGTTCACCCAGGGTCTGCCAAAGGGGTGATGGTGAACGCGCTGTCGCTGGCGTCGCGTATTCATGCGGAAGTCCCGGCGGAAGAGAGCCCTGAACAGACAGAGGGGTACGAGGGCTTTTATCACCTCACCAGCATCAAAGGCACCGTGGACAGTGCGCAGATGCACTACATCATCCGCGATTTTGACCGTAAAGCTTTTGAGGCGCGCAAGCGCAAAATGATGGAGATCGCCAAGAAGGTTGGGAAGGGATTGCATCCTGACTGCTATATTGAGCTGATCATTGAAGACAGCTATTACAATATGCGCGACAAGGTGATGGCCCATCCGCACATTCTGGATATCGCCCAGCAGGCGATGCGAGACTGCGATATTGAACCGGTCTTAAAACCGATTCGCGGCGGTACTGACGGCTCGCAGCTGTCGTTTATGGGGCTACCGTGCCCAAACCTGTTTACCGGGGGCTATAACTACCACGGCAAGCATGAGTTTGTGACGCTGGAAGGGATGGAAAAGGCGGTGAAGGTGATTGTGCGCATAGCCGAGTTAACCGCTAAACGCTAAAAAAATGCCCGGTGGCGCTGCGCCACCGGGCATTGTCACAACTCAGTCCTCAAAGAACCAGTACCCGCTGTTGACCAGCGCGGCCAGCATCGCGAGGAAGGATGGGTCTTCCAGCGCGTCGCCAAAGGTTTCTGCCGTCAGTACCATATGGCTGGCAATGGCTTCCAGCGCCGGGCGGTGCGGGGAGTCGAGCTTCTCACCGTTGACGAAGACCTCTTCACCAATGCGCAGCACGCGTAATCCGCCCAGACGAACCAGCTTGTCACCCTGCTGCAGCGCATCATAGATCTCATCTGCCTGATACGGCGGCTCCGGCGGTGCAACGTCCAGCTCGTGACGTGACTGGCTGATAAATTCGCCAAACCACTGCCTGAAATGTTCCGGCTCGTTGATCAGATCCAGCATCATGCCGCGCAGCTTATCCAGCTCTTCTGGCACGATGTCTGCCGGATGCTCGCGTGCAGGCACATCCGGATCGCTGTAGCGATAGCTTCCCAGCTCGCGCTGCAGGACATAGTCGGCAAAGCCGCTGATCATCTCGCGGCCGCTTGGCGCGCGGAACCCGACAGAGTAGTTCAGCGAGTTCTCCAGGGAGTAACCTTCGTGAGGGAATCCTGGCGGAATGTAGAGAATATCGCCTGGCTCCAGCTCTTCGTCGATAATGCCTTCGAACGGATCCACCTGAAGCAGATCCGGGTGCGGGCAGTGCTGCTTCATCGGCACTTTTTCGCCCACGCGCCAGCGGCGGCGGCCCGTGCCCTGAATGATAAACACGTCGTACTGGTCCAGATGCGGACCCACGCCGCCGCCAGGTACGGAGAAGGAGATCATCAGATCGTCCATTCGCCAGTCGGGCAGGGCGCGGAACGGGCGCATTAGCGCGGCAGTCGGCTCGTGCCAGTGGTTAACCGCCTGCACCAGCAGCGACCAGTTGCTTTCGCCGAGATGATCGTAGCTTTCGAAAGGACCGTGGCTGACCTGCCATTTCCCGTCCTGGTGGCTGACCAGACGGCTGTCGACTTCGTTTTCCATGGCCAGACCGGCCAGCTCGTCAGGTGAGATAGGGTCGACAAAGTTGCTGAACCCGCGTTTCAGAACCACCGGGCGCTTTTGCCAGTAACGTTCAATAAACTCGGGCCAGTTAAGTGTTAAGTGATAATCCATATTTTTTTATCCGCAGGCTCTTACTGACTCGGATTATAACGGAAGCTCAGCCCCCCGGCTGCGAGATCCTCGCATTTTTCACATAACGGGTTAACTATCGTCCGATGTGGGCTGCTGACGACCAAAAATCACTTCCATTCTGGCCCCGCCGAGCAAGCTTTCGCTGGTTTCGATTTTTCCGTCATACTGGTCGACAATCTCACGGGCGACGGCTAAACCCACGCCCTGACCGGGGCGCAGCGTATCCGCTCGCTGACCGCGATCGAACACCACATCACGTTTATTAAGCGGGATCCCGGGGCCATCATCCTCAACGATAATGTGTAACTCGTTATCCGTCTGGCGCGCCGATACTTCAACAAACTCCAGGCAGTATTTACAGGCGTTATCCAGCAGGTTGCCCATCACTTCCATGAAGTCATTTTTTTCGCCAACAAAGCTAATTTCAGGCGAAATATCGAGACTGATGTTGACCCCTTTACGCTGATACACCTTGTTAAGGGCGGACGTGAGATTATCCAGCAGCGGGGCCACCGGGTGCAGCTCGCGGCTCAGGAGCGCGCTGCCGGAACGCATGCTGGCGCGGTGCAGATAGTAGCCAATTTGCTGCGAGATTCGGCTGATTTGTTCCAGCATCACCGGCTCGGCATCGTCGACGCTCAGCCTTGAGCTGCGCATGGAACGCAGGGTGCTTTGCATTACGGCCAGCGGCGTTTTCAGGCTGTGGGTGAGGTCGGTCAGGGTCGTACGGTACTTATCATAGCGTTCACGCTCGCTTTTCAGCAGGCGATTGAGGTTACGCACCAGACTGGTCAGCTCACGGGTGGTTTCCGGATTGAGCTTTTCACGATGATGTTCCTCAAGCTCGCGCACCTCTCGCGCCAGGGACTCAATAGGGCGCAAGCTCCACCACGCCGCCACCCAAAGCAGCGGGATCACCAGCAGCAGGTTTGCGGCCAGAACATAAACGAACCAGCCCCAGACCTTATAGGAACGTTTTAGCTCAACCGGAATGGTGTCGATCACCACAATAGTTAACTGCGGCATGTTCATGGTCGCCGGGTAGATATTGATCGCCACCGAATGCGTCATTTCCGTCTCGGCATCGTCAGCCCGGATTTCATTGAGCTTTTGCTGCATCGAGCGATCTTCGCGAATCAGCGTGCTGGTGGTATTGAGATCGGCTTCTATCTCATGAAACCCGTTGGTTTTGAGCCACTCCGGACGAATGCTTTTCGCCAGCCACGGAATATCGCGTTGCGCCCAAAGCAACTTTCCCTTTTCATTGTAAATCAGGGCTAAAGTAGGACTCTGTTGATCCAGGTTTTCTGGCATTTCAACGGTGATGTGGTTGTCTTCCCATGTGGCCAGGGTATAAAACAGATTACTTTCGCCGCGTAACAGTCGAAAGGTCGTTTTATCGAAGCTGACGCTGTAGCCCACCAGGGCGACCAGACCGTAGGAGAGCGACAGCACCAGCACCACCGCGGCCGTTGCCAGTAAAAAACGAACCCGCAGCGAGAGGGGCAGAATGTGGCGCAAAATCCGTCTCATTTAGCGTAATTCGAACAGGTAGCCCTGGCCGCGGACGGTCGTAATCACGTCCTGCGGATACTGCGCCTGAATTTTCTTACGCAAACGGCCCATCAGCACGTCTATGGTGTGACTCTCGCGCAGCTCAGCATCCGGGTAGAGCTGGAGCATTAAGGAGTCTTTGCTCACTACTTTTCCGCTGTTACGGATCAGCGTTTCCATAATGGTGTATTCGAACGCGGTGAGCTTGATCACTTCATCGTTAATCGAGAGCTCGCGACGGGAGAGATCCACCTGGAAAGGCGGAATGGAGATAACCTGTGAAGCCAGCCCGCTGTTGCGGCGTAACAGCGCCTGCATGCGCGCCGCCACTTCTTCAATGTGAAACGGTTTGGTGACGTAATCATCCGCACCGGCGCTGAGCACTTCAACTTTGTCCTGCCAGCCTTCGCGGGCGGTGAGAACCAGAACCGGCAGGGAAACGTCATGGCTGCGCCAGCGACGAATTAACGACAGGCCGTCTTCATCAGGCAGGCCTAAATCGACAATGGCGATGTCCGGCAGGTGTTCATTGAGATAATAATCGGCTTCTTTTGCATCTTCAGCATCATCCACCTGATGTCCCATCTCCTGAAGCTGAACCTTCAGGTGGTGGCGTAGCAATGCGTTATCCTCAACAACCAGTACGCGCATCATCTTTTCTCCCAGAATAAATAGTATGAATAGTTTAACGCTGATTATGTTGCTGTGGGGATAAACATTCAGTAAACCGGGGAAAAGCAACCCCCTTTCCGGGCGGAAAGGGGGGGAAGGAACGTTACTTCAGCTCATCAACCATGGTGATGGCGCGGCCAATGTAATTCGCCGGAGTCATGGCCTTCAGGCGGGTTTTCTCTTCTTCCGGCAGTGCCAGACCGTCGATAAACTGTTTCATGCCTTCGGCATCGACGCGTTTACCGCGTGTCAGCTCTTTCAGCTTCTCGTACGGTTTTTCGATACCGTAGCGGCGCATCACGGTCTGAATCGGCTCTGCCAATACTTCCCAGTTGTGATCCAGCTCGTCCAGAAGACGGTCACGGTTCACTTCGAGCTTGCTCACGCCCTTCAGGGTGGACTGATACGCGATCAGCGCGTAGCCAATGCCCACGCCCAGGTTACGCAGCACGGTGGAATCGGTCAGGTCGCGCTGCCAGCGGGAAACCGGCAGCTTGCTCGCCATATGCTGCAGCACGGCATTCGCCAGGCCCAGATTGCCCTCGGAGTTTTCGAAGTCGATTGGGTTCACTTTGTGCGGCATGGTGGAGGAGCCAATTTCCCCGGCGATAGTCTTCTGCTTGAAGTGGTTCAGCGCGATGTAGCCCCACACGTCGCGATCGAAGTCGATCAGGATGGTGTTGAAGCGCGCGATGCAGTCAAACAGCTCTGCAATGTAGTCGTGCGGCTCAATCTGGGTGGTGTACGGGTTCCACTGGATCCCCAGAGAGGTCACGAAC
This sequence comes from Enterobacter cloacae complex sp. P47BA, assembly GCF_014930485.1. Lineage (NCBI taxonomy): Bacteria > Pseudomonadati > Pseudomonadota > Gammaproteobacteria > Enterobacterales > Enterobacteriaceae > Enterobacter > Enterobacter cloacae complex sp. P47BA. Next base: position 9,566 of record NZ_JADBRF010000019.1, on the reverse strand, counting down.
TCTTCGCTGAACTGATGCCAGTCCACTTCCGGGTACGCGGCAATGTGGGCATTGTAGTTACCGACCGCGCCGTTGATTTTACCCAGAATTTCAACCTGCTCCAGCTGACGATACTGGCGCTCCATACGGTACGCCACGTTCGCCATCTCTTTACCCATCGTGGATGGGGTGGCTGGCTGGCCGTGAGTACGGGAAAGCAGCGGAATGTCGCGGTATTCCACGGACAGCGCTTTCACCGCGTCGATGATTTTACGCCAGTAAGGCAGCACCACTTCTTTACGCGCGGTGGAGAGCATCAGCGCGTGAGACAGGTTATTGATATCTTCGGACGTACAGGCGAAGTGAATGAACTCGGATACCGCATGCAGGGCCGGGACGCTTTCCACTTTCTCTTTCAGGAAATACTCAACCGCTTTCACGTCGTGGTTGGTGGTGCGTTCAATGGTCTTAATACGCGCGGCATCTTCTTCGCTAAACTCAGCAACGATTTTATCAAGGTAATCGTTTGCCTTTTCGTCAAAAGCAGGAACTTCCTTGATTGCTGCCTGGGCGGCCAGCTTCTGCAGCCAGCGTACTTCAACCTGAACACGGAACTTCAGCAAACCATATTCGCTGAAGATCCCGCGCAGCGCGCTGACTTTATCGCCGTAGCGTCCATCGACAGGGGATACGGCGGTCAGTGAGGATAATTCCATAATTCGCAACTCCGGGAGGTTAACAATGAGCAAGAATTTGTTTTGCCTGAGTAGTCAGGCGATTACGAGAAAACATTAACTGCAGGCGGCCACCGCCAACCTGATGCCACAGCACGGCGGCGCGGATCCCAGCCAGCAGGGAAGCGCGGACCTTCGCCTGCACCTGCGGGCTTTGCAGTACGGCAGGGGAGCCGGTGACCTGAATGCGCGGGCCCAGCGGGCTGATGACATCAACGTAAATGCCCGCCATGGCGCTCAGCAGCGTTTCAGACTGCAGGTCAAAATGGTCGAGCTGACGCTGTAGCCCGGCGATGCGATCGCCCAGGGTATTGAGCGCGCCTTTCGCCGCGCTTAGCTTACGCTCAAGCACCATCAGGCTTAAGGTGTAGCGGGTCAGTTCCGCGTTTAACCCCTGACGGCTACTGGCGTTAAGCACGCCAAGCAGGGTTTCAAGACCGAGACGAAGATTGGTTTCACTGCCACCGAACACGCCCAGGGTTGAACCGGGGTTGAGGTCGATAACGCTGTTGAGCGAAACGTGCAGGGCATCAGCGTCACAGTGACCCTGATGCGCCAGTTGTTGCACCAGACGAGCAGACTGGCAAATTCCTGCCAGCGCCAGGGTGATGTCATAATAATTCTTCGCCACACGGTCTCCTTTATGTGTGCAATCGGTTAAACAGCGGGCAGCGGCAGGCGCTGTTCAATGATCCCGCCGCCCAGGCAGATTTCGCCGCTGTAGAAGACAGCAGACTGGCCCGGGGTAACGGCGGCGACCGGCTCGTCGAAACGGACGTCAATACGGTCGTCATCAAGCGCGGTGATGGTGCAAGGAATATCGGTCTGGCGGTAGCGCGTTTTCACCGTGCAGCGCAGCGTGCCTTTCAGGGGCTCGCGATCGACCCAGTGCAACTGCTGTGCGATAAGGCCAACGGACATCAGACGCGGGTGGTCGTGACCCTGAGCCACCACCAGAATATTGTTTTCGACGTCTTTGTCGACCACGTACCACGGATCTTCGCTGCCTTCTTTCGTCCCACCAATACCCAGGCCTTTACGCTGGCCTAAGGTGTGGTACATCAGCCCCTGATGCTGACCAATCTCGTCGCCATCAACGGTGACAATTTTACCTGGCTGTGCAGGCAGGTAGCGGCCCAGGAAATCACGGAATTTGCGCTCGCCGATAAAGCAGATACCGGTGGAGTCTTTTTTCTTCGCGGTGATCAGGTCCAGCTCTTCGGCAATTTTACGCACTTCCGGCTTTTCCAGTTCGCCGACCGGGAACAGACTTTGCGCAATCTGTTCGTGGCTCAGCGTATAAAGGAAGTAGCTCTGGTCTTTATTGCCGTCGAGGCCGCGCAGCAGTTGGCTTTTGCCATTCACGTCCGCACGTCGCACGTAGTGACCGGTCGCAATGTAGTCAGCGCCCAGATCTTCCGCGGCGAATTCCAGGAAGGCTTTAAATTTGATCTCTTTGTTGCACAGAATATCCGGGTTCGGGGTACGGCCCGCTTTGTACTCTTCCAGGAACAGTTCAAAGACGTTGTCCCAGTATTCTGCGGCAAAGTTAACGGTGTGCAGTTCAATGCCGAGTTTGTCGCATACGGCCTGCGCGTCGGCGAGATCCGCTGCGGCAGTGCAGTATTCCTCGCCATCGTCTTCCTCCCAGTTCTTCATGAACAGGCCCTCCACCTTATAGCCCTGTTGCTGCAACAGGTAGGCGGAAACGGAGGAATCGACACCGCCGGACATGCCGACGATCACTTTTTTCTGGCTGTTATCTGACATGGAATACTCACGACATTGAACTTCAAGGCGGCGTATTCTATCACGCCCCCCCACCGTTGACACCCTCTGTAAACGGCCAGTTAAATTCTCCGATGACACCCAGCGGCAGGCGTGCGCCTGACTGCCAGCAGCGGATGCTTTCCGCAACCAGCGGCGAGCGCAGGTTTGGCGCGTTCAGGATCTCCTCGGCGGTGACCCACAGGCAGCGATCGATATCGTCATCATGCGGTTCTGTGACGCACGTTTCGCTAAGCTCAACGGCGAATAAAAAGCGCAGGAATGGGGTGCTGTCGGGCGCAATCCACTGGTGCATGCGAATGAAGTGCTGGGGCTCAGCGCGAATGCCGGTCTCTTCCCAAAGCTCGCGCTTCGCGGCCTGCAGCAACGTTTCATTGGCTTCAAGATGTCCGGCAGGCTGATTCCACAGCGCCCTGCCGTTGATGCTCTCTTCCACAACGAGGAATTTTCCCTGCGCGTGCACCACGCAGGCGACCGTAACATGAGGTTTAAACATCGTTTCTCCTTAAGGGGCAGCGTCGCGCCATTCGCCGTTTGCCAGCGTATCCAGCGTGTAGCTGCCCATGGCGTAGCGAATCAGACGTAGGGTAGGGAAGCCGACGTGCGCGGTCATTCGCCTCACCTGGCGGTTGCGGCCTTCATACAGGGTGATTTTGAGCCAGCTTGTCGGGATAGATTTGCGCTCGCGAATGGGCGGGTTACGCGGCCACAGCCACTCCGGCTCATTCACGCGTTCAATACCGGCGGGTAGGGTGGGACCGTCGTTCAGCGTCACCCCGCTGCGCAGTTTCGCCAGCGTCTCTTCGTCCGGCTCGCCTTCAACCTGCACAAAGTAAATTTTGCCGGTGCGTTTGCCCGGTTGTGTAAGCTTTGCCTGTAGGGCGCCGTCGTTGGTTAGGACCAAAAGTCCTTCGCTGTCCCGGTCCAGGCGACCGGCGGCGTAGACGCCCTGAACGGGGACGTAATCCTTTAGCGTGCTGCGTCCGGCCTCATCGGTAAACTGCGGCAAAACATCGTAGGGTTTATTGAACAGAATAACCCGCTTTGGCTGGGTTTCTTGCGGTCGTCTGGCGGCTTGTCGCGAGCTGAATCGCTCAACCCGGTGTTTTGTAAAAGAAGTTTTCTTCATGGTATTTTCAGGCGTTATCAATTGCCGCATTATAGCCTAATAACGAAGACCTTTCATGGCGCAGGACAATCAGGTACTATCGAAGGGCTCATTACAATTTATTAACATAAGATCAGTAACAACCAGAAGCGCTCGAAGGAGAGGTTAATGGAAAGCAAAGTAGTTGTTCCGGCGGAAGGTAAAAAGATCACCCTGCAAAACGGCAAGATTAACGTTCCTCACAATCCGATTATTCCGTTCATCGAAGGCGACGGTATCGGTGTAGACGTTACCCCGGCAATGCTGAAAGTGGTTGATGCCGCTGTTGAGAAAGCCTACAAAGGCGAGCGTAAAATTTCCTGGATGGAAATTTACACCGGTGAGAAATCAACGCAAGTTTATGGCCAGGACGTCTGGCTGCCAGCGGAAACGCTGGACCTGATCCGCGACTACCGCGTTGCTATTAAAGGCCCACTGACCACTCCGGTCGGCGGCGGCATCCGTTCCCTGAACGTGGCGCTGCGTCAGGAGCTGGACCTGTACGTGTGTCTGCGTCCGGTTCGTTACTATCAGGGCACCCCAAGCCCGGTTAAGCACCCTGAACTGACCGACATGGTTATCTTCCGCGAAAACTCAGAAGACATCTACGCGGGCATTGAGTGGAAAGCGGACTCTGCTGATGCAGAAAAAGTGATTAAATTCCTGCGCGAAGAGATGGGCGTGAAGAAAATTCGCTTCCCTGAGCACTGCGGTATCGGCATTAAGCCGTGCTCTGAAGAAGGGACCAAGCGCCTGGTGCGTGCGGCCATTGAATACGCGATCACCAACGACCGTGATTCTGTGACCCTGGTTCACAAGGGCAACATCATGAAGTTCACCGAAGGCGCGTTCAAAGACTGGGGCTACCAGCTGGCGACCGAAGAGTTCGGCGGTGAGCTGATCGACGGCGGCCCGTGGCAGAAGATCAAGAACCCGAACACCGGCAAAGAGATCATCATTAAAGATGTGATCGCCGATGCGTTCCTGCAGCAGATCCTGCTGCGTCCTGCTGAATACGACGTGATCGCCTGTATGAACCTGAACGGTGACTACATTTCTGACGCCCTGGCGGCACAGGTTGGCGGTATCGGTATCGCCCCCGGCGCGAACATCGGCGACGAGTGCGCCCTGTTCGAAGCAACCCACGGTACTGCACCAAAATACGCAGGCCAGGACAAAGTGAACCCAGGCTCTATCATCCTCTCCGCAGAGATGATGCTGCGTCATATGGAATGGTTCGAAGCCGCAGACCTGATTGTTAAAGGTATGGAAGGCGCCATCAACGCGAAAACCGTAACTTACGATTTCGAACGTCTGATGGAAGGCGCTAAGCTGCTGAAATGCTCAGAGTTTGGCGACGCGATTATCGCGAACATGTAATCCAGATTCTGGGTTAAACAAGAGCGGGAGCCGATTGGTTCCCGTTTTTATTATTAGTTTTCGAACGGTTATCAACAATTTATCAAAATAGATTATCAAAATCCTCTCTTAATCAGATGTTTTTCCCTATTATTTCCGCATTTTCCAAAACAATTTACCAGACGGCATACAGGTTACTATAAGCATATAATATGTATTCGGGCGTTGTAGTTTCCAAACTATCAGAAATGTATACAACGTCGGTTCTCATATCCTTTTGCTATTTTATCTGGGAATCACTGGTTCCTGTTGATTTCCTTAGTCAATATACAAAAATATACATTTCATTGTGTGATTATAACTTTTTCTTGCGTATTTATATGCTGGTAACACAATTTTATCTCTGTATATTTAAGAGAAATTTTTGGAGGATTTATGCATAAAATCAAGCTTGCAGTGCTGTTTCTTTTTATTTGCGTTTTTAACACGACTGTATCTGCTAGTAATTCAATGTCTATGAATTATGCCATAGGCAAGAAAAATGGGGCAGAAAATATGCATGGAATGAATATCATGTTTAGACACGATATGAATAATTTCGCACTGGTCGCATCAGGCACTTATATACAGAACACCAGCGGATCTGGATATTCTTATTTAAAGAATAAATATGCATCTATTATGCCGGGTATAGCATTTAACATTACGCAAGATTTAAAATTATATGGGCTTGCTGGTCTTGCTTCTGGTTCAAAAATGCAACCTAATCAAACACATGAGGTTTATGGAGCCGCTTTTGGTGCTGGTTTTTTTTACAATTTAACAGACAACATTCAATTAAATTCAGGATATGAATTGGGTATTATTGATAACAAAGAAATAAATACTTTCATCATTGGGATAGGATATTTGTTTTGATTTTGAAGGTGAATAAAATGATCTCTAAAAAATTATTAAGAATATACGTTATTACTGACAATTATTTTTTATATCACGGCATCAGGGAACTTATTGAAGATTCAAAAGTTTTTGAATCTTATACATATAACGTTGAGCAAACAACAAAGCTTCCAACACTTATTTTTTATCATAAGTATCATACTCAAGATATTATTATTACAGATAACTTTTTACATTGTTATGCAGTTTCAAAATACAGACCAGAAAAAACTTTGATTTTACCATGTAATTACGACTTGGATAAATACATTGAGTGTTTTAATGATTTAACAGACCAAAATGACTTTCATGATATGCTTCATTTTAAAAAACTATCATCAAAAGAGGCTCTTTTGTTCACTTTGTTTTCTGAAGGAACAACAGATGACAACATTGCAATTATTCTTAACATAACAAAAAAGACAATAAGCACACATCGGCGTAATATTTTGCAAAAATTAAATTTAAAAAATAGACATGAACTTTATATGTATGCTCTGGCAACAAAGGAAGGGGTTTATGAGCATGTATAATATAATATCTATTGTATCGATAATGGTATTGATTCCATTCTCAATCTATTGTCTTTATGCTAATTATCGCATAAACGAAAAGAAGAGTATTACATCAGAAACAACACCATTATGGAGAAAGATTTTTCTGCCGCCTAAGTGATTAATATTTTAGCGGTAGGTTTTTAATGTTTAAAAGTTTTCCTCTGTGAATTTTAATATACCCCCCATCATTGAGGTCTTTTAGAACTTTATTTAAGGAGCTACGAGATATTGTACTTCTAGATAAAATGAATTTGAAAACTGAAATTTGAGATCTTTCATTTTCTGGTAATTCCCATATAGCTTCTAAGTTGTTTTTTATAATATCGTAGGCATTTTTTGATGAAAATCTTTGATCCCTTTTGAAAAAGTTTGAAGCGATTTCACAAGTCATTAAGAAAAAATGTTTCCACAAATCATTACTATCAGCCAGGCAGTTCAGTTCTATAGTTGGAATTGCTGTAAAGGTTGCATCCGTTGAAGCTCTGAAATAATGATAATCATTCTTTTCGAACATAAAAAATAACCCTAAAATATGAGGTGCATATACAGTGAAAATTAAAATATCGTCTGTTTTCCTATAAATATCTACTCTACCTTCGGTGAGAAAGTAAACATGTGGTTTATTATTGAGTGTGCTGTGTATCTGCTGTCCATTTGACGCATAAATGCGTATAAATTTGTTAGAAGCTTCAACAATCTCTAAGATATGGTCAAACATGATTTAATGCCTCTGCTATTATTTTCATTCTTAAAGTTTGATGTTAGGCAATCATATGATCTTTTTAGGGGATGGCAAGTTTAAATTTAAATATGTTCTTGTGTAATTATACATAATTTATCTATTAGTTAAATTACCAGCAGGCAGTTCTGGGTTCGTCAAAAAATATCAATCTATCATTCTCAATAGTCGTTTGGATGTGTATTTTGTATTAGTTGATTGTTTGGTAGGGTGCTAATAATATATATTATAACTATTTATAATATATAGCGTGCATACTAATGTTTTCCATGCTTGAGTATTGCTAAAAACACTTCTGCAATTCTATTTTTTTTGCGATATTTTTACTAGTCTACTCATTCTGTTTTGAATTAGATTGGTTTTGAATTTAATGTTAGAAAGAGGATTGAATATGTTATTTCTACTTTCATGTATTGTCTTATTGATACTGATAGTTGCTGTTGTTTACGTTATGCTATTGAATAAAAATAGCATGGATATAACGCAATTCATAGATTTACTATATAAAGATGATGAAGAGAAATAAATATTTAAAAGAGGTTGGATAGGTGTTAACTAAAACTCAAAAAAATATCATTTGGATGATTACAGAAAAATCAATAGGCGTAATTGGTCTTTTCTTTATAAACGCTTTAGTAGCTAAATACTTGGGGCCTGTAGTAATTGGGCAAATAGCAATCGCAACTGCGATTTTTCAAATTATCCAAGTTGCCGCGGTTTTTGGTAGCGATAGTATTTTCTATAAAAGAATAACCACAAATTTACTGGGCGGCATTCAATTAATGTTGCCTGTATTCATATTGAGGAGTGCGGTATTTATATTTTTTGCATGTGCTTGCATCATGATTTTAAATGTGCAAATGGATTTAACAGGTATGGTGTTAGTGCTGTCAATATGTTTGGCATATTACTTTTACACAATTGATACATATACCAGCCTTAATGAGTCATTACTGAACTCTAGAATGAATGCTCTTGCAAACGTAACCGGACTTATTTTCGGTTTAGTAGTCAGAGCATTAATGGTTAAATATAAAGCTCCGGTTATCTTTTTTGGATTGCCTCTTATAATTATAAGCGCCACCCCTTACTTTTTGAAGTTATTTATATTCCGGAGGGAGTATAAAAGTAAAGTGTCAATAAAATACAAAGTATTAAGAAAAAGATTTTTTCACCTGAGTTATGCGGGTAGTATTCTCGTTATTCCTTCTGTTATTGCATCAATCTATCCGAGGTTGAATTTACTTGTAATATCATGTTTGTATGGTGATCATGATGTCGGCATATATTCAGTTTCTCAAACTCTTGCTACTAGTTGGAATTTCATTTTGCTATCATTGCTAACCTCTTGTTTACCAGCAATATTTCGAGAGAAAAGTAAATCAAAAATAATAAATCTTGGTGCAAGACTGCATTTGAATATCATTTTACTGTCAATTCCAGTAATATTGCTGATGACGTTTTTGATAAACTATATAATTTTCTACATATATGGGGGTGAGTATAATGAATCTATAGCGCCTTGCATTTTATTATGTTTTGCAACATTATTATCTACACTTGGAATGGCTTCATCAAAAATAATTGTTAAGTTTTCTGGATATAGATTTTTGCTATATAAAACTATATTTGTTTTGGTTTTTAGTTTGGTGCTTTCTTATTTGTTTTCTCTAAGGTTCGGGTTAATTGGTGCTGCCTTAGCGGTTATCATCACTGAAATTTTTTCTCTAACAATTTTTAACTACTTGTTCATGCAAGGTTTTATATTGTTAGTGCATATCGAAATAATAAAGGTTATTTGCGGGTGCGTTCAAAAGTTATTTAAAATAAAAGCGCTCGATAAAGATTAGCAAAGAGAAATCTTTATCTGAATAGGTTAAGATAAAAGTTTACGTCTAAAATTCATTCTTAATAAAAGATATTAATTGTTATGTTTAATTAAATTGGTAAGGCGTTTTGCAGTCCGGTGGGGTTTTAAAAATTTATATAAAGGAGTGTATACTCCTTTATATAAATATTTTAATCCAATCTTTACCCCGATCATCATGATATCGAGCCGTTTGATTCGGTGACTTATGACCTAGCAACTTCTGAGTATCTATCCCTTGAATCTCATATAGTCTTTCCGCTAACGAGCGTTGTTCATGGAAAGTAGCTGGCGTGCCATTCCCCCAATTTATGTCTGATTTATCACGAGCCTTACTGAAGTTCATTGTTATTGTGTTCGACTTTACCTGAGCACCTCGTTCTGAATCGCCACGGATAATCTAGACACTTCCGAGCCGTTGGTAATACTGGTTTTCATATTCAGCCGGTGGCATCTT
>NZ_JADBRF010000018.1:0-122656 GCF_014930485.1 Enterobacter cloacae complex sp. P47BA | reverse complement strand
CTTACCGCTCATGGGCACCTCTCTTTAAGCCATCTTAAATGACTCTGAGGTGTCTGTTAAACCTGTGGCGATTCACACAAAGTGATCTAAGCAAGTTGGTCAGGGACCATCTTTTGGGAAAAATGTCATTCGCCCTATCGAAGAACACTCGTTCCAGCTCACGGGCACTTTTTCCTGTAGCAAGGCCGAGAGCTAATATGCCGCCTATTGATGTCCCTGTAATGAGGTCAAAATAATCGCCAATTTTAATATCCTGATTAGGGTGTTTGCTGGCAAGTATCCTCTCAATCTCAGAAAGGACACTGATCGTAAACATTCCCCTGGCCCCCCCGCCATTAAGACTTAGTATCCGCACGCCATAGTGATTTCCTGCACTTATGTCAGACATAGCCAGCTCCCCTCGGAAAGATAGCTATAAGATATGTCCGCTTTTGTAGTTTTCAATGCACATATAACCAGCATATTTGAAATATGGTTAAAATAACTATGTTATGGAAATTAATTGAATATTAATTCTTATTTTTGTTTTATTTATGGAATTAAAATCTAAATATGTCATTTTCTGGCTAATTTGACGAAAGGAAAATCCATGGCACATGCAGCCATCACCTCACTCAGTCTTGGCTACATGAAACAATCTTGGTGTTATCACCGGTGAGCAAGGAATTGAGAGCTAAGCCTTGAAACAGAGGCATATGTGGGAAAGTCAGTGGAAAAAATGATGGATCCTAATCTCCCTGTTCAATCGTAACGAATTATCGCCCTTTACTCTTTTCCAGATCCGACTTGGATGTTGTTCATCCAGGCCGCTAAACGTTGCTGTCGCCGGGCCATCTCGTCACCATTTCTCCTGTCTGGCGGGCAAATTTTCCAAAGATTTATTCTCTCCCGACGGCATCATTTCTGATGAATTTGCCATCGATGAAAGGCTGATTTCTACTCCCAGCACGGTAAACACTTTGAACAGGCGTTCAATACTCGCACTGGCTGGATTGGCCTCCAGACGAGCATAGGTTTGCTGGGTCACACCTAACCTTTCAGAGACGTCTTTTCGCGTCAGCCCATTCGCTTTACGAAAGCCAAGCAGCATTGGACGCAATTGGGTAAGTATTTTTATCGGATAAACATTTTTCATCGTGGGTAGGCCTCTATATGGTTTGATACACCCTGTAAGCTGTATTTACATAATTACACCTTAAAAGCTGTTAAATCAAAATTACAGCTTAAAAGCTGTTCAAAAGTCATAACAGCCTGTTGCTATTAATATGGACAGGAAGAATACGTAGCACTGGCAGACGCAAACCAGACTTGGATTGATAACGGCCACTGCTGTTTATTGTTGAATCCGTCTAACCTAATTCCAGTTCAACTATTAAAATAGAACCGGCATAGCGGATACATTACGCACGTTGTTACCTTGTATCATCAGGATGCCGTTGACTGACCTGCCCCCATTATTAAATACAGCCATCAGTTAGTAATGTCGGTTTGTTTACCTTCACATTTTCCATTCCGCCACCGTGCTGCAAACTCTGATGGCGTCTGATAATTCAGTGCTGAATGTGGACGACACTCGTTATAATCCTGCCGCCAGTCATTAATGACTTTCCTGGCGTGAACGATATCGCTGAACCAGTGCTCATTCAGACATTCATCGCGAAATCGTCCGTTAAAGCTCTCAATAAATCCGTTCTGCGTTGGCTTGCCCGGCTGGATTAAGCGCAACTCAACACCATGCCCAAAAGCCCATTGATCCAGTGCGCGGCAGGTGAACTCCGGCCCCTGGTCAGTTCTTATCGTCGCCGGATAGCCCCGAAACAGCGCAATGCTGTCCAGAATGTGTGTCACCTGCACGCCTGAAATCCCAAAGGCAACAGTGACCGTCAGGCATTCCTTCGTGAAGTCGTCCACACAGGTCAGGCACTTGATCCTGCGACCGGTGGCGAGCGCGTCCATGACAAAATCCATCGACCAGGTCAGGTTGGGCGCCGCCGGGCGGAGCAGCGGCAGACGTTCTGTTGCCAGCCCTTTACGACGTCGCCTGCGTTTTACGCCCAGCCCTCTCAGATGATAAAGGCGGTACACGCGCTTGTGATTAACATGAAGGCCTTCACGGCGCAGTAACTGCCAGATGCGGCGGTAGCCAAAACGCCTGCGCTCCAGTGCCAGCTCAGTGATGCGCCCTGATAAATGCGCATCAGCCGCCGGACGCTGAGCCTCATAGCGGCAGGTCGACAGGGACAAACCTGTAAGCCTGCAGGCACGACGTTGCGACAGACCGGTCGCATCACACATAAACTCAACGGCTTCCCGCTTCTGGTCTGTCGTCAGTACTTTCGCCCCAGAGCCACCTGGAGTGCCTCCTTATCCAGCATGGCTTCGGCAAGCAGCTTCTTGAGCCTGGCGTTCTCTTCCTCAAGCGACTTCAGGCGCTTAACCTCGGGCACCTCCATACCAGCATACTTCTTACGCCAGGTATAAAAGGTGGCGTCGGAAATGGCGTGCTTGCGGCAGAGCTCACGGGCAGAAACCCCGGCTTCAGCTTCGCGGAGGATACTGATGATCTGTTCGTCGGAAAAACGCTTCTTCATGGGGATGTCCTCATGTGGCTTATGAAGACATTACTAACATTGCGGTGTATTAATCAACGGGGAGCAGGTCACTTCATGAAATTAAAATATGCGGAGTACTTTCTGCCCTGAAAAAGACGCTTCCGTGAAAAGCAGATAAACCCTGATGAGAAAAGATGGTGATCACTAACTGACTAGTAGTGATGTTAATTCACGTTTTTTGATTTTTAAGTTCGATACAACTACGTGATAATTTATAGTTTTTATGGGAAAGTTATGCGTTTTACTGAGGGGTGGCATTCTTCAGTAGGGTAAAAATTAATCTTCCTACAAATTAGTTCTTATATATTGAGATGCTTGGAAAGAATCCGGACTTATGAGTATACGCCATGCTCTAAACGCAAAATTAATGATACGACCATTAAACCTCCCTCTTCAGGGTCAATGGCTTCAGTGGGTGTTTTCCAGGCTAATGCTCTGTTAGAGGTATTGCACCATTTCAAAGCAGAATCTCTGTTCCCCTCAAAAAGCGCTAACGCTTTTAGATGTAGAACACTTTTGGTCATCATCTGTGATCCTGAATGACTTTTTAGTACTTCAAAAAGGTTGCTTCGTAGAGTCATTGTTTCGGGTCGTTACAAACTGAACTGTGGCAACCTTGCTTGTCATGATTTCCGAACCTACCTGTCGGGGCACAGATAATGCCAGCAAAGATACTATTCCATACGCTATCCCAAAAAGTTACTTTTCTATAGCAACCTAAACCAGTGTGGTTGTGACCAGTCCCCGGTATTAAACACCATAGTCAGTTAATAATATCAGTTTTCTTTCTTTTTCCCATTTTGCCAGTCTATTGCAAACTCCGCTGGCGTCAGAAAATTCAGTGAGGAATGAGGCCGACATGCTCTGCACTCTGACCTGATAGCATAAAAAAACTGGCTTTTTAGGCCAGTTTTACAGAGTTGCAAAGGTGTAGGTATAGTTTTTCTACACTAACGTGTCATGGTAACAAACTCTTCCGCCGCCGTAGGGTGGATCGCCACGGTGTTGTCGAAGTCTTTCTTGGTCGCACCCATCTTCAGCGCCACCGCAAAGCCCTGCAGGATCTCATCCATGCCGAAGCCGATGCCGTGGATACCGACAATCTTCTCTTCCGGGCCCACGCAGACCAACTTCATGCGGCACGGCTGACGGTGAGAGGTGACGGCGGTATACATCGCGGTGAACGCGGATTTATACACTTTCACCTGGTCGTCGCCGTACTGCTCGCGCGCCTGCGGCTCGGTTAAGCCGACGGTGCCGATTGGCGGGTGGCTAAAGACCACGGTCGGGATGTTGCTGTAGTCCAGATGCTCGTCCGGCTTGTTATTGAACAGGCGCTCGGAGAGACGACGGCCCGCCGCAACGGCCACCGGCGTCAGTTCAACCGCACCGGTGTTATCACCGACGGCGTAAATGCCCGGTACGCTGGTGTTCTGGAACTTATCGACGACGATGTAGCCTTTTTCGTCGGTTTTCACGCCGGTCACCGCCAGGTTAAAGCTGTCGTTCGCCGGTTCACGGCCAATCGCCCAGATCAGGCAATCAACGGTCTGGCTGCGGCCATCTTCCAGCTCAAGGGTCAGGCTGCCGTCCGCGTTTTTAACGACCGCTTTAGGCACGGCGTTGGTGTGCAGGGTTGGGCCTTCGGTGTTCATCACTTCAACCAGCGTATCGACGATCAACGGGTCAAAGCTGCGCAGCGGTGCGTGTTTACGCACGAACAGGTGCGCTTCTGCACCCAGGCCGTTAATCACGCCAGCCAGCTCAACCGCGATGTAACCTGCGCCCACAATGGCCACGCGCTCAGGCAAGGCAGGCAGCTCGAAGAAGCCGTCGGAGTCGATACCGTATTCCGCGCCCGGAATATTCGGATGGCTCGGACGGCCGCCGGTGGCGATCAGGATATGATCGGCGGTGATCGTCTCGCCGTTCACTTCGATCGTTTTCGCGTCCACAAAGCGGGCGAAGCCGTGAATCACGTCGACGTTATTTTTGCCCAGCACGTTGTCGTACGAGGTGTGAATGCGGTCGATGTAGGCGGTACGGCTGGCGATCAGCTTGTCCCAGTCGAAATTGTTGATGGTGGTGTCAAAGCCGTAGTCCGGACCGTACATATGGATCGCTTCACGGATTTGCGCCGCGTGCCACATCACCTTTTTCGGTACACAACCCACGTTCACGCAGGTGCCGCCCAGCGCTTTGGCTTCAATCAGCGCACATTTCTGGCCGTACATGGCCGCGCGGTTGATGGAGGCGATGCCGCCGCTGCCGCCGCCGATGGCGATGTAGTCATAATGCTTAGTCATAGCTTTTGTCCTTAATCGTGAATTGCCGCGATTGTATACCTGAAATCAATAGTTTCCACCGATGGCTGCAATTACTCCGGCACGATCCAGCTGACGGTGGCGTGGCCCGTTCCGGCTGGCACCAGCGTTTTGTGCAGCCACGGCAGCACGTTGTTCATCTGCGCTTCCAGCTTCCACGGCGGGTTAATGACGATCATGCCGGAAGCGGTCATGCCGCGCTGGTCGCTGTCCGGGCGTACCGCCAGCTCAATCTGCAGGATTTTACGAATGCCGGTCGCCTCAAGGTCTTTGATCATGCGCTTAATCTGCGCGCGCAGCACCACCGGGTACCACAGGGCATAGGTTCCGGTCGCAAAACGTTTGTAGCCTTCGTTGATGCCGGTCACCACCGCCTGATAGTCGGTTTTGATTTCGTACGGTGGGTCGATCAGCACCAGGCCGCGACGGGAAACCGGCGGCAGCTTGGCTTTCAGCTGCTGGTAGCCGTCCGCTTTGTCGACGCGGGCGCGGTTATCTTTCTGAAATTCCGAACGCAGCAGCGGGAAGTCGCTCGGGTGCAGTTCGGTCAGTTGGAGGCTGTCCTGCTCGCGCAGCAGCTGGCGGGCAATCAGCGGTGAGCCAGGGTAGTAGCGCAGCTGGCCGTTGCGGTTGAAGTGATTCACCACGCCAATGTAAGGCTCCAGCTCGGCGGGCAGGTCGTCCTGCTGCCAGATGCGGGCGATGCCCTCAAGGTATTCGCCGGTACGCTCGGCATGCTCGCCGCTCAGCTGATAACGGCCCGCGCCCGCATGGGTGTCCAGATAGAGAAACGGCTTCTCTTTCTCTTTAAGCGATTCAATGATCAGGCTCTGAACGGTGTGTTTGAGGACGTCGGCATGGTTGCCAGCGTGGAAGCTGTGGCGATAACTGAGCATGGGTAATGGTATTCCGCTGAATTGACGATTTGCCACAGTTTACAGCAGAACGGCACAGATTACCCGCAGGCCCGGTAAGCGCAGCTATTGAAATCCTCTACACTTAACCCCATTACTGAAAACAATATGCACAGCGCCGGATGCGCGCTTCATTCACCTATTTCAACAGGACAGCGTTTATGACCAATCCATTACTGACGCCTTTTTCGTTGCCACCGTTTTCTAAAATCCTCCCTGAGCATGTGGTTCCAGCCGTTACCCAGTCGCTGGACAACTGCCGCGCGGCGGTAGAAAGCGTGGTTGCGCAGGGCGCGCCGTACACCTGGGAGAATCTGTGTCAGCCGCTGGCCGAAGTGGACGACGTGCTGGGGCGTATCTTCTCCCCGGTGAGCCACCTGAACTCGGTGAAAAACAGCCCGGAGCTGCGTGAAGCCTACGAACAAACCCTGCCGCTGCTCTCTGAGTACAGCACCTGGGTCGGCCAGCACGAAGGGCTGTACAAAGCCTACCGCGACCTGCGCGACGGCGACCATTATGCCGAACTGAACACGGCGCAGAAAAAATCGGTTGATAACGCCCTGCGTGATTTCGAACTGTCCGGTATCGGTCTGCCAAAAGAGAAGCAGGTTCGCTACGGTGAAATCGCTGCGCGCCTGTCCGAACTGGGTAACCAGTACAGCAACAACGTCCTTGACGCCACCATGGGCTGGACGAAGCTGATTACCAACGAAGCAGAGCTGGCGGGTATGCCGGAAAGCGCACTGGCGGCGGCGAAAGCCCAGGCCGAAGCGAAAGAGCAGGAAGGCTTCCTGTTAACGCTGGATATCCCGAGCTATCTGCCGGTGATGACCTACTGCGACAACCAGGCCCTGCGTGAAGAGATGTACCGCGCCTACAGCACCCGCGCCTCCGATCAGGGGCCGAACGCGGGCAAATGGGATAACAGCCCGGTGATGGCGGAAATCCTCGCCCTGCGTCACGAGCTGGCTCAGCTGCTGGGCTTCGACAGCTACGCGGATAAATCCCTCGCCACCAAAATGGCCGAGAACCCGCAGCAGGTGCTCGATTTCCTGACCGATCTGGCCAAACGCGCTCGTCCTCAGGGTGAGAAAGAGCTGGCCCAGCTGCGCGCCTTTGCGAAAGCGGAGTTTGGCGTGGACGAGCTGCAGCCGTGGGATATCGCGTACTACAGCGAAAAACAGAAGCAGCACCTCTACAGCATCAGCGACGAGCAGCTGCGCCCGTACTTCCCGGAAAACAAAGCCGTCAACGGCCTGTTTGAAGTGGTGAAACGCATTTACGGCATTACCGCTAAAGAGCGTACTGATATTGACGTCTGGCATCCGGACGTACGCTTCTTCGAACTATATGACGAGAAAAACGAACTGCGCGGCAGCTTCTACCTCGATCTCTACGCGCGTGAGAACAAGCGCGGCGGGGCGTGGATGGACGACTGTGTGGGCCAGATGCGTAAAGCAGACGGTTCCCTGCAAAAACCGGTCGCCTATCTGACCTGTAACTTCAACCGTCCGGTAAGCGGCAAACCTGCGCTGTTCACCCACGACGAAGTTATTACCCTGTTCCACGAGTTCGGTCATGGCCTGCACCACATGCTGACCCGCATCGAAACCGCCGGCGTCGCCGGTATCAGCGGGGTGCCATGGGATGCGGTCGAGCTGCCAAGCCAGTTTATGGAAAACTGGTGCTGGGAGCCGGACGCGCTGGCGTTTATCTCCGGCCACTATGAGACCGGCGAACCGCTGCCCAAAGAGCTGCTGGATAAAATGCTGGCGGCGAAAAACTACCAGGCGGCGATGTTTATCCTGCGTCAGCTGGAGTTCGGCCTGTTCGATTTCCGCCTGCATGCCGAGTTCAGCCCGGAGCAGGGGGCGAAAATCCTCGAAACGCTGGCCGAGATTAAAAAGCAGGTTGCCGTTATTCCAGGGCCAACCTGGGGCCGATTCCCGCACGCGTTCAGCCACATTTTCGCGGGCGGCTACGCGGCGGGCTATTACAGCTACCTGTGGGCCGACGTGCTGGCGGCGGATGCCTTCTCTCGCTTCGAGGAAGAGGGGATCTTCAACCGCGAAACCGGCCAGTCGTTCCTTGACAACATCCTGACCCGCGGCGGTTCTGAAGAGCCAATGGTGCTGTTCAAACGCTTCCGCGGCCGCGAGCCGCAGCTGGATGCGATGCTTGAGCATTACGGGATCAAAGGCTGATTGTTACGTGAAGATCTGCTTAGTGGATGAAACGGGCGCCGGAGACGGCGCCTTATCTGTTCTGGCGGCCCGCTGGGGGCTGGAGCACGATGAAGAGAACCTGATGGCGCTGGTAATGACGACAGCACATCTCGAATTACGCAAGCGCGACGAGCCGAAGCTCGGCGGGATTTTTGTCGATTTTGTCGGTGGCGCGATGGCGCACCGGCGTAAGTTCGGCGGCGGTCGCGGCGAAGCGGTGGCCAAAGCGGTCGGCATTAAGGGGAGCTATCTCCCGGACGTGGTGGACGCCACGGCGGGGCTGGGACGCGATGCGTTTGTGCTGGCGTCGGTGGGCTGTCATGTGCGGATGCTGGAGCGTAATCCGGTTGTCGCCGCGCTGCTCGACGACGGGCTGACGCGAGGCTATGCGGACCCGGAAATCGGCCCGTGGCTGCAGGAGCGTTTGCAGCTTATCCACGCGTCAAGCCTGACGGCGCTGACGGACATCACCCCGCGTCCGCAGGTGGTCTACCTCGACCCGATGTTCCCGCATAAGCAGAAAAGCGCGCTGGTGAAGAAAGAGATGCGGGTATTTCAGTCGCTGGTGGGGCCGGATTTAGACGCAGATGGCCTGCTGCAGCCTGCTCGTCAGCTCGCGACGAAGCGGGTGGTGGTGAAGCGTCCGGATTACGCGCCGCCGCTGGCGGACGTTGCTACGACCAACGCGGTGACCACGAAAGGGCATCGGTTTGATATTTATTCGGGTACGCCAGAATAAAAAAAGCCGGGTGGCGGCTTCGCCTTACCCGGCCTACATTCAGTGCCGCTTTTTTTGCACTTACTCGTCTTCTTCGTCGCGCAGCGGAACAATCAGCATGTCCACGTGAACGGTGTTAATCAGCTGGCGTGCTGAAGACATCAGCTTGCTCCAGAAGTCCTGATGGTGACCGCATACCACCAGATCCATATCGTATTTCTTAATCGCATCAACCAGCACCTGACCCAGGTCGCCGCTGCCGCTCAGGGTTTCGGTGATCGGATAGCCCGCGTTGGTGGAGAGCTCGCTCAGCGCGTGATGCGTTTCTTCAGAGATGCGTTTCTGCATATCGCCCAGATTGACGTCGATCAGACCGGTGTAGAGGTCGGAGTAATTCACATCAACGTGAATCAGGGAGACTTTCGCGTTGTAGGGACGTGCCATAGATACCGCTTTATCAACCAGCACTTTGCTCTCCGGGGAGAGATCTACCGCGATAAGAATGTGTTTGTAAGCCATAGTGTTACTCCTTCCTTAAGTTATCGATGACTAAATGGGAAAGCCGTCGTCTGATGCTTTCATTACGGCCCAGTTAAACATATTTTTCAAGCTTTGGTGTTGATAACGATTAACCTTGTGGCAAAAAAATTAACGGATCTCCTACACTATTTAATGAGCCGTTCGGATATTAAAACGCGAACCGGATCGACTTTTAGTCATTCTTTCACTGAACTGTCTGTCAGGGCATTGGGGTGCGGTAGCTCAGGAGCCTTGCTTCGTGGGCGGACGCCGGGGAGGATGTATGATTAGCACCGTCGCATTGTTTTGGGCGTTATGCGTAGTTTGCATAGTGAATATGGCGCGCTACTTCTCATCGTTACGTGCGCTGTTAGTGGTACTTCGTGGTTGCGATCCGTTGCTGTATCAGTATGTGGACGGTGGAGGGTTCTTCACCTCGCATGGACAGCCCAGCAAGCAGATGCGTCTGGTGGGGTATATCTACTACCAGCGCTACCGCGATCATCACGATGAAGAGTTTATCCGTCGCTGCGAGCGTCTGCGTCGTCAGTTCATTTTGACCAGCGCCCTGTGTGGGCTGGTCGTGGTCAGTATGATTGCGTTGATGATTTGGCACTGAGTACCACAACAGGCGGGGATAACCCCGCCTGCTTTCCTCTGGTTCAGGGCTTCACTGAGAACCGCAGATTGGAGATATTGGTCTCGATCGAAATAACCTTCCCGCTATAGGCGATATTAACGTGTCCGTTTGTATCAATGCTGGCCGCAGTGATTGTACCCGTACCTTCAATGACAGGATGCTTCATTGCCAACTGATGGATAATGTCGGTGTCTTTTCCTGTTATCTTTTCCGAGAGATAGTAACGGTAGATTGTGGGTACGGTGGCGCCACCCTGATTGTTCACGGTCATATAGAGCCAGACGCTGTCAGATAATTTATAAACGCGTTGAAGTTTATCGCCCTCTTGCTGGTTGGGCTGGTGGTTGAGCCACACAAATCCAATGACCAGAGCCAGAAGCGAAACAGTAACAAGGCGATGAATCCATTTAGTAGCCGTTTTGAATGGCATACTCTATTCCTTCTCTGATATTGCGTTGGTCCGTTGGATCGTCCCCGTAAGGCGGCTTTTCGTGCCATTTTCCCCATTCAGGTTTTGACGTGCCAGCACGGCCTTGAGCCCAACCAGCACCCATAAGAAGGATGTTTGCAGGTATGCCTGCTGCAGTTCCGGCGGCTCCGAAGTTGAAATTACCAAATGCAGCAAAATAAGGGTCGAATTTTTTGTAATCCCAGGGACCACCATTTCGGACTTTTTGGTAGAACCAGTAATACGTTGAGGGAGTGGCCATGTTACGCGACATGCCATGGAGACGTGCTTCACGCATATTATTTGCTATAACTATTGAGCCAGGTCCTGAAATTGGGACAGAAGCCATACATTCTCCTTTGCCTGGTTTTTCTTCTGGCCGTCATCATAGTGTTATTTTCGCAACTCTTTTGAGCAAAAAATGTTCAGAAAATCCTAATGTTATAAACTGTTGGATTGCAAATAACAGCCATAAAAAAAGCGGGTCAGTTTCCTGACCCGCTTTTTGTCGCCTTCAGCCAATTAAATCAGCTTCAGCGAAATCCAGTACAACCCGCCTGACAGCAGGATAGAAGCCGGAAGCGTAAACACCCAGGCCATCAGAATGTTGGTCACGGTTTTGCGCTGCAGACCGCCGCCGTCAACAATCATGGTACCTGCCACGGACGAGGAGAGTACGTGGGTGGTGGATACCGGCATACCGGTGTAGCTCGCCAGACCGATAGACACTGCCGCCGTCATCTGCGCGGACATACCCTGCGCATAGGTCATGCCTTTCTTACCGATCTTCTCGCCGATGGTGGTCGCCACACGACGCCAGCCAATCATCGTACCGATACCCAGCGCCAGCGCGACGGCCATGATGATCCAGATTGGCGCGTACTCAATGGTATTGAGCATATCGCTTTTCAGTTTCTTCAACAGACGCTTGTCGTCACCATTCACCTCTGGCAGCTTCGCGACTTTATCGGTCACGTCGGAGATACAGAGCATGATACGACGCAGCTGACCACGCTGTTCAACGGCCAGTTTATCGTAGCTTTCGATGTTGCCCAGCATACCTTTGGCACGTTCCAGCGCGTTAATCGCATTAGCCGGATGGCAGTGGAATTCGCCTGGCGCGGTGGTGGCACCGGCTTCCGGAGAAGGGATCAGCTGGTCAACGCCGGTCGCTTTTTTCAGCAGCTCAGGGTGCTGCTGGAAATAGGTTTCAACGTTGTTGACCGCATCACGGGTACGGGTGATTTCGTAACCCGAGGCGTTCATATTCACCACGAATCCCGCCGGTGCGACACCGATCAGAACCAGCATCACCAGACCAATGCCTTTCTGCCCGTCGTTCGCGCCGTGAGAGAAGGCCACGCCGATAGCAGAAATGATCAGGGCGATACGCGTCCAGAACGGCGGCTTTTTCTTGCCGTCTTTCTTCTCACGCTCTGCTGGCGTCAGGTGGATACGCGCACGTTTCTTCGTGTTGCTCCAGTAGCGACGCAGGATGAAAATCAATCCACCCGCAACCACCAGACCCACGATAGGGGAGACGATGAGAGAAGCGAAAATGCCCAGTACTTTAGGCAGATTCAGCGCATCAACAACCGATGTCCCGGTCATCAGGGCGTTGGTTAACCCGATACCGATAATCGCGCCGATGAGAGTGTGAGAGCTGGATGCAGGCAGGCCAAAATACCAGGTACCGAGGTTCCAGATAATGGCAGCAAGCAGCATTGAGAACACCATGGCGAGGCCATGACCGGAACTCACGTTAAGCAGCAGATCCGTTGGCAGCATATGCACGATCGCATACGCAACGCTCAGTCCGCCCAGGAGGACACCAAAAAAGTTAAATACCGCCGCCATAACAACCGCAAGCTGCGATCGCATTGCGCGAGTGTAGATAACCGTTGCTACTGCGTTTGCAGTGTCGTGGAAGCCGTTGATCGCTTCGTAAAACAGTACAAAAACCAGAGCAAGCAATAGTAAAAGCCCGGTATGTAAATCCAGGCCGGCAAACAAATGTAGCATAGGACGTTACGCCATTTTGAGGACATGAACGCGGCGCATTATCCAGGACAAATGCGCAACGGGCAAAGTGAAATATAGACTTTTTTTGACATACCACCTGATTTGGGAAAAGTGCCTGAAAGGATAATCGTTAAATTTCAATGGAATGGCTTTGTAATATCTTTTTACGCTGGTGTGACCACAGAGGAAACTTTACAATCCGCGGCAGTTAACGAAGAGGGTTTTGACGTGGAAAGGTTTGATGCCGTGGTTATTGGCGCCGGTGCGGCGGGTATGTTTTGTGCGGCGATGGCCGGACAGGCGGGTCGTCGCGTGCTGTTGCTGGACAACGGGAAAAAGCCTGGCCGCAAGATCCTGATGTCAGGCGGCGGGCGCTGCAACTTCACCAATCTTTATGTCGAACCCGCGGCCTATTTGAGCCAGAACCGCCATTTTTGCAAATCAGCGCTGGCGCGTTACACCCAGTGGGACTTTATCGACCTGGTGGGTAAGCATGGCATCGCGTGGCATGAAAAGACGCTCGGGCAACTCTTCTGCGACGACTCCGCGCAGCAGATTGTCGATATGCTGGTGGCCGAGTGCGAAAAGGGCGGGGTAGTGATGCGCCTGCGCACTGAAGTGCTGGAGGTGGCCCGCGACGAACAGGGGTACACGCTGCAGCTGAACGGTGACACCGTCAGCGCCGATAATCTGGTGATCGCCAGCGGCGGCCTCTCGATGCCGGGGCTGGGCGCGTCACCGTTCGGCTACAAGATTGCCGAGCAGTTTGGCCTGAAGGTGCTGCCAACCCGCGCCGGGCTGGTGCCGTTCACGCTGCATAAGCCGCTGCTGGAGCAGCTACAGACGCTGTCCGGCGTCTCTGTTCCTTCCGTTATTACTGCCGAAGACGGGACGGTATTCCGCGAAAACCTGCTCTTTACCCACCGCGGTCTCTCCGGCCCGGCGGTCCTGCAAATCTCCAGCTACTGGCAGCCGGGGGAATTTGTCTCGGTGAATCTGCTGCCGGACAGCGATCTGGACGCGTTCCTCAACGAACAGCGCGCCGCGCACCCGAATCAGAGCCTGAAAAATACCCTGGCTATGCAGCTGCCGAAGCGTCTGGTGGAGTGTTTGCAGGGGCTGGGGCAGATCCCGGATGTGTCGCTCAAGCAGCTAAACAGCCGCGAGCAGGATACGCTGGTGGATACGCTGACGAACTGGCGCGTTCAGCCAAACGGCACCGAGGGGTATCGCACGGCGGAAGTGACGCTGGGCGGCGTTGATACGAATGAGCTTTCTTCACGCACGATGGAAGCGCGCAACGTGCCGGGGCTCTACTTTATTGGCGAAGTAATGGACGTAACCGGCTGGCTCGGCGGGTACAATTTCCAGTGGGCGTGGTCGAGCGCCTGGGCGTGCGCGCAGGCGCTGCAAGGTGCGCAATAAATTGCCGGGGAGTCTCCTCCCCGGCGGTGTTGCCCATTCAGATGATGTGAGCATTAATCCGGTATCGCGTAATCCGCAATGCGGAAGGTGACCTTACCCGTCCAGGTGTTATCACGGTAAGAACCAATGGCGAGACTGTCCTGAGTGAAGCCATTGAAGCTCCCGGCCGCAATGGACGCGCCGAATTTTTCATACTGATTTTTACCCCAGTAGACTTTCGCAACGCCTTCTCTCACCAGCGTATTAATATTGATCATGCCTTCTTCATCGTCAGCGTAGTCATCCAGGCTTTTACCGCCGTTGATGACGTACACGGCACCCACCTGCGTGCCGCTGCCGTTCACCGCATTCGGATCGCCGATCACCAGGTCTTTTTTACCGTCGCCGTTCAAGTCCACATTACCGAGAATGCTGTTCCCGAACCCTGCCAGCTTGCTGCCAGGCCTGTCGGCGTAAATAGCATAGCCATCGTGTACGCTAAATGTTTTGTTGTAGTTCAGCCGGGTGTGCGCCGCATCGAGGAACAGAGACGATGGCAGCTTACTGCCGTCGGCCTTACCTTTAATAATCCAGACCAGCCCGGAACGTTTTTTATCAATACCCATGTCGGCAGGGGCGCTAATCGCAAAAGCGTTAGCGTGAGCATTCAGGAAGTTACCTAATGGCGTAATGGTGCCGTTATTGGGCTTATCCTGCGTATACGCGCTATGATCGTTACTTCCTTCACCTCCGCCGGACTGACCACCCAGGAAAGCCGCCCCCATACCGTGAATGCGGGTTGCCTGCGTCGCGTTTAGCGAGGCGATGTCGAGATTCCCCTGGTTGAAGCTGCTGCCGTAGACGAGATAGGCCGTGCCGCGTCCATCAGTGCCGCTGTTCTCTGATTTACGGCCTTCATTGACCGATTCCGGGTCGACGATCAGATAATCACTGAAGCCGTCGCCGTTAATATCCCCGACATCGCTGATCTGCTGCCCAAGGTTGTAGTTAAGGGGTTTATCCGGGCCATTGGTGGCGGTCATCTGCGGACGAATATAGGCACCGGTCGCGGCAGGGATCTCCCAGTCGCCCAGGTTGTTGCGCTTAATATCAATGTTCTGCCACTGATCGCCTGGCTTTTGAGCGCCGTAGATAATGATGGCGCCGCCGCGTCCGCCCGTGCCTTCGATATCGCCGATAGCAAGATCGACCATCTTGTTAGCCACGGCAGAATTTTTATATTTAATTGGGCCTACCGCGGCGCCAAACCAGCCGCCGGTATTCGCATTGCCTGAAGAATTCACCGTACGGATGCGAATACCCAGGCGAGCGTCGCCGTTGTCGATATCATTGAGGTCAATCTGATTAGAAAGACGCGCGCCGGTACGGTGATGCGGTCCGCCCCAGATAATATAGACCTGATCATGCCAGTGGGAGGCGATGACTAAATCATCATATCCATCGCCGTTAATATCACCTATTTTACGTACCGCGACGCCCATCCATTTTGTCGTCACTGAGCCAGGCTTATTCGCTTTATTGCTGTGGATAATTTTAAGCGCGTTTTGTGGATCGAATTCACCTACGTTATTGACTTGCTGCATGGGTTTCCCACCGGAAGTCCCGAAAATGACGTACGCGATCCCTTTTGCGCCATCCCCCCAGGGGGCCGTAATGACAATATCTTCACCCGCGATATGCGAACCATTGTCCTTATCGGAAAACTTACCGATCGTGGTCATCGTCATACCGAAATAGTCTTTTTGTTTTTCACCCTTAATAGATACAGGGACAGAATAAGGCTCGATATCGCTGGCGATAACCTGTGATGCCGTGATGCCAGTACCTGATAAAGCTGCAACGCAAAGCGCTACACGCGTTTTCGTTTTGAGTTTCATAGTATATATCCTTATACAAATCCATTTTTCATACCCGGCAACTCATTTGTATAGCGCTATGTGTTGCCGGGAAATAAGAGGTTTCTACGCTGTATTAAGTTTTTTCTTTATTTAAACTCGAAATCCAGCGTGGATGTGGCTTCAAATTTTCCCGGTTGTGGAGACTTTTCTCCTTGTTGGACAGGTGTTGCTATAATAGTGACATTCCCCTCCTGCGTTGGTACGGCCGAACTGCTGCCATCAATTTTATTCCCGTTGTGTTCAAGTTTTATCCCTAAATCATTGCGCTCACCTTCATCATTATGGGTCTTGATAAAACCAGAGCCATTAAAATCGGACGCGCGGAACTTAATACTCACCTTGCTTTCATCTTCAGGATTTTTGCAAGTCACACGAATATCCACGCTTTTTTGCTTACCGGTGGCCTCGGGCTTAAATTCATTCGCGGTAATACTGCCAAACGGGACCTTGATGGTTTGCCCGTCATTAATCATGCATTGTGGTGGAATATCAATTGACAGTTGGAAATTAAGTGTGACAAAAGGTCTGGAGGTGTCATAACTCCCCGTCTGTTTTTTGGCAAAAATGGTCACTAATTCCTGCATAGGAATATCAATGCGGCCTGAAGGAAGCGGTTTAGTTAATTCCAGAGAGACAGTCCCGCTGGAGCCGGTTGCGAACAGAGTATGGTCGTTTTTATCATCACAGTTATTTGTCGCAGGACGTCCATTATCAACACCGGCGGTATTACTCAAATCAACCGGGATATACCGCAATTCATCCTCGCCACCAAGAACGACATTTATACCGATATTAATACCTTTTTCCGCATCCAGAGGATAATAGATAAAGTCTGCGTTACGTTTGCCGCCTCCTGTACCCAGTTTCGCACTGGTAAATCGAAATAAGATACTTTCTGGCACGCTGGAGTCCTGACAGAGGCAGATACCATTAAAATTACCTTTATTATTCCATGTGGATTGGGTTGTGCCGGGTACGTCGTCAGCAGTAAGGTTTTCGATAATATCAAACTTGTGCGCCTGGCCAGATACGGTTGATGTCGGCCAGCAGCTTCCTACAACATCAGCATAAGCTGGCGCGCCCATCAATCCCCCTGCTGCCAGGCATGCGAGTAACGTTAATTTTTTCATTTTTAATTCCTTTATTTATTAACGGATGATTTGCAGGTCTGCGTTAACTGCACAATTCCGCTAATCGTGGGTTCCTGGCCAGAAAGCTGATAGTGAACCTGGCAACGCTGATCGGGTTTCTTACCCCAGCTCACGTCTAACGTCCCTTTTTCTGCCATCCCGGTGAGGAATACGCTGCCTTCATCACCCACAATGCTTGTGGTGGTATTCTGAGAAACAATGGCACCGAACGGAACGGGTTTGCCCTGCGCATCTTTCAGCGTCATCATCAGGCGTTTACCCACCGCCGTGGTGAAACGTGCCCGAACGATAGCCCCCCGGGTGGGAACGACTTTATGGCTGTTACTTTCCAGCTCGACATCGTCAGGTAATGTATCGGGACGCAGCTGGATATTGCTCTCCTGATAAGGTGTCAGGTAAGGCACCACCGCATAGCCCCAGGGGTCGGTGCGCACGCCAGTGTGGTTACGGACGCTGACACCTGCGGCATCCGGCGCTTCAACCAGAGCGACCGTTTCACCCAGCGACTGCGCCAGCGTGACGCCATGAGGATGAACCAGCACGCCCCCGCGCAGGCTGTAATTCAGCCGCTGCGCGTCCCGGCTATAGCCATACCCGGCGCCAACCTGCGCATAGCGTCCGTTATAGCTAAGCGAGGCATCGCTGCTGTTTGCCTGGCTCCCTGGGTTGATATTCTGCTGTACGCTCCAGTTCAGGTTATTGTCCTCAAGGGCGCTGCCGCTCAGGGAAACACTGTGGCCTGGCGAGCGTTTTTCCGCCGCAGAGAAGGTGTAACCGGCACGTGTGGAGCGGAGCCATTTGTCCAGAGGGACGCTCACGCTCAGGCTGAACAGATTGTCCTGGTTATAGAGACGCTGGTTATCCTCTTTTGTCACGTTCAGATAGTGGTTGTAATTCAGGCTATAGCTGATCCCGTTCCA
This sequence comes from Enterobacter cloacae complex sp. P47BA, assembly GCF_014930485.1. Classification (NCBI taxonomy): domain Bacteria; kingdom Pseudomonadati; phylum Pseudomonadota; class Gammaproteobacteria; order Enterobacterales; family Enterobacteriaceae; genus Enterobacter; species Enterobacter cloacae complex sp. P47BA. Next base: position 104,840 of record NZ_JADBRF010000018.1, on the reverse strand, counting down.
GCTGTTGCCATAGCCCAGCGTGGCGGAGGTCGTGCGTTTTTGGCTCGTGTGGTAGTCCTCGCTGACCAGCATGGCGGAGAGATAGCCGAGGTTTTCTCCCAGGTTTTGGTTTAGCGTCAGTTCTGTACGGCTACGGCGTCGATCCAGGCGCGAGGGTTGCGAGTGATAGCTGCTCAGGGTTTCACCGAGCGTGTAGAAATCGGACGTCGAGTAGCGATAGCCCGCAATCGCAACGTTAGTGCCGGTAGACAGCAAATTTTTGTTATAGCGCAGGCGTAGCGACTGTCCCCGGTTTTTCTCTGCCTGTTTAGTGGTGGCCCAGGCCTGGGTAATATCAAATGACAGTGCGCCAAAATCGCCCATGTTTTTACCCATGCCAAAAAGCAGGGACTGATATTGACTGGCGGCCTGCATGCCTCCGTATATCGAGGTTTCCCACGGCAGACCGTAAATCAGGCTCCCTTGTGAAAACAGGGCATTCTCAGCATCGCTGCTGCTGGAACGATAGCTTCCGCTAATGACTTCATATTTGTATTGCCCTTCCCGCTGCATAACCGCTAACGACGCGTAAGGCACTAAAGAGATTTGTTCGCTGCCATCCGCCTCTTTCACCACAACTTTTAGCTCGCCGCTGCTGCCGAGGTAAAGATCGTTGATGACAAATTCACCAGGCGGGACATAGCTTTGATAAATGCTGTAGCCGTTCTGAAAAATAGTGATCTGGGCATTAGTACGAGCAATACCGCGGATCACCGGCGCATAGCCTCGCAGGCTGCCCGGAAGCATCTGTTCATCCGAGTAAAGCTGAACGCCGCGAAACGGGGTGCTATCAAAGACTTCTGCGGTAGAACTGTTATCCCCGACAATCAGCTGGCTATTCAGGGCGCTGATATCACGCTGCAGATAGGTATAAACCGATTCCCAGCGCCCAGCTTGCCCCTGGCTGTTACTCCAGGTCGAGAAATTGCGTAAACGCCAGGGCCCAACGTTCAGACCCGGACGCAGGCTGAGGTACTGGCTATCGGTTCCCGTCCCGTTGTGCGAGGTCCACGTGGCGCCGCTGTAGTTGTAGCTGAGCATCAGGCCCGGAATACCCTGTTCCCGACGCGCAGGATCGATGTAGCCGTGAGCGTGGCTGTCCAGAGCCGCCTGGGGAATGCTGAGCCTTAACGCCTGCTCGCTGAAGTCAAATTCGCTGCTTGCGAGAGGGATCGCCGACAGATTCGCGCAGCCCTGGGTATCGTCCCGGAGCAACGGGAATGCCGCCGTTTTAACACCAAACGACTGGAGCGTCTCCTCGCTGAGGCACGGTGCGAGGATATTTTTATGCTGCGCGTTCTCTTCGAGTCGAAACGTGATATCGCGCGTGTCGAACATTTTATTGTTAATAAACAGGTCAACACGATAAACGCCGGGTGTCTGGCTCTCTTTGTTCTCAAAGAGAGAAAGATCGACGGCGGTACGCGGCGCGCCACCTGTTTCCAGAAAGGCCGGGTCGAAGTAATCACTGGCGTATAATGCGCTGGGTAATATCCAGGCAAAGCAAAGCGCTGGACGAATGCCCCAAAATATAGTCATGAAAAAATACCCCTGTGAGGTTATTGTTTTAAAATCGTTATTCTATTTTTTGTGTGATTAACTGGCTGTTGCCGCCATAATCATTGATATATTTCCATTGCACGGTGGCATTGTTTTTCAAAAGCGTGTTCCTGAGCGTGAATGTTGTGCTGCTTTTAGGCGCGAGCATGTCAATCTCTGACCATGCTTTGTTATTGATCTTCACCTCCGCAAAAGAAATGTAATAAGACGAGTTGTTGCGTACAATGAGTTCGTTATTTTTAACAGACCATTGCACATTCTTACTAATATCCGTGGGTTCATCCATTAAATTTGACGGACGATAAAATAATTTGATCCGGGTATTTACCGCTATCTGCAGTTTATTAATGTCCTCTCTGGAAGAGGAGGGGATCGATTTTACGTTGATCCAGAAAAGCGACTCGCGATCCTGCGGTAAAGGCGCGCCGTTAAAGATAATACGTAGCGCGTTGGACTTACCTGCATCCATGCGAAAAAGCGGTGGCGTCACAATAAACGGGGCTTTGGTGCCCTGTGAATCTTTGCCCTGTACCCAGCTCTGTACCAGGAACGGGCTGGCAGTATTATTTCTGACTGTAATATTGCTCTCTTTCTTGTCCGCATGATATACCACTCGCGTATTGGATAAGGTCACACTGGCGTGTGACATACAAGAGCCAAAGAGCAGAGCCAGCAGCGTCAGATAGCGTTTCCTTAACATAAAACGTCCTTGCGTTCCGGGCTGTTATTCATTGCCCGGAACTGAGTTGAATGATTTATTTATAGATAATGGTGTAATCCGCAACCGCATCTGCCTTACCGGCGGTCACAGCATCCAGGGATGCTTTATAACGGGCTGAATACAGCAGGGTGGCTGCCCCCGTGGTGCCATCACCGGTAATAGGAACAAATTTATTCGGGTTGTCGCCCAGTTTTAACGATGTTCCATCTTCATTCAGGAATTCAATACCCAAACCCGTTGCAGCGTCGCCACCGGTTTTAAGCGCGAGCAGATTATTATCATTAGCATCATAGGCACCGCCAAATCGTGCTCCGGCTGATTTAAGGACGGCGGTATCGCAGTTAGACAGTTCTATCTGGATACGGTGAATACCCGCAACGTCACCTTTTTCTTTAAATGCTGAAGACGAGATGGTACCCATATCGATCGTTGGGTTCCCCCCCTGACCGTTAATATCGACATCACAGGTGCTCGCGGTAATCATACCCGTGAATTCAATGGTCCCTGCGCCTTTACCTGGCGCTGCATGGCTGGAAGGACTGGCAATTGCAGCCAATAAAAATCCCATGGTAATAACGGATTTATTCATTTTTTAAAATATTCCTCAGTGTGTAAAAGGTAGAACAGTATTATTTCGGGTTAGTCACTCGAAAGCGTTGTTGTGGTCACGGGATGTGGATATTCCGCTAATATGAAACATTAAGGTGGATATTCATCATCGCTTACCAGTCCATGTGAAAAACTTCCATCACAAGAAGTCTGAATATTTTTCTGGGTCAGGTTAACAAGCGTTTAAAAAAAATAAAGTGAGAACATCATGATTTGTCTTTGGTCATTTTAAAATCAATGAGTTATGTTGTTTTTATCAGGGTTTTATCAGCAATTCAGTGTGAGAATTTTACGGCTTATTTACTACTTGCCGTATGTCAGGTTCAGCTCAGATAATAAAACTTTCATAATAATGAAAGAATAATCTCCGGAAGAACACGTTGCCTTCCCGGAAGATGTAAGGGGAATCCTGGCGCTTTTAACATCACATTTACATTGCCGGGCTGGCGTCAAGAAGTGTTATTATTATTCTCTTGCCCGGTGATACGGGCGTTTTCTTTTTTTTGTTGCAAACGTTGCCTCTGCCAGCGCGCAGATGAAGGTTAAGGATAGATTCATGGCTTCTGCTCATCTCGGTTTCCCGACTGAAACCGTTGTTGTCTTTGTGGTGATGGCCGTTGGGGCGATGTTTATCGACCTCTTCATGCACCGTCACGATAAACCTGTTTCGCTGAAAAGTGCGGCCATGTGGTCCGTTTTCTGGTTCTCGATGGCGATGGCCTTCGCCGGTTTTCTGTACATCCACCACGGCGCCGAGATGGCGAGCCTGTTCCTCACCGGTTACGCGCTGGAAGAGGTGCTCTCCATCGATAACCTGTTCGTGATGATGGCGATCTTTGCCTGGTTCGGCGTGCCGGATAAGTACCGTCACCGTGTGCTCTACTGGGGCGTGCTTGGGGCGATTGTCTTCCGCGGTATTTTCGTGGCGATCGGCACCAGCCTGCTGAGCCTGGGGCCGTATGTGGAGGTTATTTTTGCGCTGGTCGTCGGCTGGACGGCGGTGATGATGCTCAAGCGCAATGAAGAGAGTGACGAAGTGGAAGATTACTCGGGTCACCTTGCCTATCGCCTGGTGAAACGCTTCTATCCCGTCTGGCCCAAAATCAGCAGCAACGCGTTTATTCTGACGCAGAAAGAGGTCGATGCGGAGCTTGAAAAGCCGGAAAACCAGGACGTAACGGTTGGCCGCGTGAAGAAGGCGAAGCGCTACGCAACGCCGCTGCTGCTCTGCGTGGCGGTGGTAGAACTCTCTGACGTGATGTTCGCGTTTGACTCCGTACCGGCGATTATTGCGGTAAGCCGCGAGCCGCTGATTATCTACAGCGCCATGATGTTCGCCATTCTCGGCCTGCGTACCCTCTACTTTGTGCTGGAAGCGCTCAAGCAGTATCTGGTGCACCTGGAAAAAGCAGTGGTGCTGCTGCTGTTCTTCGTGGCGTTCAAGCTGGGTCTGAATGCGACCGATCACTTCTGGCACCACGGTTACAGCATTGGCGCGACGGCCAGCCTGTTTGTGGTGTTAGGTGTGCTGGCGCTGGGGATTATTGCGAGCGTGTTGTTCCCGGGGAAACGTGAGGCCTGATGCACCGCTTTTCTCCCTCTCCCTGTGGGAGAGGGCTGGGGTGAGGGCAACAGACCGCACCTAACCCTTAATCGGTGAATTCCGGCGCTTGCGCGGGTGATGGAAGTGCCGCCAGTGAGGATCCTGCGCCGCGGCCAGCAGTTCGTGGTCGCCGCGGGTGTCGCCCCAGGCTCGCAGATGATAGTCGTTCAGATCGCCATACACCTTCTCCAGCCTCGCCACTTTCTGGGCGCAGCGGCAGTTATTGCCCGTAATGCGTCCCGTCAGCTTGCCGTCCTTCACTTCCAGCTGCGTGCCAATCAGCTTAATGCCGAGCCTGTCCGCCCACGGCTGGAGCACCAGCGCCGGCGACGCAGAGCAGATCGTCACTTCCGCGCCGGAATTCACTTCAGCCGCCACCGCCAGAACCCCTTCGGGGCGCATCAGCTTGTTCCAGTATTTTTCGCAAAAGGCTTCCGCCTGCTGGCGTAGCCAGTGTTCGTCCACGCCCGTCAGGAACGTTTTAATCAGCACTTCCTTCAGCTCATCACGCGTCAGCTTGCGGCGCACGCAGTGGAGCGTGGGCAGCGCCATGCGCACCAGACGACCCGCAAAGTAGCGTTTCCCAAAGGCAAAACGCAGGAAAGGGATAAAGCTGTCGTGGTGCGTGAGCGTCCCGTCAAAGTCAAAGACAGAGAGCACGCTGGATTTCGCCACCGTCTCGTCGGCAATCATATTGGTCATAAATACGTCTTAGCTGAATTACACATTCTGTCGATCAGTTTACCTGCTTTATCTGAACAGTCCTTACATCACCACCCTTTTTTTCTCAATCTTGCGATCTGAAAGTGAGTCCAATTTTGGCCTCAATAATGATTGGTGAAAAAGTGAGCAGTCTATATTATCGCCACATCGAAAGATATTTCGGGGGAACGTTGGCCTCCACAGGTAAGGAAAAATTCACTCTTAGCTCCTGTTTAGATATGACATTCAGATCGCTTATTTCAATCCTCACGTTAAGTTTTGCTTCGTTTTCCGCACTGAGTTTCCAGCTGCCCGCATCGATGATCTCCGCCGATAGCACATTTGCGGAATCGCCGGTGAAGTCGGCCCTGCTTCACCAGGAGACAGGCCCACTCCGCTCCCGGATACTGGATCAATACCAGAAATGGAAAGGGACTCACTATCAGTGGGGCGGCACCACACACCGCGGAGTGGATTGCTCCGCGCTTATGCAGCATCTGTTCAGCGATGCGGCGCATCTTTATCTGCCGCGCACGACGAGCGAGCAGATCCATCGCGGTGTACAGGTAGCGCAATACCGTCTGAAGGCGGGAGATTTGGTCTTCTTCCAGACGGGCCCGAACCGCAGACACGTTGGCGTGTATATCGGTAACAGCCAGTTTATTCATGCCTCCAGCAGCCAGGGCGTAACGGTCTCAACCCTGACTGATGACTACTGGCAGGATCGTTACATTACCGCCCGTCGTATCGCGGGCAGCGCCGCCTGACGACATTAAATAATGTCATCCACCACGCCACCATCGACGCGCAATGCCGCGCCTGAGGTGGCGGAGGCCTGCGTCGAACAGACATAAATCACCATATTAGCCACCTCTTCAACGGTGGCGGCGCGCTGGATAACCGAGCTGGGGCGGTTGGTCATGACAAATTCTTTCGCCAGCTGCTCCAGCGATTTACCGGTTTTCTCGATCTCATCTTTCATCATTTCAGCGAAACCGTCGGACATCGTCGGGCCCGGCAGCACGCTGTTCACCGTCACGCCGCTTCCCGCCACGAACTTCGCCAGCCCGCGCGCCAGCGAAAGCTGGGCCGTTTTGGTCACCCCGTAGTGAATCATGTCTGCCGGGATATTGCAGGCTGACTCGGAGGAGATAAACACCACGCGGCCCCAGCCTTTTTTCACCATGCCCGGCAGCAGGGCGCGGGAGAGGCGCACGCCGGACATCACGTTGGTCTGCCAGTAGCGCTCCCAGGTTTCATCGTCGGTGCCATAGAAATCCTGCGGGCCGTAAATCCCGGCGTTGTTCACCAGAATATCGACGTCGCTCGCAACCTTCAGCAGCGATTCAACCCCTTCCGCGGTGCTGAGATCGGCAATGGCTGCACGCACCTGCACGCCAGGCACAACCTGCTGCAGCTGCTGAATACCTTTGTTCACCGAGTCGGTGCTGCGGCCATTAACGATCACTTCCGCGCCGCTTTCTGCCAGGCCTCTGGCAATGGCAAACCCGATCCCGCCGGTTGAGGCGGTGACCAGGGCCACTTTCCCCGCAAAGTCGATTTTCATCATCAGCTCCTTATCGTTTTAACGTTCGGACCTTAAAGCGTAGCAGGTGATGATGACGGCTCCTGGCTAAAAAGGCGCAGCAGGGTTTCAACCTGCTCATCCAGCGGGGCGAGGGTGCGCTTCACGATCAGATGCAGCGGCGTTGCCCGACGAACGCCGTGGCTCAGCGGGAGGAGTTTCAGTACGCCTTGCTCCAGCTGGGGCTGAATGCGTTCCTCTGGCAGCCAGCCGTAGCCGACCTGCGAGACGACCGCCTCTATGGCAGCGTCGATGGTCGAGAACGTCCACGACTCGCCGGCAGCCCGCGCGGCGTTCTGGCTGTCCGCAATCTGGATTAGCGGCCACGGGCGCAGCATCTCATCATTCAGCGGCGCGTCGAGGCTAAAGAGGGGATGCTGATGATGCGCCACGGCGACAAAGTCAATATTCATCAGCCATTCGCCGAGCCCGGTAATGTCCTGGCGGCGGGTTAAAACCATCACATCGGCCTCGTTGTTCATGGCATCGGCGCGGGTATTTTCCAGCACCTCCGTGAGGCGGACCTGAGTTTGCGGATACTGCTGCTGGAACTGACGCAGAATGGCGAACAGGCGGCGGCGTGGGAAAATCGAGTCCACCACCAGGTCCAGCCGCGTGCGCATCCCGTTACGAAGGGTCGCCGCGCGCGTCTCGACATACGAAAACGCTTTCAGCAGCGGTTTCACCTGGCCGAGAAGCAATTCTCCGGCCGGGGTCAACACCGCCCTGCGCCCCTCCGGCGCCAGCAGCGCCACGCCCAGCCGCTCCTGCAGCAGCGACAGGTTATAGCTCACCGAGGACTGACTGCGGTGGGTTTCTTCCGCAGCTTTGGCAAAGCTGCCCGCATCCACCACTTTTTCCAGTAAGGCCCACTGTTCCAGCGTCGTCTTGTGCATAATTTATCTAAAATTTGAATGAATTTGATTAAAACATAGCGTTATTCATTCATTTTTTGAAGGCTTAAGATCGTCTCATCAAAACGAAGGAGACATCTTATGAACACATTCGATAAACACGACTTAAGCGGCTTCGTTGGCAAACATCTGGTTTATACCTATGACAACGGCTGGAATTACGAAATTTACGTCAAAAACGAGACTACTCTCGACTACCGTATTCACAGCGGTCTGGTGGCGAACCGTTGGGTTAAAGATCAGCAGGCTTACATCGTGCGGGTAGGGGAGAGCATCTATAAAATCTCCTGGACCGAGCCAACCGGTACGGACGTTAGCCTGATTGTGAACCTGGGCGACAAACTGTTCCACGGCACCATCTTCTTCCCGCGTTGGGTCATGAACAACCCGGAAAAAACCGTCTGCTTCCAGAACGACCATATTCCGCTGATGAACAGCTATCGCGATGCGGGGCCTGCATATCCAACAGAAGTGATTGACGAATTTGCCACCATCACCTTTGTACGCGACTGCGGTGCGAACAACGAAAGCGTGATTGCCTGCGCGGCCAGCGAGTTACCGAAAAACTTTCCCGATAACTTAAAATAAGCGCGACAATTAACTAAAAAGAAAAGTTCCCGGTTATTTCTGCTTTTACAGAAATAACCGGGATTTTTTTTGTTTGTTGATGTTTGGTTTAAAATAACATTTTGTAAAAATTGAGTTTGATCACGAAATAAATAATTCATAATTACATAAGCTATTGTTTATAAATAAATTAATATTGATTTAGTTACATCTTAATTACGCATCTTAATTTTTCCCTAAGAAATGAACGATACCTTGATATGAGTTTATGGTTCGTTGAAATAAACGAAAAAGTAATTGGTTAATATCAAGCGCGTGCCATTCTTATTGCAAGGAAATTAATGATGAGTGATTTTTTGCCTTTTTCCCGCCCGTCGATGGGTAGTGAGGAATTAGCGGCGTTGCAGGAGGTTTTAACCTCCGGCTGGATCACCACAGGGCCTAAAAATCAGGAACTTGAAGCGGCATTTTGTCAGCTGACGGGGAACCAGCACGCGATTGCCGTCTGCTCGGCGACGGCGGGCATGCACGTTACGCTGATGGCGCTGGATATTGGTCCGGGCGATGAGGTCATTACCCCCTCCCAAACCTGGGTCTCCACGCTGAATATGATCGTGCTGCTGGGCGCCACGCCGGTCATGATCGATGTGGACAAAGAGACATTGATGGTGACACCGGAAGCGGTTGAAGCCGCCATTACCCCGCGTACCAAAGCGATTATTCCCGTGCATTACGCCGGCGCGCCGTGTGATATCGACGCCATTCATGCCGTCGGTGAGCGTCACGGTATTACGGTGATTGAAGACGCGGCCCATGCCGCCGGAACGTACTACAAGAACCGTCACGTGGGCTGGAAAGGCACGGCGATTTTTTCCTTCCACGCCATCAAAAACATGACCTGCGCGGAAGGTGGTTTAGTCGTCACGGATAACGCCCGGCTTGCCGCGCGGATCCGCAGCCTGAAATTCCACGGCCTGGGCGTGGATGCCTATGACCGCCAGACGCACGGCCGCGCGCCGCAGGCCGAAGTGATCTCCCCGGGCTTTAAGTACAACCTCGCAGATATCAACGCCGCGCTGGCGCTGGTACAGCTGGGTAAGCTGAAAGAGGCCAACCTACGCCGCGAGGCAATCGCGCAACGCTACCTGCGCGAGCTTGCCGATACGCCGTTCCAGCCGCTGAGCATTCCGTCATGGCCACACGTTCACGCCTGGCACCTGTTTATTATTCGCGTTGATGAAGCGCGCTGCGGGATCTCACGCGACAACCTGATGGCGGCGCTGAAGGAGCAAGGCATCGGCACCGGCCTTCATTTCCGCGCGGCGCACACCCAAAAATACTACCGCGAGCGTTTTCCTGATGTATCGCTTCCGAATTCGGAATGGAACAGCGCGCGTATTTGTTCTCTCCCTCTTTTCCCGGACATGACTCATGACGACACAACCCGCGTCATTACCGCGCTCCATCAGCTTGCAGGACATTGATATGTTCAGCGCACCGCCTGTACAAAAAGTTTCTGTGGTCATCCCAGTTTATAACGAGCAGGAGAGCCTGCCCGAGCTGATCCGCCGCACCACGGCAGCCTGCGACACGATGGGCAAAGCCTATGAAATTCTGCTGGTGGACGACGGCAGCAGCGATGATTCCGCGCTGATGCTGACCGAAGCCGCCCAGGCCGAAGGCAGCCATATTGTCGCCGTGCTGCTCAACCGTAACTATGGCCAGCACTCCGCCATTATGGCCGGGTTCAGCCACGTTACGGGCGATCTGATTATCACCCTGGACGCGGATCTGCAAAACCCGCCGGAGGAGATCCCGCGCCTGGTGGCGAAAGCCGATGAAGGCTATGACGTGGTCGGCACGGTGCGTCAGAACCGTCAGGACAGCCTGTTCCGCAAGCTGGCCTCACGCACCATCAATCGTCTTATTCAGCGCACCACCGGTAAAGCAATGGGCGATTACGGCTGCATGCTGCGCGCCTACCGCCGCCATATTGTCGACGCCATGCTGCACTGCCATGAGCGCAGCACCTTTATTCCGATCCTCGCCAACACCTTTGCCCGCAAGGCAACGGAAATTCCGGTCCTGCACGCCGAGCGCGAGCACGGGGAATCGAAGTACAGCTTTATGCGTCTCATCAACCTGATGTACGACCTCGTCACCTGCCTGACCACCACGCCGCTGCGCCTGCTGAGCGTGTTCGGCAGCATCATCGCCCTGGCCGGCTTTACGCTGTCCGTCCTGCTGGTGGTGCTGAGGCTGGTCTTTGGCCCGCAGTGGGCGGCGGAAGGGGTCTTCATGCTTTTTGCCGTGCTGTTTATGTTCATCGGCGCCCAGTTCGTCGGAATGGGCCTGCTCGGTGAATACATAGGCCGTATCTATAACGATGTTCGCGCACGTCCGCGCTACTTTATTCAACGTGTTGTCCGTCAGGAACACAAAGCATCTCAAGAGGAAAACCACCCATGAAAGCCGTTGTATTTGCCTATCACGATATGGGGTGCGCGGGCACGCTGGCCCTGCTGGAAGCGGGCTATGACATTGCTGCAATCTTTACCCATCCGGACGCGGCGGGAGAGAATCACTTCTTCGGCTCCGTGGCGCGTATCGCCGCCGAGCGCGGTATTCCGGTTTATGCCCCGGACGACGTCAACCACCCGCTGTGGGTGGATCGCATCCGCGCGCTCGCACCTGATGTCATCTTCTCGTTCTACTATCGCAACCTGATCTGCGACGAGATCTTAGGTTTAGCCGCTAAAGGGGCCTTTAACCTTCACGGCTCTCTGCTGCCCGCCTACCGTGGCCGCGCGCCGCTGAACTGGGTGCTGGTCAACGGCGAAACGGAAACGGGCGTGACGCTGCACCGCATGGTGCGCCGCGCGGATGCCGGGGCCATCGTCGCCCAGCAGCGCGTGGCAATCGACGCGGATGAAACCGCGCTTGAGCTGCATCATAAACTCTGCACCGCGGCGCAAAGCCTGCTGCGTGACGCGCTGCCAGCCATCCTCAACGGCACCTTCAGCGAGACCGAGCAGGACGAAAGCAAGGCCAGCTGCTTTGGCCGCCGCGCGCCGGAAGATGGTCGCCTGGACTGGAATAAACCCGCCCGCCAGCTGCACAACCTGGTGCGCGCCGTGACCGACCCGTGGCCGGGCGCGTACAGCTTTGCGGGCGTAAGCAAATTTATCGTCTGGAAATCCCGCGTGCGTGACGATATCCCGGCCGCTAAGCCAGGAACCGTCGTCTCCGTCTCCCCGCTGATTGTGAGCTGCGGCGAGCAGGCGCTGGAGATCGTCACCGGGCAGACCGACAACGGCCTGTACGTTCAGGGCACGCAGCTGGCGCAGTCTCTGGGTCTGGTGACCGGGGCGCTGATCACCAGCGCGCCGGTGGTTGCCATCAAGCGCCGCACGCGCGTGCTGATCCTCGGCGTGAACGGCTTTATCGGGAACCACCTGACCGAACGTCTGCTCAAAGACGATAACTACGAGATTTACGGTCTGGATATCGGCTCTGACGCCATCAGCCGTTTCCTCAACAACCCGCGCTTCCACTTTGTGGAAGGGGATATCAGCATTCACTCCGAGTGGATCGAATATCACATTAAAAAATGCGACGTGGTGCTGCCGCTGGTCGCCATCGCCACGCCAATCGAGTACACCCGTAACCCGCTGCGCGTGTTCGAGCTGGACTTCGAAGAGAACCTGAAGATCATCCGCGACTGCGTGAAATACGACAAGCGCATCATCTTCCCGTCCACCTCTGAAGTGTACGGCATGTGTACCGACAAAAACTTCGATGAGGATGCCTCCAGCCTGGTGGTCGGGCCAATCAACAAGCAGCGCTGGATCTACTCTGTCTCCAAGCAGCTACTGGACCGCGTAATTTGGGCCTACGGCGAGAAAGAGGGTCTGCGCTTTACCCTGTTCCGTCCGTTTAACTGGATGGGCCCGCGTCTGGATAACCTGAACGCGGCGCGAATCGGCAGCTCCCGCGCGATCACTCAGCTGATCCTGAACCTGGTCGAAGGCTCGCCTATCAAGCTGATTGAAGGCGGGAGCCAGAAACGCTGCTTTACGGACATCAGCGACGGTATCGAAGCCCTGTTCCGCATCATTGAGAACAAAGATAACCGCTGCAACGGTGAGATCATTAACATCGGTAACCCGGAAAACGAGGCGAGCATTCGCGAGCTGGCAGAGATGCTGCTGGCCAGCTTTGAGCGCCACCCGCTGCGCGATCGCTTCCCGCCGTTTGCCGGTTTCCGCGAAGTGGAAAGCAGCAGCTACTACGGTAAGGGCTACCAGGACGTCGAGCACCGTAAGCCAAGCATCCGCAACGCGAAGCGCTGCCTGAACTGGACGCCGACGGTGAAGATGGAGCAGACCATTGATGAAACGCTCGACTTCTTCCTGCGCACCGTGGAGCTGTCGGAACAGGCCTCATGAAAAAAGTCGGTTTACGCATTGATGTCGACACCTTCAGGGGAACGCGTGACGGCGTGCCCAGACTGCTGGAACTGCTGAGCAGGCACGGCGTGCGTGCCAGCATTTTCTTCAGCGTGGGGCCTGACAACATGGGACGCCATTTATGGCGTCTGGTTAAACCGGCATTTCTGTTCAAAATGCTGCGCTCGCGCGCGGCATCGCTCTACGGCTGGGATATTTTGCTGGCCGGCACCGCCTGGCCCGGCAGACGCATCGGCGCGGGTAATGAAGCGGTTATCCGCGCGGCGGCGCAGCAACACGAGGTCGGCCTGCATGCCTGGGATCATCACGCCTGGCAGGCGTGGGCGGGCGTCTGGGATATCCCGCGCCTGTCCCGTGAGGTCGAGCGTGGAATGCTGGAGCTTGAGGCCATCATCGGTCAGCCCGTGCGCTGTTCCGCCGTGGCGGGATGGCGTGCCGACCAGCGGGTGGTCAAAGCCAAAGAGCATTTCGCGTTTCGCTACAATAGCGACTGTCGTGGAACCGGGCCGTTTTTGCCGCTGTTGGGCGAAAATCGCTACGGTACGGTGCAAATTCCGGTCACGCTTCCTACGTGGGATGAAGTGGTGGGGCGCGAGGTGAAGGCGGAAGCATTTAATCGCTACATTCTGGACCGCATCCATCGTGACGCCGGAACGCCGGTCTATACCATCCATGCCGAAGTGGAAGGGATTGCCTGGCAGCATGATTTCGATGAACTGCTGACGATGGCCGCCCGGGAAGGCATTGCGTTCTGTCCGATGAGCGAGCTGCTGCCGGACGACCTCAGCACCCTGCCCGTGGGTAAAGTCGTCCGTAATGAACTGGCTGGCCGGGAAGGCTGGCTTGGCTATCAACAAACCGTGAGTCCGGTCCCATGAAAACAGCCCGTTATGGCGTAGCGCTTTTCGCACTGTTTATCGTTTATTACTTCATTCCGGTCGATATTCGCCTGCTTTGGCAGCCAGATGAAACGCGCTATGCGGAAATCAGCCGCGAAATGCTGGCATCGGGTGACTGGGTTGTCCCGCATTTCCTCGGGCTGCGCTACTTTGAAAAGCCGATTGCCGGCTACTGGATCAACACTATCGGACAATGGCTGTTCGGGCATACGAACTTTGCCGTACGCGCCGGGTCGATCTTCTCCACCGGGCTCGCGGCGCTGCTGGTGATCTGGATGGCCTGGCGTCTCTGGCGGGATAAGCGTACGGCCATTTTCTCCGGCCTGATCTTTCTGACCCTGTTCCTGGTGTATGGCATCGGCACCTATGCGGTGCTGGACCCCATCGTCACCCTGTGGCTGGTGGCGGCGATGTGCAGCTTCTGGCTCGCCTCACAGGCGCGCACCGTGGCCGGAAAAGCGGGCGGCTATGTGCTGCTTGGGCTGGCCTGCGGGATGGGGGTGATGACCAAAGGCTTCCTGGCGCTGGCGGTACCGGTGATCGGCGTGCTGCCGTGGGTGATTGCCCAAAAGCGCTGGAAAGAGGTGCTGATTTTTGGCTGGCTCGCGGTCCTGAGCTGCGTGCTGATTGTTCTGCCGTGGGGGCTGGCCATTGCGCACCGCGAGCCTGATTTCTGGCGCTACTTCTTCTGGGTTGAGCATATTCAGCGTTTTGCCCAGAGCGACGCGCAGCATAAAGCTCCGTTCTGGTATTACCTGCCGTTCCTGCTCGCGGGCAGCCTGCCGTGGCTGGCGCTGCTGCCAGGCGCGCTGCGTCTTGGCTGGAATGACAGACAAAACGTGGGCGGCGGGTTCTACCTGCTGGGGTGGGTGGTGATGCCGCTGCTGTTTTTCAGCATCGCTAAAGGCAAGCTGCCGACCTATATCCTGCCCTGTTTTGCCCCGCTGGCTATCCTGATGGCGCGCTATGCCTGCCTCGCGGCGGAAAAAGGGGCCAGAGCGTTGCGCATTAACGGCGGCATTAACCTGGCGTTTGGCGCTATCGGCGTGGTGGCGGCGCTGGCGGTCTCGCCGTGGGGGCTGGCTAAGCATCCGGTCTGGACATCGGTCGAACTGTATAAAGTCTTCTGCGCGGTGGTGGCGTTCCTTATCTGGGGCGCGGTAGGCTGGTTTACGCTGCGGCAGAGCCAGCGGCGCTGGTGGCTGGCGGCGCTGTGTCCTGCGGGTCTGGCGTTGTTGATTGGTTTTGCCATTCCGAACCTGGTGGTGGATTCCAAGCAGCCGCAGTCGCTGGTGGATACCGTGCGCGAGCCGCTTCAGGGCAGCCGCTTTGTGCTGACCAATAACGTTGGCGTGGCTGCGGGCCTGGCGTGGGAGCTGAAGCGCAGTGACATCACGCTGTTTGCTCAGAGCGGCGAGCTGCGCTACGGGCTGGATTATCCCGATGCGAAAGATCGCTTTGTCAGTGAAGACGACTTCGCGCAGTGGCTGGCAACGCATCGTAAGCAGGGAAGCGTGTCGCTGGTGATGCTGCTGTCTAAACGTGACGATATTGCAGAGGCGAATTTACCGCAGCCGGACAATCTCTATATCCAGGGGCGTCTGGCCCTGCTGGAGTATCTGCCGAAGTGATGACCTGGACCTGGCTCATACTGGCAAGCCTGCTGAGCTGCGCGGGACAGCTGTGCCAGAAACAGGCTACCCGTCCGGCGAAAGTCGGACGGCGTGGCGCGCACATCATGCGGTGGCTTGGCCTGGCGATGCTGGCGCTGGGCTGCGGAATGCTGGTCTGGCTGATGGTGCTGCAGCGCCTGCCCGTCGGCGTAGCTTACCCTATGCTGAGCCTCAATTTTGTCTGGGTGACGCTGGCGGCGAAGGTCTTCTGGCGCGAGCACGTTGCTGTGCACCACTGGCTGGGGGTCGGGTTCATTATCATGGGGATTATCGTGCTGGGAGGAAGCCTGTGAAAGGCGCGTTCTGGGCGTTATGCAGCGTACTGTTAGTCAGCGCCGCACAGCTGTTGCTGCGCGATGCCATGCAGGCTCTGCCGCCGGTCAGCGATTTTCTGACGTTTATCTCCGCGCTGTGGCACGTTTCGTCCGGCACGGGCGCGCTGCTGCTGGGGTTAACGGGATACGTTGCCTCCATGGGCTGCTGGTATCTGGCGCTGCATCGCATGGCGCTCAGCAAAGCGTATGCCTTGCTGAGCCTCAGCTATATCCTGGTGTGGGGCGCGGCAATCCTGCTGCCCGGCTGGGGGGAGCACTTCTCCTGGCATGGGCTGCTGGGCGTCGCGTTGATTATGCTGGGTGTACTGGTGATTTTCCTGCCCCGACGTGAATAATCGACTCGGTGGTCAGGGTGTAAGGGGTCGAGGTACAGACGGCAAGGCTCAGAGAACCGAGCTGCAGCTGGCTGACCGAGTGCGACTGCGCCGTGCTGTCGATGCTGACAATCTGCCAGGCGCTGCCGCCGCGCTGTTTCACAATCGCTTCTTTGCGCGTCCAGATACGCCAGAAGGCAGAAAGCTGTTCCTCGGGCGCTTCACGCTCCAGCTCGTCATGCTCTGTCAGGCTGAAAACGGCGTTGGCCAGCGCCTGCCAGTTCTTGCGGGGGCGAATCACTTCGATATCGCAGCCCACTTCGCCTTCATCGCTCATCAGCAGGGCGATATCATCACCGCTATGGCTCAGGTTGAACCACAGCGGGTCCCCCTTCGCAAAAGCCGGCTTCCCCTGCTCGCCGTAAATGATGTCGGGGAGCGGGTGAGGGGATAATGTTCTGGCGAGCAGCGTCCGGCCAGCCAGCCAGGAGGCCTGTCGTGCACCCTGAGGTGCCTTATCTGCAAGCGTTGACGCCAGCGGGTCCGCGCAAAGGGTGGAAATTTTTCCCAGTACAAACCGGTACATAGTTACGCCCAGCGTTTAATGATAATCGAGGTATTGATGCCGCCAAACGCGAAGTTATTGCTCTGCAGATACTCGCAGTCAATCTGACGGGCTTCTCCCATAATATAATCTAAAGCCCCGCATTGCTCATCCGGCTGCGTTAAATTGAGCGTCGGGGCAAACCAGCCTTCGCGCATCATCTGCAGGCTCATCCACGCTTCCAGGGCGCCGCAGGCCCCCAGCGTGTGGCCAAAATAGCTCTTCAGCGAGGAAACCGGCACGCTGTCACCGTAGATGGCGGCCGTGGCCTGGCTTTCGGCGATATCGCCGCGGTCGGTGGCGGTACCGTGCGCGGAGATATACCCCATATCCCGGGCGCTTAACCCCGCCATCGCCAGCGACTGCTCCATGCATATCTGCATGGTGTCACGCTGCGGCTGGGTGATATGGGCCGCGTCACAGTTGGTGGCAAAGCCCACGATCTCACCGTAGATGGTGGCCCCGCGCGCTCTGGCGTGCTCCAGCTCCTCCAGAATCAGGGTGCCTGCGCCTTCCCCAATCACCAGACCATCGCGCTGCGTATCGAACGGCGAGGGGGTGGTTTTGGGTTCGTCGTTGCGCTGGCTGGTGGCAAACAGCGTGTCAAACACCGCCGCTTCAGACGGACAAAGCTCTTCCGCGCCCCCCGCGACCATCACGGTCTGATACCCGTGGCGAATTGCCTCCCAGGCGTAGCCAATCGCCTGGCTGCCGGAGGTACAGGCGCTCGACGTTGGGATCACGCGGCCACGTAGTCCAAAGAACAGGCCGGTATTCACCGCGGTGGTGTGCGGCATCATCTGGACGTAGGTTGTCCCGGTGATGTTATTGGTGTGCTTTTCGGTAAGCATGGTCGCGAATTCGCTGACCGGGCCGGTGCTGCCTGTCGAAGAACCGTAGGCGATGCCGGTTTGCCCGTTGGTGAGCACCGCTTCGCCAATCAGCCCCGCCTGCTCCAGCGCCAGCTCTGTGGCGCGGGTAGACATCAGCGACACGCGGCCCATGGCGCGAATACGCTTGCGGGTATAGTGTTCCGGCAGCGCAAAATCGTCGATCGGCGCGCCCAGCAGGGTGTGCAGGCCATCATAAACCTGCCATTCCGGCATTTTACGCACGGCGTTTTCATACGCCAGCAGCCGGCTGGAAACGGACTGCCAGTTCTCGCCAAAGGCGGTGACGCCGCCCATGCCCGTAATCACCACGCGACGCGTCATAGCATTCCTCCGTTAATCGAAATGACCTGGCGGGTGACGTAGCCCGCGATATCCGACATCAGATAGCTTGCCAGCCCGGCGACCTCCTCAGCCTGGCCCATACGTTTCATTGGGATGATGGACATCGCTTCCTTCAGCGCGGCCTCCTCCATTTCAATCATGCCGGTATCAATCAGCCCTGGCGCAATGCAGTTCACGGTGATTTTTCGTTTTGCCAGTTCGATCGCCAGCGCTTTGGTGGCGCCGATAATGCCCGCTTTGGCCGCGCTGTAGTTCACCTGGCCGCGGTTGCCCATCACGCCGGAGACGGAGGATAAGGTAATAATGCGCCCGCCCTGACGGGTGCCGATCATGGGCATAATGCAGGGGTGTATGACGTTATAAAAACTGTCGAGATTGGTGTGGATCACGCTGTCCCAGTCGTCTTCACTCAGTGCCGGAAAGGCACCGTCGCGGGTAATTCCGGCGTTGCTGACCACGCCATACCAAGCGCCATGGGCATCAATTTCCTGCTCAAGCACTTCACGGCACTGCTCGCGGTTGCCTACGTCAAACGAGAGTAAACGGCCGCTGCCGCCCGCCTGCGTGATGGCGTCCAGCGTCTCCTGCGCGCCTGCGGCATCACGATGGTAATGCACGCCGACGGTAAACCCGTCAGCGGCAAGCTGGCGGGCGATGGCGCGACCAATGCCTTTGCTGGCCCCTGTGACCAGTACGGAACGACTCATGCTTGGGATCCCTGATTAAAAAGCGATGTTAATTCTTCTGCAGTCGGCTGGAAGGTATTGACCCGGCCCGTGGCCAGCGTCTCTTCACCTGCGCAAATCGTGCATTCAAAACTGCCGAAGCGTTCGTCCTGCATCAGCAGCTTAACGGTAATGTCCAGCGTTAAGCCTTTGGCGAAACGCCCGCTGGCGCAGACCAGCTCGCGCGCGCCGAGCACCATGCCCAGCGCGATATGTTCCTGCCCCTGCTGCTGACGATGCCAGCCCGACCAGACGCCAACGGTCTGCGCCATTAGCTCGAGCGCGTACCAGCCCGGCAGGTCGCCATCGGCATTGAGAAACGGCGCCAGCACGCTTTGCCTGTCAACCGCCACGCGGCAGACCGCCATGTCATCCGTCACATTTTCAACGGACCCCAGCAGCATCATGGGCGCATCGTGCGGCAAATAGGCTTCGGGTGATAGATAGCTCATGACGCTCTCCCCAGCAGAATGCTGGCGTTATTGCCGCCAAACGCGAACGAGTTAGACAAAATCACCGGCTTTTTCAGGGCGGTGCTCTGGTGCAGCAGGCCGCACGGCGCCAGCGTCTCGTCCGGAGCGTAGCGGGAAAAATCCTGCGGCGGCAAGGGCAGATCGCGCGTCAGGATAAGCCAGCTCAAAGCCGCTTCGGTAATGCCGGCAGCGCCCAGCGTGTGGCCGGTAAGGTGTTTGGTTGAACTGCACGGCACGCTTTCTCCGAAGAGATCGTGAACCACCTGTGATTCAATCTGATCGTTGAGCGGCGTGGCCGTGCCGTGCAGGTTGATGTAGCCGATGTCGTCCGGCTGCATGCCCGCTTCGCTGAGCGCCTGAGTGATAGCCCTTATCGCCCCGTCGCCCTGCGGATGCGGGGCGGAGATATGGTACGCATCGCTGGATTCGCCCGTGCCGAGCAGCGCCACGTCCGCGGGTTCCCGGCTTAATACCATCAGCGCCGCCGCTTCACCGATGGTGATCCCCCGGCGGTCCCGGCCAAACGGCTCGCAGAGCGTGGGGGAGAAGGATTCAAGACTGTTAAAGCCGTTCACGGGCATCCGGCTCAGGGTGTCTGCTCCGCCGACAATGGCGATATCTACCAGCCCGGCTTCGATCAGGCGTTTGCCGCCGATCATCGCCCGCGCGCTGGAGGAGCAGGCGGTGGAGATCGTATAAGCCGGGCCTTCAAGCTGCAGCCAGTTGGCGAGAAAGCGGGACGGATCGCCCAGCTCCTGCTGCGGATACTGCCAGCGCGTGCTGGTCTCGCCGTCGGTCATGAGACGCACGTGCTCATCGCCTTCATCCAGCCCGGAGGTGCTGGTTCCCAGCACCACGGCCACGCGGTCGCGACCAACGCGGGCGATGGCCTCGTCAACGGCGGGCTGAATCTGCGCCAGCGCGGCCAGCAGCAGCTGGTTGTTGCGGGTGCGGTGTGCAGAGAAGGTATCCGGGATGAGCGGCAGTTCGCCTTCCACCCCGCCCAGTACTGCTTCGGGCATTCCCTGCAGCCAGCCGGTCCGGGCGTGCATGCCCGGCGCCACGCCCGCAGCCAGGTTGGCGGCAATTTCATCAGGTGAGTTGCCCAGCGCGTTGACCATGCCAACAGCGGATATATAAATCATCTCAGTCACCCAGATATTGAATGGTGATGTGGTATTTGAATACGTGTTGCTCGATGCTGATCGGCTCGCGCTTGCCTTTGCGCTGGAGGTAGACAATCTCCGTCACCAGCTTGCCGCTGGCGTTACGCAGCTCGCGCCGATCGCCATTGTCCGTTAACGTCCAGCCCTTCGGCAACTGCGGCTGCCAGGCGCTAATCGGCCAGTGGCTGAGCATCACGTCGGCCAGCACCTGGCTGGCGGGCGGCAGCTGCGGCACGACGATCGACTGCTCGGTATGAATACCGCTCTCGTCGTACGTTGCCAGGAACAGGCGAATGCCCACGGAAGAGAGGCCGGCCAGCGTGACCTTATGCGCATCCGCGTTGAGCATCACCAGCAGGGACTGCGTTTGCCCGTTAAAGCTGCCGGTCAGCAGCTGCTGGGAGCTTACCGCCGGGCTGATGCCGGGCGGCGGCAGAGTGACTTTGGTGCCAGGCTGAAGCCAGGCCTGAGGCCGCGTCTCTTTGGTATCGGTCGAATGGCTGCAGCCTGCCAGCAGCAGCGCCGCGGCCAGCGCGACAGCGCGATAAACAGCGTTCATTTACGTTTTCTCTCTTTCTTATCCGGCATCGCCAGCGGTGCCAGCAGGAAGGCGGTGAAAATACCGCTCACCAGCACAATACCAAAGCTGCTGATAGCCTGGGTGGCGCTGAAGACGAGCATGCCCAGCGTCAGCAGGGTGGTCATCATGGCCAGGGTAATCGCCAGCATCGAAGTCAGCGGCGTACCGCGTGGGTTGCTGAAGAACAGCGTGTAGTTAATGCCAATGCCGAGCACCAGTACCAGCGCCAGCAGTGAAAACAGATTTACCGGGTGGCCCGTTGCGGCCAGCGCGGCCAGCCCGCAGCTCAGCGACAGTGCGGACGGCACCAGGCTTATCAGCCCTTTGCGCCAGCCGAGGCGCAGTATCGCCCCGCAGGCAATCACCGCCAGCGCCGCAAACAGTAGCCCCGTCAGCAGCGTGCGGTAGAGGGCAAACAGGCTGTCAAAGCTGGCCTTGCGGTCCACCCAGACGACGCCGTCATGGCGCGCGGCCAGCTCACCGAGCGCCGCGCTGTTTTTTGCGCCGTCCACCGGCACGAGCACGCCGCTTTCCCCATCGGGCAGGGTCAGCCAGAGCAGGCGCCAGCCCTCGCTGGCCGGACTTTCAAGCCACGCGTCCACGCTGACCGGCATGGCGTCCAGATTGGGGGAAACGGCGTTGAGCCCTGCGCTTTTCAGCACGTTCGTCACCGCAGGCGCGGCGTTCCGCAGTAGCGCAAGGTCGCTTTTCTGGCGGGCCAGCGAGTTCAGCGGCAGGGTGCGCCAGCGGGTGAGATCCCCCGCCTTTTGCGCCTCGGCCAGCGCGGGAGTAAAGGCTTCCAGCCGCTCCAGCGTTTGCTGGGGAGAAGCGCCGTGCACCACAAACCATTTCTGATCGACGCTTTGGCCGGTCAGGGCGGTAATGGTTTTCTCCTGCGCCAGAATATCTTTCGGCAGCGCCTGCAGCTGGGCGATGTCGTCGTCCACCTTCAGGGTGCTCATTCCCACGGCGGAGAGCAGCGCCAGCGCGACGGGCAGACCAACGGACAGTTTTTTACTGCGTCGCCAGGCGGCCAGCCAGCGCAACATCAGGACCATAAAGGGAACCGGGCGCACCGGCAAACCCCGGCACAGCCACGGATGCCAGAAAATCACCGTCAGGCAGGAGGCGCTCAGCCCCGTCGCGGCAAATACCGCCATCTGGCGGATCCCGGGGAAGGGGGCCAGCATCATAATCAGGTAGGCAGCGACGGTCGTCAGCAGCGCCAGCAGCAGCGCATTGCGCACTTTGGCCAGGCTTTGCCAGGGAGAGAGCTCAGCGCCGTGCACCATCCGTTCGGTCAGGTAGTAAAGCGTATAGTCGGCCGAAATACCGATGATGCTCATGCTCATCACCAGCGTCATCAGGTGCAGTTCGCCAAAGAGCAGCAGCGTCACCGCCGTGCCCGCCAGCGCGCCGATGGCAATGGAGAGCACGCTCAGCAGCAGCGGGCGCAGAGAGCGGAACACCGCCACGATCAGCAGGAACACCCCAAGCAGGGTGGCGATGCCCAGCGTTGAGACGTCGCGTTTAGCCTGCTGGCTGGCATAATCGCTGTAGAACACCGTCCCGCGCGAAAGCAGCTGCGCCTGCGGGTAACGCGCTTTCAGCGTCTGTTGCAGCGCATTAAGCGTCGTCACGAGCCGGTGGGTCTGCTGCATATCAAATGACGAGCCCGCCAGTTCGCCGTGCAGCAGATACCAGTAGTTTCCCGCTTCATCTTGCGTGACCAGCCAGCCGTCCATCAGCCGCAGCTTCTGGCCGTTTTGCGCCAGGGCGAGCTGCGAGCCGCGCATCAGCATCAGCGGATCGTTTTGCAGCTCTTTACCGCTGACGCCGGAGAAGGCGGAGTAGAGCTGGGATAAAATCCACTGCGCCTGCGCTTCTCCGCCGTTTTGCAGGCGGGCACGGGTGGCCGGATCAATCAGCCCGTTGCGGTGCTGCCAGAAGAATTCTCCCCAGGCCTTTTGCCCGGCGGCGTCCATCGGGCCTTTGACCTCGCGGAGCGCGTCGCTGCTGTGCAGCAGTTCAAGCCACTGCTGCGCCACGCGCGGATCGGGTTCTTTGCCGGGGCTGACCAGCCAGACCAGCTGGCGGTCGAGACGCTGCATAAACCCGTCGTTGAGCGCCGGAGGGATCGCCCCCAGCGTCTGCTTCGGCAGCATGGCCAGCACGCTGCTGTTCAGCCGCGCGCCGGGCAGCAGCGACAGCAGCACGCCCAGCATAACCAGACATACCGTGGCCCACAGCAGCGCCGGGCGCAGGGATTTACGGTGCGGCAAAGCGTTGGCGTTCGTCATCGGTCAGGCTGGCGGGCGTCAGTTGGTGGTTTGTAAGGGCGATATCGGTACGGTCGCCCTGCCTGTCGTTCAGGCGAATCGTCTCAAGATAGGTCGCGCCGCCCAGATCGAGGGTGGCGAAAATCTTGTCCAGCGGCGTCGTTTTTGGGGTAAGCACCAGCGACCAGCGGCCTGAGCCCAGGTCTTTAAAATCGATGCGGAAGTTCTCTTCCAGCACCTTGCGGTCGGCCTGGAACAGGGCTCGCAGCAGGTGGTTGAACTGAAACATCTGCGGATTATTGTCGGCGGTGATGGTCTGCGGCGGCTGGCCGTTGATCGCCTGAACCATCCGCTTGTCGTCCAGCAGCAGCGTCATTGGAAACGGCGCTTTTTGATCCCACAGCAGGCCGCTGTCGCGGGCGATCAGCATCTCGCCCTGCGAGCGCAGCGGCTGCGGCATATCTTTTATCGTGCGGACCTGTTCGAAGTGCGCGCGCACCACGGGCTGCTCGGTGAAACGCTGCTGCAGTTCATCCAGCGTCACGGCGCTGACCAGCGGGCTGACGATCAGCGCCAGCAAAGGCAACCATTTCATGGCGTGACTCCCATACGTTCAAACAGTACTGCCGGACTGACAAAGCACATTTCGCGGGTGGCTTCTTCCACCGCCACCTGGATGGTGTAGCCGGTGGTGGTGCGTTTGCCGCTCTGCGCATCGAAAATTTGATAGGCAATGCGCAGGCGGTTTTCATACTCTTCAATCTGCGCGCGAACGCGAATGCGCTGCTCAAAGGTCACCGCATCGCGGTATTTCACCCGCGTGTCGACAACGGGCCAGACGTAGCCGGAGGCTTTCATCTGGCGATAGCCATAGTCAAACTGATTGAGCAGCGCCTCGCGGGCGATCTCAAAGTAGCGGAAATAGTTGCCGTGCCAGACCACGCCCATCATATCGACGTCGTGGAACGGAACGGTGATCTCAACTTCAGTCGTAAAGCGGGGATCGGTCAGCACCCTTTACTCCTTCTCTCTGGACTCTGGCAGATGCCAGAAATCGAAAAAATTAAACCAGTCGAGCGGCGACATCAGGGCGTAATGCTCCAGCCGCTGCGCGTAGCGATCGACGGTAGCCTGCAGCGCCTGCTGGCGTTCCCCGCGCGGCAGGATCAGCGGGTCGGCAAACGGCTCGCTGTGCAGGACGAGCTTCCCCTGCTGGCGCAGGGCGAAAATCAACACCACCGGACAGCGCAGAATGGAGGCCAGGATAAACGGCCCCTGAGGGAACGGTGCGGGCTGGCCCATGAACGGGCTCCAGATCACCCGCCACTCGCCGCCACGCTGCGGGTTGACGGCGATGCGATCGCCCACGATCGCGACCCATTCTCCGCGATCAAGCTTCTCTTTGATGGCAATGGCGGTGTCCGGGCCGATGTCGGTGACCGACATCAAATTCACGCCGGCCTGGGGCGCCATTTCGCTCATAATTTGCTTAAAACGCCGGGCGTTCTCGCTGAAGACCAGGGCGTTGATGGTTTTGCTGCCGTCCAGCTGGGCCAGCGCCCGGCAGGCTTCTACGTCGCCAAGATGCGAGGCCAGCAGCAGCTTGCCCTGCGGCGCCGCGATATTAAGCGTTTCGCTCGCGCCGGCAGCAAAGACCACGTCGCGCTTAAACTTCAGCTCGCCGCGCCAGCTGGCGACTTTGTCCAGCATCGCGTTGCCGAAGCGCATGAAATGGAAAAAGCTGTTGAGCTGTTCTGGAACAGGCATGTTCCGCTGCATCAGCACCTGCTTCACGCGTGCAATCCACTGCCGCGAAGCCTGCCGCGCCGGACGCGCGATCAGCCAGTAGACGCCGATAACCGGCCACAGCAGCACGGTAAACGCCCGCCGCCCCAGCAGCTGCCAGACGCGCAGCATCAGGCGCATGCCCCACAGGCCTTTAACCTCGTCCTGCTGCGCCCAGTGCTGGCCGCGTCGACGGAAGAGCAGGCCGGGAATGCGCGGAAGCATGCCGAAGAACAGCCGGGTATGCATCAGGGAGATCCGCACGTTATCTTTCAACGCGTCGAAGTGGGACAACCCGTCCTGCGGATAGGTCACGCGGGTGGGCAGAAAGACGCTGGTGTTGCCCTGCCAGTAGAGACGGACCATCACTTCGGTGTCAAAGTCCATCCGTTTACCGAGCGTTTCACGCGCGGCGAGCCGCAGCGTGGGCGAGACCGGGTAGACCCGAAAGCCGCACATGCTGTCTTTAAGCTGCAGGGATAAGGTCTCAATCCATACCCAGACGTGGGTGACCCAGCGCCCGTAGAGCCGCGAGCGCGGGATGGAATCATCGTAAATGGGCTGGCCGGAAATCAGCGCGTCCGGGTGGCGCTCCGCCAGCGCAAGCATTTTGGGAATATCTTCGATGGCATGCTGGCCGTCCGCGTCCACCTGCAGGGCGTGGGTATAGCCCGCACGCGCGCACTCCTCCAGCCCCCTGATGACCGCGGCACCTTTGCCGGCGTTTTGCGCCAGACGGACCAGCGTCATCTGCGGCTGCTCCGCCGCCAGCCGCTCAAGCTCCTGGCGGGTGGCGGCTTCGCTGCCGTCATCCACCACCAGGCACGGCAGGCCAAACGGCGAGAGGCGCGACAGCACGCTGGCCATCGTGGCGCCGTGGTTGTAGCACGGGATCAGCACGCAGGGGCGGAAGGTTACTGACATAGACGAATTTTCCCGCTGCTGGCGGTATGGCGTTCAGCTCCGTCATGACGCAGGTAGCTGAAGGTCAGCAGTTTGCGCCCGGCATGCCACTCAAGCACCAGCGTCACCGTGGTTTCCGGCAGCAGAGGCGCCTGGAACTTCACGTTTTGAATGCTGTGAAAGCGGTAGCCCGGTGCCAGTAAGGTCGTTGCGTAGTGCATCACCCAGTCAAGCTGCGCAACGCCGGGCAGCAGCGGCTGTACGGCAAAATGGCCCTGAAACCAGAACAGAGAGGCGTCGAGATGCAACACGATCTCCAGCTTCTCCGGCTGTGCCTGATGGCGCTCGATTTCATGAATTTTCATGAAATAACTCCTCTAACTGCGCATAGACACGCTTGTTCATACTGTTTACCGGCATCTCATCGACAATGCGCCAGTAGCGTGGAACGGCGACCGGCTCAAGCCACGGCAGCAGGGCGCGTCGCCAGGCGAACTCCTGCGCTTTTTTATCCTGCAGATGCCAGCGCTGACGAACCGCCTCATCCAGCACCAGCAGGACGCCAATCCCCTGACGGCCCCCGCGCGTAACCGGCAGCGCAGCCGCCTCGCAAACGCCGTCGAGCTCCAGCAGGCGACGCTCAATCTCGTTAAGCGAGATGCGCTTTTCTTCAATTTTGACCACCCGCCCGCGACGACCGGCGATGCTAAACAGTCCCTCACTGTCGAAGTGGAGGATATCGTCCAGCTGGAGTCCTTCAGCCTCATGGATAAGCGGCGAAGTGACGCGGCAGGCGTCATCTTCCTGATGGAAGTTTACGCCGGGGAAGGGTCGCCACGGCAGGTTATCTTCCACGCGATGGCGCCAGGCGAGGATCCCGGTTTCGGTGCTGCCATAAATTTCGTCCGGCCAGATGTTAAGCCAGCCAACCGTGGTGGAGACGTCACGCCAGGGCAGCATTCCGCCCGCGGAAATCAGCATCCTGACGGGCGGCGCGGCCAGTTCGGTATCCAGGCGCTTCAGGAACGCCGGGCTGCTGATGAACAGGTAATGCCGGTCATGAGGAAGGGCGGCCAGCTGCTCAGCGTAGTAGAGCATCGCGGCATGCAGCGGCAGGCCCATCGCCATCGGCAGTACGATGCGAAATGTCAGGCCATAGAGATGTTGCGGGACGACGGAGGCCACAACGCTACAGCCAGCCAGACGTTCGCCGAAGCGGTCAGCCAGCAGGCGGGCTTCGCGATCCAGGCTGACGATGTGCTTAACCACCCGGCGCGGCGTTCCCGTGGAGCCGGAGGTGAACAGCTCGACGAAGCGGTTTTCGTTAATCTCCGGCAGGGGTACCCAGCGGGCGATCGTCTGGTGGCGGGAGGCTACCACAATCAGCTGCCCGTCAATATCGAGGGACCGATCGCTCAGGACGCCGCTAAACAGCGGCTGCTGCTCCTCAAGCAGCGAAACGCGGCTATGGCCGGGAATGACCGGCGTTTTACCGGCATGCAGCGAGGCCAGCAGCGCAACGATAAACAGGTAGCTGTTTTCAAAGCACAGCGCCCAGCGCTCGCCTTCCTGCTGACGCAGGGTGTCGACCAGTAACGTCACGTCGTGGCGCAGCTGGCCCAGCGTCCAGGTACGATCGTCGAGCCAGGCGACGGGCGTGTCGTCAGGGCGGGGCGCGTTTAACCACTGGCCCAGCGGAAGGGGGTTATTCATTGTGCATCTCTTTTTTTATCACCCGCTGGCGCACCAGCCACTCTGCCGCCATCAGCGTCCCCATCAGGATGTAAGCCACCATACCGTTCCACAGCGTCCACAGGTGCATGTCGCCGTGCAGGACGGTATACAGCGCCATCGCCCCGTTGCCGATGAAAAATCCGCACCAGACGAGGGTCACCCTGCGGGTATAGCGCACGCCCTCCGGCGGCAAATTGGGCTCTCGCAGGCGCGCCAGGCGTTCGACCAGCGGCATCGCTGTCCAGAGCGAACCGCCGAAGACGGCCAGCATTACAAGATTAACGACCACAGGGTAAAACAGCAGCCACTGGTGGGTTTTCAGCAGATAGCTTGCCGCGCAGAGCGCAATCCCCGCCAGCGCCACGCACTGCACCACATACCGCATCGGGCCGGTGTTACGCCGCGCCTGACGCAGCCGCAGCAGCAACAGCAGCGCCATCACCGGCAGCAGCCACGGCAGGCTGTTATGCGTCAGCCCAAATCCAATCAGGAAGGGCCACGCCAGCAGCATCAGCCCCGTCAGGAGTGGGATGACCGGGAACGTCCGTCCACCACGCACGGTGTCTTACTCTTCGCGCAGCAGCTGTTCGACGGCGTCTACCACATCCTGAACGGTACGAACCGATTTGAAGGTTTCCGGCTTGATTTTCTTACCGGTTTTCTTCTGCAGATGGACAATCATGTCCACCGCGTCAATGCTGTCCAGCTCCAGGTCTTCGTAAAGACGGGCTTCGGGCGTAATGTCCTGCGGGTCGATTTCAAAGAGTTTGGTCAGAAGGCCGCAGACTTCCTGATAAATGGTTTCTTGTTCGGTCATAGTTCACATCTCAGGCGCGTTGGGCGTGGATAAAGGACGCCAGGGTGGCGACGGAAAAGAAGTGCTGGCGCATCTCTTCGCTTTCGGCAGAAAGCACCACGCCATACTGGTTTTTCACCGCCAGACCCAGCTCCAGCGCGTCGATAGAGTCGAGACCCAGCCCGTCGCCAAACAGCGCGGCATCGGTATCAATATCCTCTGCGGTAAGCTCGTCCAGATTCAGCGTGGTGATAATGAGATTCTTAATTTCAAGATAAAGCGCTTGCATCATTAATTCCTGACAAAGATTGAAGGCCTGATGTTAATCGATGCTGCAGGTGCCGGTTTAACTGCCTTGCCGCCAGTGCCGGTTCTTGTTGCCTTGCATCGTAAAATTCGTCGATGTTCACGCGATCGCGCACATCGACGGTAAAGACAGGTTTTGCGGGCGGTACATCATACCAGCGGCATTTTTTATCCAGCAGGTGCTCGCTGCAGTGGATGAGTACGATCCGCAGATCGCTGCGGCAGCGCACGGCGATATTTGCCGCGCCGCGCTGGAGGGACATTGCCTCACCTGGGCGGGTACGCGTCCCTTCCGGGAAGATTAACAGCGTGTCGCCCTGGGCCAGACGCTGCTGGCTGGCGGCGAGCAGGGGCTCGGCCTCGCTGTTAATCAGATAATCTGCCGCGCGGATAACGCCGCTGACAAACGGATTGCGCAGCAGCGCGCTTTTCACCAGACAGTCGGTTTCGGGCATTACCGACGCCAGAATCACGTAGTCAATTAACGTAGGGTGGTTAGCCACCACCAGGCAGCCCCGATCGCCGCGCAGGGCATCAAGATTGTGGATGCGATAGTCCAGCACCCCGGTGCCGCGGGCAACGGTTAAGAAGAAGCGGAAGCTGGCCGCGATGCTGCGGCGCGCCAGGCGACGGCGTTTGGCGCGATCGCGCTGGGCAATCAGCAGCAGGTTGAACCAGACCAGCGACAGCAGCAGCCCGCCCGCGCCAAACAGCACGAAGCAGAATCCGGTCATGACCAGACGCCATAGCCAGTTGATCCGGGCGGTCAGGCGGTTCATTGGCGCGCCCACTGCCACAGCAAACGTTCGCCGGGCACCACAAACTGTTGTTCCTCACGGAGATAGCGTTGCAGGAACATCAGGCTTTGCGGCAGGGCGGCTTCCTCACCCGTGCTGCCGCTGCGGGTTTCGCACTGCCATTCGCTGCCGGCTTCAATCACCAGCGCCACCGCGTACGGCCAGGTAGGCATCTGCGGCGGTAACGCCGGATGGTAAAATTCCGGCAGCGCGCCGTCAAAATCCACCAGCAGGACGCGGGAGTAGCCCGCATGCAGCAGGCTCAGCACTTCACACAGGGCCTGCTGGAAGGTGTCCAGCCCGGCGGAAATGGATGACGAGACAACAGGCTGGCGAGCGGCGATCGTGAGATTGCCCACCGCGGAATTGTGCACGGACATGGCGAAGTCGGTAGGCGAAACGGCCTGCCCGGTCGCCAGCGTATGCAGAATACGGTAATTGCGCTCCAGCTCGCCGTGGCGGCTGGAATAGACGACGGCGTCTATGGCGTGGCTTTGCAGCATGGCAAGACCAATATCCACCGCCAGCTTACTGCCTGAGTTAAGGCGGCGCGCGGTCATCATGGGTAACGCGGTCAGGCGGGGTAGAGGAGCCGTCGGGTCGATGGTCGACTGCAGGCGCGACCACGCCTGCCACTCTGCGGCATCGCTTAGTCCTGGCGCTCTTGCCTGCCAGTCAATAATGTTCAGTGAAAATTTCATCTACGCGCGTCCGCGGAATACCGTATTCAAAGGGCAGCCAGGCTGCGCTATTGTTCACGTTTGGTGCAAATTAACAGGGTATGACCTACCCCAAGGTTATCCAGCCGCTGTGCTATGCTGAAGCCCGCCCTTTCCAGGTAGTGATAAAACTTCTCTACGCTGTAAAACCGGCTATTGCCATTCGCCATACAGGTGAAATAGAGCGAGGTGGCATTCAGGCTGAAAGCCGCCGCTTCATATTTCTGGGCATCCCAGAAAAGCTCCATGATGCACAACCGTGCGCCAGGCTTCATGACCTCTGCGACGCGCGTCAGCATGGCGACAATCTGATCCGGAGAGAAACAGTCGAGGAACTGGCTCATCCACCAGACGTCGGCATCTCCCGGCAATGCCGACGGACTAAGCATATCGACAGCATGGAATCCAATACGATGAGAAAAACCTGCTTTTTCGATGTTTTCCTGCGCTAGCGCTATCTGCTGCGGGAGATCGAGGATCGTCACGGCAACATTGTCGTCATAGCGGCAGCAGCGTAACGACCATTTACCTGTATTTCCGCCCACATCGTACAATTTTGTCGGCGAGCTTGCGAATATATATGGCAACGCAGCGTCAAAAGCGGCGTCGGAATAGTAATGATCGAAGGCAAACCAGCTCTCTTTTGCCGGGGCAGGAAGCTGGGATAAAGCCGGATAGATGGTTGGCCAGTCGCCAAACACGGATAATCCAGCCGGTTTTTCTTTCTGCAGGGCATCGGCCAGATGAAATAACCCCTGGTAACAGACGTCCTGCGTGAAATCCATATTAACGCGGGTCATGGTATCGTGGAGTAAGAAATGGCCCACTTTCGCCAGGAAATAACGACCTTCTTTATAAGTAATTATCCGCCCGCTTAATCCCATGTCTAACAATACGCTGACGGCATAACTGCTCAGGGTACTGTTTTCGGTTATTTCGTCGAGGCTTGCCCCCTTATTACCCTGTTTATCGAGCCAGGCGAGAACGCCCGAGTTACGCAGACAAAGCGCGGTCTGAAATAACATCGGCGCAAAAGCGATGCGTTGCGCTTCGGTAATGGCATCCAGCGCGCTGAGCGTGTCCTTTTCGTACATTGTTGCGTAACCTTTCAGGGTAAGAAATGAGGTTATCGGGCCATGTCCGGCCCGACTTTAGAAAAATATTACAGCGCGGCACCCGCAGAAAGGTTCAGCTGAATATCGTGGTCGAGGTTGTTCACCCAGCGGTTATAATTTTTGTGAATTTTACCGTCTGCCGCTTTCAGGTTCAGGCTGCTTTCGTAATTAATTGAATAACTTGTCGCAGAGTAGGGAATACGCACCTGGACCGAGTGATCGCGTGCCTGCAGACGGCCCTTAATCACGCCCGGGCCCGCTTCCGTCATGATCCAGTCACGCTTCTGGCCTGCTTTCAAAATGGCTGTTTTCACCTGATCGGCAGTATGACCCGCGCTCACGACAGAGTGAACCTGAGCAATAGGGGCGGTACGCGCACAGCCAGCCAGTGCGCCAACGAATACGGCGGCAGCGCACCATTTAACGAGCTTTTTCATCAACAACTCCATATCAATAATAACAATTAAAGGTAGTGTTTTTTACAAATAAGCATCACCAGGCTTACGGATTAAGTCAGGTGTGTTTTTAATCAATATTAATGTTTACATTACGTCGTCGCTAAGGCGGGGTATAATATCACGCAAAATAATTAATCATTCCGTTTTTTTTAATTTGCTTTAAGGGAGTGTTGCATTTAAGCGAAATCTGGGTGAGTTGATAAAAAACGGAAGGAATAAGCCTTAACGCAAATAAAAATACCGCGACGGTGAGCGTCGCGGTATTTGACGGTATAAACCCGTTTACACAGACAGATACGTTACCCCGGCAACCGGCTTTTCGGCCGCCCCGGCCCAAGCAGGATCGCCAGCTTGCTGCCCCCTTTGGTGGTTTCCATCCAGATTTTACATACGCTGGTCAGCGGGACCGACAGCAGCATGCCGACAGGGCCCAGCAGCCATCCCCAAATCAGCAAGGATAAAAACACCACCAGCGTCGACATGCCCAGCCGGTGCCCCATCATGCGCGGTTCAAGAATGTTGCCCAGCACCATATGCACGACGAGGAACAGCGCTCCGACCAGCATACATTCGTAGAAACCGTTAAACAGAAACGCCTGAATCATCGGCGGCACGGCGGAAAGCACCGCGCCAATATTCGGCACGTAGTTCAGCAGAAACGCCAGCACCCCCCACATCAGCGCGAACTGAACATCCATCAGCATCAGCCCCAGCCAGACAATAATCCCGGTCCAGACGCTCAGCAGCGTTTTCAGCGCCAGATATTTGGAGACGCCCTTTAAGGCGCGGTGTAGGCCGGCAATGTGTATTTGCGGGTTATTTAAAGCAAAGCGCAGCTTATACGGAACATGGCGCACTTCGAACAGCATAAATACCACCGTCATGACCAGCAGCAGTATGCTGGCCATCGCGCCGGAAAGACCGGTCATCAGCGTGGTAGCGTAAGTCATGACCTTCTCGGAATCCATTCTGCGCAGCATCCGTTCTGGCGAAATATGCAGGTTAAGAAAGGGCATCATCTCCTGCAGCGCGACGATTTTACGCGTCAGCTCTTTATTGTACTGCGGCAACATGGTGGAGAATTCGCTCAGAGATGCCGCCAGTACGCCGAAGAGCGCCGTCAGGCCAATCAGCATCACGATAACCACGATGGTGATGGCCACCGGGCGGCTCACGCCCCGGCGTAAAAACCAGGTCACCAGCGGATTGAGGACAATGGCAAAAAAGAGCGCCAGCAGGAGCTGGACGATAATGTCAGCGGCAGCATGTATACCCGCAAGGATAACCACCAGACAGGCGAGTTTTAATAAGATGTGGAGTCCTGCTTTATCGGGCTGGGGAGCTAACATGCGTGTTCCTTAATAAGATGACCCGATAAGTGTAGTGCCTTAGGGCCGCTTCGTCTGGCACCGATAATCTGAAAGTCGGGGCTGATTTTCTTATTGCTCCGTGGTAATAGTGAAACACTGTTGCAAAAAAAATCAGGTAGAACCCCATGCCCGAACCTGCCGCCGAACCGGCGCTGAGCGGATTGCGCCTCAATCTGCGCATTGTTTCCGTCGTTATCTTCAACTTTGCCAGCTATTTAACGATCGGCCTGCCGCTGGCGGTTCTGCCGGGCTACGTCCATGACGTGATGGGTTTTAGCGCGTTCTGGGCGGGGCTGGTCATCAGCCTGCAGTATTTCGCCACGCTCCTTAGCCGCCCGCACGCCGGGCGCTATGCCGACCTGTTCGGTCCCAAAAGCATCGTGGTAGTGGGATTGTGCGGCTGTTTCCTCAGTGGTCTGAGCTACCTGCTGGCTGCCGCTACCAGCCACTGGCCGCTGGTCAGCCTGGCGCTGCTTTGCCTGGGCCGCGTCATTCTCGGGATTGGGCAAAGCCTGGCAGGAACCGGCTCGACGCTATGGGGTGTGGGGGTTGTCGGTGCACCACACATTGGCCGGGTTATCTCGTGGAACGGGATCGTCACCTACGGGGCGATGGCGCTCGGCGCGCCGCTTGGCGTGGCCTGTTACGCCTTTGGCGGTCTGTATGGACTGTCGCTGACCATTATAGCGGTCGCGCTTGTGGCGATACTGTTTGCGCTGCCGCGCCCGAAGGTGAAGGCCAGCAAGGGCAAACCGCTGCCGTTTCGGGCCGTGCTGGGGCGCGTCTGGCCGTACGGCATGGCGCTGGCCCTGGCGACCACCGGCTTCGGCGTCATTGCGACCTTCATTACCCTGTTTTATGACGCCAAAGGCTGGGAGGGCGCGGCCTTTGCGTTAACCCTCTTCAGCGGTGCGTTTGTTGGCGCACGCCTGCTTTTCCCGAACGGTATCAACCGTCTGGGCGGGCTGAACGTAGCGATGATCTGCTTTACGGTAGAGATTGTCGGGCTGCTATTAACCGGCATCGCCAGCGCGCCCTGGATGGCGAAAATTGGCGTCTTCCTGGCGGGAGCCGGTTTCTCGCTGGTCTTCCCGGCACTGGGCGTGGTGGCGGTTAAAGCGGTGCCGCAGCAGAACCAGGGGGCGGCGCTGGCGACCTATACGGTATTTATGGATATGTCTTTAGGCATAACCGGGCCGCTGGCGGGGCTGGTGATGGCCTGGGCGGGGGTACCGGTGATCTATCTTGCCGCGGCGGGTCTGGTGATAATTGCCCTGCTGCTGACGTGGCGGCTAAAAAAATGGCCCCCGGTGCAGGCACCGGAGGCCACGTCATCGTCGTGAAGGGTTACTGGATCACGATGGTGTTAATGATGTTTTCAGCAGCCGTCTGCGCTTTCTGCTGATCTTCCGCTGGCAGGGTGATCTGCAGGGTCAGCAGTTTGTTATCAACCTTGCCCAGCACCACAGAAGACCAGGCGGTCTGGCCTTTTGCGGAGATGATGCTGTCCAGCTGCTGCAGCTTATGGCCTTTCAGCTCGATGGATTTATTGGTCACGACCTGCAGCTGCGGGTCGCGGCCGCGCTGCTGGTCTTCAAGACGTTTGGACAGGACGGCCAGGTCTTCGCTGGTGTCGTCGCCCACAATCACAATGACCGCTTTCTGGCCGGTTGCGTCGGAGTAAACGTGCATGTTATTCGCCTGGGTGCCCAGCTTGCCGCTCTGGTCAGTCATATCGGCTGGCAGAGAGAAACTGAGTTTGCCATCCATCAGATTCACCGGCTGACCGGTCGCGTTGCTTTCTGCGGATGCGCCCTGAGCAGGCGTTTTCGTGTCGCTGTTATCACAGGCTGCAAGACCCACAACCAGCAGGCCAATCCCGACATATTTAACCAGATTGCGCATTGACTTCTTCCTTTCGATAAACGGCCATAGCGGCTCATTCACCCATCTTATCACAACTGATAAAGCGAACCCTTAACCAGCCTGCAATGCCGTGATTTCAGATTTATCTGCCAGCCTTTTCAGCAGCATATTCAGCAGCACGCCGTACATCGGCAGGAAGAAAACAATGCTGATGAGCACCTTGAAGCAGTAGTCCACCAGCGCGATCTCCATCCAGTGCTCGGCCATAAAGGCATCCGGGCTGCGCCAGAAGGCGATGAAGAAGAAGGCCAGCGTATCGCTTACGTTGCCGAAAAGCGTGGACGCGGTCGGTGCCATCCACCAGCGGTGATTCTGACGCAGGCGGTTAAACACGTGCACGTCGAGGATCTGCCCCAGCGCGTAGGCCATAAAGCTTGCCGCGGCGATACGGGCGACAAACAGGTTGAAGTGTGTCAGCGCCTCAAAGCCCTGCCAGCTTCCCATGTAAAACAGGGAGGAGATCACGTACGAGATGAACAGCGCCGGAAGCATGACCGCAAAGATAATGCGGCGTGCCAGCGGTGCGCCGAAGATACGCACGGTCAGATCGGTGGCGAGGAAAATAAACGGAAAGCTGAACGCGCCCCAGGTGGTATGAAAACCAAAAATGGAGATCGGGAGCTGCACCAGGTAGTTGCTGGAGGTGATCACCAGCAAATGGAAAAGCGAAAGCCAGAACAACGCTTTTACGCGCTGTGATTCAGAGAACTGCGTCATATTGTGACCTTTTTATACGTTGGGGTGAGGGAACCCAATAAAAACCGCAGCATGATACTGCTTTGGCTGGACATTGCAATGGTTAGTTTTTGCGCAATCGTTAACCTGGTTTGCATTGCCCGCGCCGGGGCGTAAACTACTGCCGTTTTTATCTGACCGAGAAGATCATGACCGACCTGTTTTCCAGCCCAGACCACACCCTTGATGCCCAGGGCCTTCGCTGCCCGGAGCCGGTAATGATGGTACGTAAGACCGTGCGTAACATGCAGACCGGTGAAACGCTGCTGATTATTGCCGACGATCCGGCCACCACGCGCGATATTCCCGGTTTTTGTACCTTTATGGAGCATGAACTGGTGGCACAGCAGACGGAAACGCTGCCGTACCGGTATTTGATTCGTAAGGGGTAGGTGGGCTGTCCTCTGCGGCCTGATGCCCTCACCCCGGCCCTCTCCCACAGGGAGAGGGAGAAAGTCATCCTTTCATCCACGCCCGGATGCCGTCCAGGAACATCTGCGTCGCCATCATTACCAGAATCAGCCCCATCAGACGCTCCAGCGCGTTCACCCCTTTCTCACCCAGCAGGCGCAGGAACAGCGACGACTGCAGCAGAATAATAAATGTTCCGCCCCAGGCAATTAGCAGGGCAAACACCAGATGGCTCATCTGATTGGGATACTGATGCGACAGCAGCATCAGCGTCGCCAGAATGGTTGGCCCCGCGACGAGGGGAATCGCCAGCGGCACGATAAACGGCTCTTCGCCCGCGGGCAGGCCGCTGCTGCTGCCTTCGGCGCTCGGGAAGATCATCTTAATGGCAATCAGGAACAGAATAATCCCGCCGGAAATGGAGACCGTTTCGGCGCGCAGGTTCAGGAACGCGAGGATTTTTTCACCGGCAAACAGGAAGATAAACATCACCAGCAGGGCAATAAGCAGCTCGCGGATCATGATCGCCCGGCGGCGCTTCGGCTCGGTGTGCTTCAGCACCGACATGAAGATGGGCAGGTTGCCCAGTGGATCCATTATCAGGATCAATAAAACCGCTGCTGAAATGATTTCACTCATGTAAATTATCCCTGAAACTCTCTATGGTTATTATGATAATTAGCTGTATTTCTGATTGCCGGGCAATCATCGATTAATTTCGCTTGCGACTTTGGCAGCATTTTGTAATGTGAAGCATATCCCAGTTCAATACTGGCTTGCACAATCAGCACACACCCTCAGCAGGAAAAAAATGCTATGAAAAACGTTGGTTTCATCGGCTGGCGCGGTATGGTCGGCTCTGTACTCATGCAACGCATGGTTGAAGAGCGCGATTTCGACGCTATCCGCCCGGTCTTCTTCTCCACTTCTCAGCTCGGCCAGGCTGCTCCGTCCTTTGGTGGTACCACAGGCACGTTGCAGGACGCTTACGATCTGGAAGCGCTGAAGGCACTCGACATTATTGTGACCTGCCAGGGCGGCGATTATACCAACGAAATCTATCCAAAGCTGCGTGAAAGCGGCTGGCAGGGCTACTGGATTGACGCGGCCTCTTCACTGCGCATGAAAGACGATGCCATCATTATTCTCGACCCGGTTAACCAGGACGTCATCACCGACGGCCTGAACAACGGCGTGAAAACCTTTGTTGGCGGTAACTGCACCGTCAGCCTGATGCTGATGTCACTCGGCGGCCTGTTCGCGCAGGACCTGGTGGAGTGGGTCTCCGTGGCGACCTACCAGGCCGCGTCCGGCGGCGGCGCGCGGCACATGCGCGAGCTGCTGACCCAGATGGGCCAGCTGCACCAAAGCGTCGCGACCGAGCTGGCAAACCCGGCGTCCGCCATCCTCGACATCGAGCGCAAAGTCACTCAGCTGACCCGCAGCGGCGAGCTGCCGGTGGATAACTTTGGCGTACCGCTAGCCGGTGGTCTGATCCCGTGGATCGACAAACAGCTGGATAACGGCCAGACCCGCGAAGAGTGGAAGGGCCAGGCGGAGACCAACAAAATTCTCGCCACCGCGAATACCATTCCGGTTGACGGTCTGTGCGTGCGTATCGGCGCGCTGCGCTGCCACAGCCAGGCCTTCACCATTAAACTGAAAAAAGATGTGTCTATTCCGACCGTGGAAGAGCTGCTGGCCGCGCACAACCCGTGGGCGAAAGTGGTACCAAACGATCGCGATATCACCATGCGTGAACTGACCCCGGCTGCCGTTACCGGCACGCTGACCACGCCGGTTGGCCGCCTGCGCAAGCTGAACATGGGGCCGGAGTATCTCTCCGCGTTCACCGTCGGCGACCAGCTCCTGTGGGGGGCCGCCGAGCCGCTGCGCCGCATGCTGCGCCAGCTGGCGTAATAATTTGTTAAACACGGGGGGTGATTGTCACCCCCTTTTTTTGCGTACTACATGGAGTAAAACGCAGATGTCTTATTTTTTATCAGGAGGAACCACGACGTTGGCTATGCTTTAAGGAAGATTTATTTCTCACCTGAGGGTAGGGCGGAGCAGAGAGGATCAACTGCACCGTTTAGGTCACATTAAAAGTCGTCCCGGAGCGCGTAAAAAGGGCGACATAAAAAAACAGGATGAATACCATGTCCGATCGTATTTCGAGAGACGTGATTAATGCGCTTATTGCGGGTCATTTTGCCGACCCCTTTTCTGTGCTAGGGATGCACCGTACAGAGGCCGGACTGGAAGTTCGGGCGCTGTTGCCGGATGCGACAGAAGTGTGGGTTATCGAACCCAAAACCGGCCGCAAGGTGGGTAATCTGGAATGCCTCGACTCGCGCGGCTTCTTTTCGGGCGTCATGCCCCGCCGTAAAAACCCCTTTCGCTATCAGCTCGCCGTTATCTGGCACGGCCAGCAAAACCTGATTGACGATCCCTACAGCTTTGGGCCGCTCTTAAAAGAGATGGATGCCTGGCTGCTGTCCGAAGGGACCCATTTACGCCCCTACGAAACGCTGGGTGCCCATGCGGATACCATGGACGGTATCACCGGCACGCGCTTTGCCGTATGGGCGCCAAACGCCCAGCGCGTCTCCGTTGTCGGGCAGTTCAACTACTGGGACGGTCGCCGCCACCCGATGCGCCTGCGCCGTGAGACGGGCATCTGGGAGCTGTTTATCCCCGGGGCGCATAACGGTCAGCTCTACAAATTTGAGATGATCGACGCGCACGGCAAGCTGCGCATTAAAGCCGACCCGTACGCCTTCGAGGCGCAGATGCGCCCGGATACCGCATCGCTGATCTGCGGCCTGCCGGAGAAGGTCGTTCAGACCGAGGATCGCAAGCAGGCCAACCGCTTTGATGCGCCGATCTCCGTTTACGAAGTGCATCTCGGCTCCTGGCGCCGCCACACGGACAACAACTTCTGGCTCAGCTACCGGGAGCTCGCCGACCAGCTGGTGCCGTACGCCAAATGGATGGGCTTTACCCACCTCGAACTGCTGCCGGTTAACGAGCATCCGTTCGACGGCAGCTGGGGCTATCAGCCCACCGGGCTGTATGCGCCCACGCGGCGCTTCGGCACGCGCGATGATTTCCGCTATTTCATTGATGCCGCGCACGCCGCCGGGCTGAACGTGATCCTCGACTGGGTGCCGGGCCATTTCCCGTCGGACGATTTTGCGCTGGCAGAGTTCGACGGCACGAAGCTGTACGAGCACAGCGACCCGCGCGAAGGCTATCACCAGGACTGGAACACGCTGATCTACAACTACGGTCGCCGTGAAGTGTCAAACTACCTGGTGGGGAATGCGCTGTACTGGATCGAACGCTTCGGCATTGATGCCCTGCGCGTGGATGCGGTGGCGTCGATGATCTACCGCGACTACAGCCGCAAAGAGGGGGAGTGGATCCCGAACGAGTATGGCGGCCGTGAAAACCTCGAAGCGATTGAATTTCTGCGCAACACCAACCGCATCATCGGTGAGCAGGTGGAAGGCGCCGTGACCATGGCGGAAGAGTCGACGGACTTTGCGGGCGTCTCCCGCCCTCCGTCATCAGGCGGCCTGGGGTTCTGGTACAAGTGGAACCTGGGCTGGATGCACGACACGCTCGACTACATGAAGCTCGACCCGGTTTATCGTCAGTATCACCACGATAAGCTCACCTTCGGGCTGCTCTACAACTACACCGAAAACTTCATGCTGCCGCTGTCGCACGATGAAGTGGTGCACGGCAAAAAATCCATTCTCGACCGCATGCCGGGCGACGCGTGGCAGAAGTTTGCCAACCTGCGCGCCTACTACGGCTGGATGTTTGCCTTCCCGGGCAAAAA
Organism: Enterobacter cloacae complex sp. P47BA; assembly: GCF_014930485.1. NCBI lineage: Bacteria > Pseudomonadati > Pseudomonadota > Gammaproteobacteria > Enterobacterales > Enterobacteriaceae > Enterobacter > Enterobacter cloacae complex sp. P47BA. Next base: position 64,883 of record NZ_JADBRF010000018.1, on the reverse strand, counting down.
GCTGCTGTTTATGGGCAATGAGTTCGCCCAGGGTCGCGAGTGGAACCACGACACCAGCCTCGACTGGCATCTGCTGGAGGGCGGCGACAACTGGCACCACGGCGTACAGCGTCTGGTGCGCGACCTGAACCTGACCTACCGCCACCACAAAGCGCTACACGAGCTGGACTTTGATCCGTACGGCTTTGAGTGGCTGGTGGTGGACGACCACGAGCGCTCGGTATTTGTCTTTGTACGTCGTGACAAAGCGGGTAACGAGATTATCGTCGCCAGCAACTTCACGCCGGTGCCGCGCGAACACTACCGCTTCGGCATTAACCAGCCGGGCAAATGGCGCGAGATCCTGAATACCGACTCCATGCATTACCACGGCAGTAACGCCGGTAACGGCGGGCTGGTGCAGAGCGATGCGATTGAAAGCCACGGGCGTCCAAACTCCCTGAGCCTGACGCTGCCGCCGCTTGGCACCATCTGGCTGATGCGGGAGGGAGAATGACGCAGCTTACGGCAGGTAAACCCGAACCGCTCGGCGCGAGTTTTGATGGAAAGGGGGTGAACTTCACGCTCTTTTCTGCTCACGCGGAGCGGGTGGAGCTCTGCGTGTTTGACGGGGAGGGTAACGAGCGCCGTTACGATTTACCGTCCCGCACGGGAGACATCTGGCACGGTTACCTGTCCGGCGGGCGTCCGGGAATGCACTACGGTTTTCGCGTACACGGCCCGTGGGAGCCTTCTCAGGGGCACTGGTTTAACCCGGCGAAGCTGCTGATTGACCCGTGCGCGCGCCGCGTGGACGGCGAGTTTAAAGACGACCCGCTGTTCCACGTCGGCTACGGCGAACCGGACCACCGCGACAGCGCGCCCGTCGCGCCGAAAAGCGCGGTGGTGCACGATCTCTACGACTGGGAAGACGATGCCCCGCCGCGCACGCCGTGGGGTAACACCGTCATCTATGAAGCGCACGTCAAAGGGTTGACCTACCTGCACCCTTCGATCCCCAAAGAGATGCGCGGCACCTACAAAGCGCTGGGGCATCCGACCATGGTCGCTTACCTGAAGCATTTGGGCATCACCGCGCTGGAGCTGCTTCCGGTGGCGCATTTTGCCAGCGAGCCGCGTCTTCAGCGTCTTGGGTTAAGCAACTACTGGGGCTACAACCCGCTGGCGATGTTCGCTCTCGACCCGCGCTACGCGGTGCATCCGGAGAAAGCGCGGGACGAGTTTCGCGACGCGGTGAAGGCACTCCACGCCGCGGGCATTGAGGTCATTCTGGACGTGGTGCTGAACCACAGTGCGGAAAGCGATCTTGACGGCCCGACGCTCTCACAGCGCGGAATCGATAACCGTAGCTATTATTGGATCAGGGAAGATGGCGATTACGAGAACTGGACCGGGTGCGGTAACACCCTCAACCTCAGCCATCCGGCCGTTACGCATTACGCGTACGAATGCCTGAAATACTGGGTAGAGACGTTCCACGTGGACGGTTTTCGTTTCGACCTGGCGCCCGTGATGGGGCGCACCCCAGCATTTAGCCAGCAGGCACCGCTGTTTGAGGCGATAAAAAACTGCCCGGTGCTCTCAACGGTGAAGCTGATTGCGGAACCCTGGGACATTGGTACAGGCGGTTATCAGGTGGGGAACTTCCCGCCGCTGTTTGCCGAGTGGAACGACCACTACCGCGATGCCATCCGCCGCTTCTGGCTGGCGCGCGAGCTGTCGCTGGGCGAGTTCGCCGGACGCTTTGCCGGCTCCAGCGATCTCTTTAAGCGCGACGGAAAACGTCCGTCGGCCACCATCAACCTGGTGACGGCGCATGACGGTTTTACGCTGCGCGACTGCGTTTGTTTCAATCAGAAACACAATGAGGCCAACGGCGAAGAGAATCGCGATGGCACTAACAATAACCATAGCTTCAATCATGGTATAGAAGGGTTAGGCGGAAGTCTGGATGTGATCGAGCGGCGACGCGCCAGCGTTCATGCGCTGCTGACGACGCTTTTGCTGTCTCAGGGCACGCCGATGCTGCTGGCGGGCGACGAGCACGGCCACAGCCAGCACGGCAATAACAACGCCTATTGCCAGGACAATACCTTAACCTGGCTCGACTGGGGGGAGGCGAACAGCGGGTTGACCCATTTCACCGCGGCGCTGATCCACCTTCGCCAGCAGATCCCCGCCCTTACCGCCGACAGCTGGTGGGAAGAGGGCGATGGCAACGTTAGCTGGCTGAATAAAGACGCGCAGCCGTTGAGCGCGCAAGAGTGGCAACACGGCATCACCTGCCTGCAAATCCTGCTTTCGGATAAGTGGCTGGTGACGCTGAACGCGACGGACGACGTCGCAGAGATTGTTTTACCTGACGGGGAGTGGCGAGCTGTTCCCCCCTTTGCCGGAGCGGATAATCCGGTAGTAATGGCTGTCTGGCACGGGCCTGCGCACGGAGTGTGCGTATTCCAAAGATGATAAAAAAGGAGTTAGTCATGGTTAGATTAGAGAAGAACGATCCGTTAATGTTGGCGCGCCAGCTACCATTAAAAACCGTTGCCCTGATACTTGCGGGCGGGCGTGGTACCCGTCTGAAAGATTTGACCATCAAGCGCGCCAAGCCGGCCGTTCACTTTGGTGGTAAGTTCCGCATTATCGACTTTGCGCTCTCAAACTGCCTGAACTCGGGCATTCGCCGCATTGGCGTCATTACTCAGTATCAGTCGCACACCCTGGTGCAGCACATTCAGCGCGGCTGGTCATTCTTCAGCGAAGAGATGAACGAGTTTGTCGATCTGCTCCCGGCGCAGCAGCGCGTACACGGGGAAAACTGGTACCGCGGCACGGCGGATGCGGTGACCCAGAACCTCGACATTATTCGCCGCTACAGCGCGGAATACATCGTGATCCTCGCGGGTGACCACATCTACAAGCAGGATTACTCGCACATGCTGATCGACCACGTCGAAAAAGGGGCGCGCTGCACCGTGGCGTGTCTGCCGGTGCCCGTTGCCGAGGCGACGGCGTTTGGCGTGATGCACGTGGATGCGGACGACAAGATTATCGACTTCGTTGAAAAACCGGCGAACCCGCCAACCATGCCGGGCGATGACACCAAATCGCTCGCCAGCATGGGGATCTATGTCTTTGATGCAGATTATCTTTATGAGCTGCTCGAAGAAGACGACAAAGACGAAAGCTCCAGCCACGACTTCGGTAAAGACATCATCCCGAAAATTACCAAAGCTGGCATGGCCTATGCACATCCCTTCCCATTGTCCTGCGTGCAGTCCGATCCGAATGCGGAGCCATACTGGCGTGATGTGGGAACCCTGGAAGCGTACTGGAAAGCCAACCTCGATCTGGCGTCCGTGACGCCTGAGCTGGATATGTACGACCAGAACTGGCCGATTCGTACCCACATGGAATCTCTGCCGCCGGCGAAGTTCGTGCAGGACCGATCCGGCAGCCACGGCATGACCCTGAACTCGCTGGTCTCCGGCGGGTGCATCATCTCCGGTTCGGTGGTGGTGCAGTCCGTGCTGTTCCCGCGCGTGCGTATAAACTCATTCTGTAATATCGATTCGGCGGTTCTGCTGCCGGATGTCTGGGTAGGGCGTTCGTGTCGTCTGCGTCGCTGCGTGATCGACCGCGCCTGCGTCATCCCTGAAGGGATGGTGATTGGTGAAAACGCGGAAGAAGATGCGCGTCGCTTCTACCGTTCTGAAGAGGGGATCGTGTTAGTCACACGGGAAATGTTGCGGAAGCTGCAGATCAAACAGGAGCGATGATGCAGGTTTTACACGTATGTTCTGAGATGTTCCCGTTGTTAAAAACGGGCGGCCTGGCGGATGTTCTTGGTGCATTACCGGCGGCGCAAATCGCCGGTGGAGTCGATACCCGCGTCCTGCTGCCCGCCTTCCCGGATATCCGGCGCGGCATACCTGATGCAAAGGTCGTGACCCGCCGTGAAACGTTTGCCGGACGCATCACCCTGCTGTTTGGGCACTACAACGGCGTAGGGATCTACCTGATCGACGCGCCGCATCTGTACGACCGTCCGGGCAGCCCGTATCACGATACCAACCTGTTCGCCTATACCGACAACGTGCTGCGCTTTGCGCTGCTCGGCTGGGTGGGGGCGGAGATGGCCGTCGGGCTGGATCCATTCTGGCGTCCGGATGTGGTCCACGCGCACGACTGGCACGCCGGGCTGACGCCAGCGTATCTGGCGGCAAAAGGGCATCCGGCAAAATCGGTGTTTACGGTGCACAACCTGGCGTATCAGGGCATGTACTATGCGCATCATATGAATGACATCGATCTGCCATGGTCGTTCTATAACATGCACGGGCTGGAGTTCAACGGGCAAATTTCGTTCCTGAAGGCCGGGCTGTACTACGCCGACCACATCACGGCGGTGAGCCCCACCTACGCGCGTGAAATTACCCAGCCGGAGTTTGGCTACGGTCTGGAAGGGCTGCTGCAGCAGCGCCATCGTGAAGGCCGCCTGTCGGGCATTCTGAACGGCGTGGATGAGCAGATCTGGAGCCCTGAAACCGATCTCCTGCTGGCCGCGCGCTATGGCCGCGACTCGGTGGAAGATAAAGCCGAAAACAAACGCCAGCTGCAAATTGCGATGGGGCTGAAGGTCAACGACAAGGTGCCGCTGTTTGCGGTGGTCAGCCGCCTGACAAGCCAGAAAGGGCTGGATCTGGTGCTGGAGGCGCTGCCCGGTTTACTGGAGCAGGGCGGACAGCTGGCGCTGCTCGGCGCGGGCGACCCGGTGCTTCAGGAAGGTTTCCTCGCCGCCGCCGCGGAACATCCGGGGCAGGTGGGCGTGCAGATTGGCTATCACGAAGCATTCTCGCACCGCATTATGGGCGGCGCGGACGTGATTCTGGTGCCGAGCCGTTTCGAACCCTGCGGCCTGACGCAGCTCTACGGTCTGAAATACGGCACGCTGCCGCTGGTGCGCCGCACGGGCGGGCTGGCGGATACGGTGTCGGATAGTTCTCTGGAAAACCTGGCGGACGGTATCGCCAGCGGGTTTGTCTTTGAAGACAGTAATGCCTGGTCGCTGCTTCGGGCGATTCGGCGTGCGTTCGTCTTGTGGTCCCGTCCATCCCTGTGGCGTTACGTTCAGCGTCAGGCGATGTCCATGGACTTTAGCTGGCACGTTGCGGCGCAGTCGTACCGCGACCTTTATCAACGCTTGATGTAACGAGGCGAAGTTACTGATATGAACGCTCCATTTAGCTACTCTTCCCCCACGCTCAGCGTTGAGGCGTTAAAGCACTCCATCGCCTACAAGCTGATGTTTACCATCGGGAAAGATCCGGTCATCGCCAACAAGCACGAGTGGCTGAACGCCACCCTGTTTGCGGTGCGTGACCGCATGGTCGAACGCTGGCTGCGCTCTAACCGCGCCCAGCTTTCGCAGGAGACGCGGCAGGTTTACTACCTGTCGATGGAATTTTTGATTGGCCGCACCCTCTCCAACGCGCTGCTGTCGCTCGGTATCTACGACGACGTCAAAACTGCACTGGAAGAGATGGGGCTGGATTTAGAAGAGCTGATTGACGAAGAGAACGACCCGGGGCTGGGTAACGGTGGTCTCGGGCGTCTTGCCGCCTGCTTCCTTGACTCGCTGGCAACGCTGGCGCTGCCGGGGCGCGGCTACGGTATTCGCTACGACTACGGCATGTTCAAGCAGAACATCGTTGACGGCCGCCAGAAAGAGTCCCCGGACTACTGGCTGGAATACGGCAACCCTTGGGAGTTCAAGCGCCACAACACGCGCTACAAGGTGCGCTTTGGCGGACGCATTCAGCAGGAAGGGAAAAAGTCCCGCTGGGTGGAAACCGAAGAGATCCTCGCCGTGGCCTATGATCAGATCATCCCCGGCTATGACACCGATGCGACCAATACGCTGCGCCTGTGGAATGCCCAGGCGAGCAGCGAAATCAACCTCGGTAAATTTAACCAGGGCGACTACTTTGCGGCGGTGGAAGATAAAAACCACTCCGAGAACGTCTCCCGCGTGCTGTACCCGGATGACTCAACCTACTCTGGGCGCGAGCTGCGCCTGCGTCAGGAGTATTTCCTCGTCTCCGCGACGATTCAGGACATCCTCAGCCGCCACCATCAGCTGCACAAAACCTACGCCAACCTGGCGGAGAAAACCGCGATTCACCTTAACGACACCCATCCGGTGCTCTCCATTCCCGAGCTGATGCGCCTGCTGATCGACGAGCACAAGTTCAGCTGGGACGACGCGTTTGAGGTGACGTGCCAGGTGTTCTCCTACACCAACCACACCCTGATGAGCGAAGCGCTGGAGACCTGGCCGGTGGACATGCTCGGCAAAATTCTGCCGCGCCACCTGCAAATCATCTTCGAGATCAACGACTACTTCCTCAAGACGCTGCAGGAGCAGTACCCGAACGATACCGGGCTGCTGAGCCGTGCCTCGATCATTGATGAATCAAACGGTCGCCGCGTGCGCATGGCCTGGCTGGCGGTTGTCATCAGCCACAAGGTGAACGGCGTGTCCGAGCTGCACTCGAACCTGATGGTGCAGTCCCTGTTTGCGGACTTCGCGAAGATCTTCCCGACACGCTTCTGCAACGTCACCAACGGCGTTACGCCGCGCCGCTGGCTGGCGCTGGCCAACCAGCCGCTCTCTGACGTGCTGGATGAGAATATCGGCCGCACCTGGCGCACCGATTTGAGCCAGCTGAGCGAGCTTAAGCAGCATATTGATTTCCCGACGGTGAACAAGGCCGTGCGGGAAGCCAAGCTGCTGAACAAGAAACGTCTGGCGGTCTGGCTGGCGATGCACCTCAACGTGGTCGCAAACCCAAAAGCGCTGTTTGACGTGCAGATCAAGCGCATCCACGAATACAAGCGTCAGCTGATGAACGTGCTACACGTGATCACTCACTACAACCGCATTAAGGCCGATCCAACCGCAGAGTGGGTGCCGCGCGTGAAGATCTTCGCCGGTAAGGCGGCTTCCGCTTACTACATGGCGAAGCACATTATTCACCTGATCAACGACGTGGCGAAGGTGGTTAACCAGGATCCGGAGATTGGCGACAAGCTGAAGGTGGTATTCATCCCGAACTACAGCGTCAGCCTGGCGCAGCTGATCATCCCGGCGGCAGATCTCTCCGAGCAGATCTCCACGGCGGGAACGGAAGCGTCCGGCACCAGCAACATGAAGTTTGCCCTCAACGGCGCGCTGACCATCGGCACCCTGGACGGGGCGAACGTCGAGATGCTGGAGCACGTAGGAGAAGAGAATATCTTTATCTTCGGCAATACCACCGAAGAAGTGGAGGCGCTGCGCAGGAAAGGCTACTCCCCGCGTGAGTTCTATGAAGGGGATGAAGAGCTACGTCAGGTCCTGACGCAGATTGCGACCGGTGTGTTCAGCCCCGACGAGCCGGGCCGCTATCGCGATCTGGTGGATTCGCTGATTAACTTTGGCGACCACTATCAGGTGCTGGCGGATTATCGCAGCTACGTGGACTGCCAGGATAAAGTTGACGAGCTGTACCGTCAGCAGGAGAAGTGGACCAGCGCGGCGATGCACAACATCGCCAACATGGGGTATTTCTCGTCTGACAGGACCATCAAGGAGTATGCCGAGAACATCTGGCATATTGATCCGGTGCGGTTGTAAAAACAAAGCCCGGTGGCGCCACCGGGCTTTTTTACATCACGACGCCAGCGACAGCTCACGCTTCCCCGCATGCTGCTGCAGCCACTGCGCCACGCGAGACTGCTGCTCGGCGTTAAGCCACATCCCTTCTTTGGTACGACGCCAGATGGCATCTTCAAGGCGGCGAACCCACTCGTGCTCAACCAGGTAGCGCAGCTCGGCCTCGTACAGCTCGTGGCCGAAATGTTCACCCAGATCGGCAAGCGATTTCGCGTCGCCCAGGAACAGCTCGGTATTGCTGCCGTAGGTGCGGGCGTAGTGGCGCGCCATCCCTTCGGTAATGAACGGGAAGCGACGGCGCAGCTTCGCGGCGTAATCGTCGCGGTTTCCGCCAATGTCTCCGCCGGGCAGCACTGCCTCTTTGGTCCACGCCGGGCCAATACCTTTGTAGTACGGCGCCAGTTTTTCCAGCGCGTGCTCGGCCAGCTTGCGGTAGGTAGTCAGCTTGCCGCCAAACACCGACAGCAGCGGTGCCTGACCGTCTACGTCGTGGATATCAAGCGTGTAGTCGCGGGTGATGGCCTGCGGTGAGTCAGACTCGTCATCGCACAGCGGACGCACGCCAGAGTAGGTCCAGACCACGTCGTCGCGCGACAGCTGTTTCTTAAAGTGCGCGTTATACACTTTCAACAGGTAGTTCACTTCGCTCTCGTCGATCTCGACGTTCTTCGGATCGCCTTTGTACTCCACGTCGGTGGTGCCGATGATGGAGAATTCGTCCATCCACGGGATCACAAACACGATGCGTTTATCTTCGTTTTGCAGGATATAAGCCTGCTTCTGGGTATGCACGCGCGGCACCACAATGTGGCTGCCCTTGATCAGGCGGATGCCGTACGGCGAAGGCAGGTGCATGCCGTCGTCGAAGAACTGCTTCACCCATGGGCCGGTGGCGTTCACCAGGCCGCGTGCTTTCCAGCTGAACTTCTCGCCGGTATCCACGTCTTCCGCTTCGACAATCCACAGGCCGTTTTCACGACGGGCGGCGGTCGCGCGGGTCCGGGTTTTCACCTCGCCGCCTTTCTTCTCGACCATCTGTGCATTCGCCAGCACCAGACGCGCATCGTCCACCCAGCAGTCTGAATATTCGAAACCGCGCACGATTTCCGGCTTAAGGACCGATTCTGAGCCAAAACGCAAACCGTTCGAACCCGGCAGGCTGGTGCGTTTGCCCAGATGATCGTACATAAACAGGCCGATGCGGATCATCCACGCCGGACGCAGGTGCGGACGGTGCGGCAGGCGGAAGCGCATCGGGATCGCCAGATGCGGGGCCATTTTCAGCAGTACTTCGCGTTCGGCCAGCGCTTCGCTGACCAGGCGGAATTCGTAGTGTTCCAGGTAGCGCAGGCCACCGTGGATCAGCTTGGAGCTGGCGGACGACGTCGCGCAGGCGAGATCGTTAGCTTCCAGCATCAGCACGGATAAACCGCGTCCTGCGGCATCAACCGCAATACCGGCACCGTTGATGCCACCGCCTATCACAATCAGATCTTTGGTTTCCATAACACCCTCATGCACTTTCGTTAAAGCTCAAAAATGTTCGATATCGCTCATAATAGCAAAGGAACGCGCTTTTGGTAACATCAAAAAAACAATTTAGAGTGATATGGATAACATAATGGCGTTTACCCGCCGCCAGGACGTACACTACGGGGTAAAATCTTGTCGTTGACCACTGTAAAGAGAACACCATGGATCAGTTTGAATGTATTAACGTAGAAGAAGCCCACCAGAAGATGCACCAGGGAAAAGCGGTGCTGGTGGACATCCGCGACCCGCAGAGTTTTGCCATGGGCCACACGCCGGGCGCGTTTCATCTGACCAACGACACGCTGGGCGCGTTTATGCGCGATAACGACTTCGAAACGCCCGTTATGGTCATGTGCTACCACGGCAACAGCAGCAAAGGCGCGGCGCAGTATCTGATTCAGCAAGGCTATGACGCGGTATACAGCGTCGACGGCGGCTTTGATGCCTGGCATCGTCATTTCCCGGCAGAAGTGGAATACGCGTTTGAGCGCTAATCCCGCTATACTGTCCCCTTTTGTGTGGAAATAAGCGACCGCTGCCCATGTTGATGATCACCTCTTTTACCAACCCGCGTGTCGCCCAGGCGTTTGTCGACTATATGGCGACGCAGGGCGTTATTCTGACCATTCAGCAACATACTCAGACCGACGTCTGGCTGGCCGATGAGAGCCAGGCAGGGCGGGTCAACGAGGAGCTGGCGCGTTTCCTTGAGAACCCCGGCGACCCGCGTTATCTGGCGGCCAGCTGGCAATCCGGGCAGACCGGCAGCGGACTGCATTACAGCCGCTTTCCCTTCCTTGCCACGATACGCGAGCGCGCGGGCCCGTTTACGCTGCTGCTGATGGCGGCCTGCATTATTGTCTTCATTATTATGAACGTGGTGGGCGACCAGAGCGTGATGATCGCGCTGGCGTGGCCGTATGATCCGTCGCTGGATTTTGACGTCTGGCGCTACTTTACCCACGCGCTGATGCATTTCTCGGTGATGCATATCCTCTTTAACCTGCTGTGGTGGTGGTATCTCGGCGGTATCGTTGAGAAGCGGCTCGGCAGCGGCAAGCTGATTGTCATCACCGTAATCAGCGCCCTGCTGAGCGGCTATGTACAGCATAAATTCAGCGGCCCGTGGTTCGGCGGGCTGTCGGGTGTCGTCTACGCTTTGATGGGCTACGTCTGGCTTCGCGGGGAGCGCGACCCGGAAAGCGGCATCTATTTACAACGCGGATTAATAGCCTTTGCGTTAATATGGCTAATTGCCGGATGGTTTGATCTGTTTGGTATGTCTATCGCCAATGGTGCGCACGTCACCGGCCTCGCCGTCGGTCTTGCAATGGCGCTTGCCGACACGCTCCATGCGCGAAAACGAACATAATTCTCAGGGATAATTGATGAAACAAACACAACGTCATGACGCCATTATCGAACTGGTCAAAAAACAGGGATACGTCAGCACCGAAGAGCTGGTCGAGCAGTTTGCCGTCAGCCCGCAAACCATCCGTCGTGACCTGAACGATCTGGCCGATCAGAACCGTATTTTGCGCCACCACGGCGGCGCGGCGCTGCCGTCCAGCTCGGTCAATACCTCCTGGCACGACCGTAAAGCCACGCAGACGGCAGAGAAAGAGCGCATTGCGCGTAAAGTAGCGAGCCAAATCCCGAACGGTGCGACGCTGTTTATTGACATCGGCACCACGCCAGAAGCGGTTGCTCATGCGCTGCTGGATCACGAGAACCTGCGCGTGGTGACCAACAACCTGAACGTCGCCAACACGTTGATGCAGAAAGATGATTTCCGCATCATCCTCGCGGGCGGCGAACTGCGCAGCCGCGACGGCGGAATTATCGGCGAAGCGACGCTCGACTTTATCTCTCAGTTCCGCCTCGACTTCGGCATCCTGGGGATCAGCGGCATCGACACCGATGGCTCGCTGCTGGAGTTTGATTACCACGAGGTGCGCACCAAGCGCGCAATCATTGAAAACTCGCGCCACGTGATGCTGGTGGTGGATCACTCGAAGTTTGGCCGTAACGCGATGGTGAACATGGGCAGCATCAGCATGGTGGATGCGGTCTATACCGACGTGATGCCGCCAGCGGGCGTGATGCAGGTGATTAAGGATAATAATTTGCAGTTAGAGTTGTGTTGAAAAGCCATTCTCCCTCTCCCTGTGGGAGAGGGCCGGGGTGAGGGCATCAGGCCGCACAAAACTAAACTCCGTACCCCATCATCTTCAACAGCTGCTGCGCATGCTGCACCGCGTCCTGACGGTGCGCCACGCCCAGCTTCTGATACAGATTGCGAATGTGCGTTTTGATGGTGGTTGCCGCCACCGCCAGCTCACCGGCAATCTGCTCGTTACTGTATCCGGAATAGATCAGCCCCAGCACCTGCCATTCGCGCTGGGTGAGCGGGCTGGTGCGAATAAGCTCCGGCACTTCCGGGTGGTTCAGCAGGCGTTCAACAAAGTTCTCGTCAAAATGCGCAAACTTGTGGCGATGGTGCTGATTAATCTCGCGCAGGATTCGCTGGGCGCGATGCTGATCCAGCTCCGGCAGCGTGTTGAGCTGAATCAGCTGGCGCAGCTGCTGCGCCATCACTTCACCTTCAATCACGAAGTGGCTAATAAACCCGGTGCGGTTCGCCAGCTGCAAGGCTTCCAGCAGCACGCGCTGGGCATCATTTTTGCGGCCCGCCTGCCAGTAAAGCTGGTTGAGCAGCAGCAGGTTGCGGTTCAGGTCGCTCATCAGACGCAGGCTGCGGGCGTTTTCGTTTAACTCTTCCAGCACAATTTCGGCAGGCTCAAAGTCACCCAGCAGGATCTGCACGCGGGCGATGTTGCGCCACTGGCTTTGCAGGAAGTGGTTATTGGCAAATTCCGGTTTAGGCGTCTGGCGCAGCCAGTTGGCGGCGGATTTTTTGTCCCCCGTCATCTGCCAGTAAATCACCCGAACCTTGTCGGCGTTCGATACCCAGTCGCTGTGGTACTGACCGTTGCCGAGCAGGTTTTCCAGACGGTTAAGGTGATTGCGGGCGTTATCCAGATCGCCACGCGCCAGCGAGCACTGCACCAGCAGGGCCAGACACTGCAATTGCTGCTGAGGCTGGAAGCCGGAGAGCACGTTCACACCCTGACGGGCGCAGCTTTCTGCTTCATCCAGACGCGACCATGCCCACAGCAGTTGAGCGCGAATACGCAACAGGAACTCGTGCATCGGCAGCTGTTCCAGGTGCTGTTCACGAATCAGCTGGAACGCTTTTTCCTGATTTTCCCAGGCGGCCTGCAGGAACCCCTGTGCGAATAAAATCTCGCTTTGCTGAATCAGGCTCCACAGGGCGTAGTGCCACACATCATGGCGGCGCGCCATCTGCTCGGTTTGCTGCATCAGCGAAAGGGAGCGCGTCAGTTCGCCCTTGCAGTGCAGCACTTCGCCGTGCACCGAGGTAGCCACAATCCGGCTGTAGAAATTCGCCAGCGGCAGTTCATCCAGCGCGACCATCGCCAGCCGTTCCGCTTCATCCGCATCGCCGTCGTTAATCGCGACCTGCGCCCGCAGGGCGTTAAATTCGCCGTGCAGGGTGATATCCATTTCGCTTTCCATCTCCTGCTCGGCGCGCGCCAGCAGGGTATTCACTTCGCTGTAGCGGTGCTGGCTCTGCATCAGCCAGGCCTGGAGCAGCACCAGGCGCGGGTTCTCCAGCAGGCTCTCCCACGGCAAGGCTTTCAACGACTCTTCCAGCAGCGTCAGTTCGCTGTGGTTAAACAGCCCCCACGCGTGGTTAAGCAGGATATCGCGCAGCATGCTGGCGTCACCGGCGGCAAGCGCGTGGTGAATGGCCTCGCTCGGGAAGCCTTGCGCCATCCAGCTTTCGGCGGCGGCGCGGTGGATTTCCGGCAATTCCGTTGCCAGCTCCCACTGGCAGCGCTGGCGCAGGAAGCTGCCAAACAGCGGGTGATAGCTGAACCACTCGCCGGGGTCGTCCATGCGCGTCAGGAACAGGCCCTGACGTTCAATCTCTTCCAGCTGCAGCTGACCGTTCTCACAGCCTGTTACGCGCACAATCAGCGCGTCGTTCATGGAGCGCAGCAGGGAGCTTTTCAGCAGGAAATTGCGGGTGGAGGGATCGACGCTGTTCAGCACCTCATCCACCAGGTAATCCGAAAGATGGCTGGCGTTGATGCCGGCCAGACGGCGCGCGGACTGGTGCGTCGGGCTGTTGTTTTGCCGGGCAGAAAGGGCAATCAGCTGTAGCGCCGTGGCCCAGCCCGCGACATCATCACACAGGCGGCTGCTTTCGGAGGCCTCAATGGGTGAGGTCAGGCGGCAGTCAAAGAACTGTTTCGCTTCCTGGTGGGTAAAGGCCAGCTGCTGGCTGCCCACTTCCAGAAGCTGATCGCGCACGCGCAGATTGGCAATACCGAGCTGCGGCAGGTTGCGTGACAGCACGACCAGGGTCAGGTTTTCCGGCTGGTGGCGCAGGAAGAAGCGCATCGACTCATGGATAACCGGGTTCGTGATCAGATGATAGTCATCAATCACCACGTACAGCGGGCGATGCCATTCGGCCAGTTCGATAAACAGCTGAGAGAAAAGGGAGGACAGGCTGGCGTACTGGCGCTTTTGCACCATTGCCTCGCTGGCGACGCAGTGTCCGTTGGTTGCCTGTTGAATAGCGGCAATCAGATAGCTGGCAAAACGCTCTTGCTGGTTATCGCCCTCGTCGAGGGAGTACCAGCCAAGATCGCTCTTACCTGCGGCCCATTGTGAAATGAGCGTTGTTTTTCCATAACCTGCAGGGCTCGTAACCAGCGCCAGTCGGAAATTATGCGCGCCGGAAAGTTTAGCCAGCAGACGCTCGCGGACCACTGTATGGTCAAGACGAACCGGGCGACTTAATTTTGACGGAATCAACATAGGTTTCACTTCACTGTGGGGAACGAGAGAATTTATTTTTTTTGCGCTTCGTAATTAATAGCTATAAGGTCGGTCAGAAAGAGAACTATTGCAAGTTATGTCTGGCTTTTGTGGCTCTGAATTTGCACTCTGTCACAAAACATTCCGGCCAGTACTGGAACTTTTTTGAAAAGGCTTTGATGCCGCGTCAATGCTGGCTTGTATGGATGTCACGAGGCTGGGCTGAAACTGGTTTCAGAAAGGTATAATGACGTCGAATTTAATAAACTTCGGGTAAAGTTGAGTGAGATTAATAATCTCCTTAGGCAAGACCCGATTGCTGAAATATTATTCTCCGTAAGCAATCATTTCCGCGTGGATTAATTTCATCCAAAACCGCATTTCATTTCTTTGACATTCTCCCCGGTTACTTTTTTATCTTCCGGGCACAGTCCGGCTATGCTCTCAGAGTGGCCTCGATCACACTTTTACGCTCATCCCCGCTACTCCTCCCTGTCTAATCCCCCACGGGAGGAGGAAGAGGTGAAATGAGCCAGGCACACTAGCGCCAACTTGTGTTTTCTTTCTAAAGGATGCCGATCCCCTATGTCACAGCCTACCTTCAACAAAGCTCAATTCCAGGCTGCCCTGACGCGTCAGTGGCAGCGTTTTGGCCTTCATGCTGCAAACGAGATGACGCCTCACCAGTGGTGGCAGGCGGTGAGCGGGGCGCTCGCAGAGCAGCTGGATGCTCAGCCCGTGGCGAAGCCCGTCAAAGGCCAGCGTCACGTTAACTATATCTCGATGGAGTTCCTTATTGGCCGCCTGACCGGCAACAACCTGCTGAACCTTGGCTGGTATCAGGAGGTGGGTGATGTGCTGAAAGAGCACGACATTAACCTGACCGACCTGCTGGAAGAAGAGATCGACCCGGCGCTGGGCAACGGCGGACTGGGGCGTCTGGCGGCCTGTTTCCTTGACTCTATGGCAACGGTCGGCCAGTCGGCGATTGGCTATGGCCTGAACTACCAGTACGGCCTGTTCCGTCAGTCGTTTGCCGACGGCCACCAGATGGAAGCGCCGGACGACTGGCATCGAAATACCTACCCGTGGTTCCGCCACAACGCGCAGCTGGACGTGCAGGTCGGCATCGGCGGGAAAGTGACGAAGCAGGGGCTCTGGGAACCGGCGTTCACTATTACCGGTGAAGCCTGGGATCTGCCGGTGCTCGGCTACCGTAACGGCGTGGCGCAGCCGCTGCGTCTGTGGCAGGCGAAGCACACGCATCCGTTCAACCTGACCAAATTCAACGACGGCGATTTCCTGCGCGCCGAGCAGCAGGGGATCGACGCCGAGAAGCTGACCAAAGTCCTCTATCCGAACGATAACCACCTGGCGGGTAAAAAGCTGCGCCTGATGCAGCAGTACTTCCAGTGCGCCTGCTCCGTGGCGGACATTCTGCGTCGCCATCACCTGGCGGGCCGCAAGCTGGCGCAGCTGCCGGACTTCGAAGTCATTCAGCTTAACGATACGCACCCGACTATTGCCATCCCGGAACTGCTGCGCGTGCTGATTGACGAGCATCAGCTGAGCTGGGACGACGCCTGGGCCATCACCAGCCGCACCTTCGCCTATACCAACCACACCCTGATGCCGGAAGCGCTGGAGTGCTGGGATGAGAAGCTGGTGAAAACGCTGCTGCCGCGCCACATGCAGATCATCAACAAGATTAACGACCAGTTTAAAGCGCTGGTGGAGAAAACCTGGCCGGGCGACAAAGCCGTCTGGGCGAAG
This sequence comes from Enterobacter cloacae complex sp. P47BA, assembly GCF_014930485.1. Lineage (NCBI taxonomy): Bacteria > Pseudomonadati > Pseudomonadota > Gammaproteobacteria > Enterobacterales > Enterobacteriaceae > Enterobacter > Enterobacter cloacae complex sp. P47BA. The sequence continues at coordinate 48,946 of NZ_JADBRF010000018.1, read as the reverse complement.
CTGGCGGTGGTGCACGACAAACAGGTGCGTATGGCGAACATGTGCGTGGTGAGCGGCTTTGCCGTTAACGGCGTGGCGGCGCTGCACTCCGATCTGGTGGTGAAAGATCTGTTCCCGGAATATCACCAGCTGTGGCCGACTAAGTTCCACAACGTGACCAACGGCATTACGCCGCGTCGCTGGATCAAGCAGTGCAATCCGCTGCTGGCCGGCCTGCTGGACAAGACCCTGAAGAAAGAGTGGGCCAACGATTTGGACCAACTGATTAACCTGGAAAAATACGCCGACGATGCGAAATTCCGCGAGCAGTACCGCGCGATCAAGCTGGAGAACAAGGTTCGCCTGGCGGAGTTTGTGAAAATGCGTACCGGGATTGAGATCAACCCGAACGCCATTTTCGATATCCAGATCAAACGCCTGCACGAGTACAAGCGTCAGCACCTGAACCTGCTGCATATTCTGGCGCTGTACAAAGAGATCCGCGAGAACCCGCAGGCCGACCGCGTGCCGCGCGTGTTCCTGTTCGGTGCGAAGGCGGCGCCGGGCTACTACCTGGCGAAAAACATTATCCTCGCCATCAATAAAGTGGCGGCGGCGATCAACAGCGATCCGAAAGTGGGCGACAAGCTGAAGGTCGTGTTCCTGCCGGATTACTGCGTCTCGGCGGCGGAAATGCTGATCCCGGCGGCGGATATCTCCGAGCAGATCTCGACCGCAGGGAAAGAAGCGTCCGGTACCGGCAACATGAAGCTGGCGCTCAACGGCGCGCTGACCGTCGGCACGCTGGACGGTGCGAACGTCGAAATCGCCGAGAAGGTCGGTGAAGAGAACATCTTTATCTTCGGCCATACTGTTGAAGAAGTGAAAGCCATCAAGGCCAAAGGCTACGACCCGGTGAAATGGCGTAAAAAAGACAAAGTGCTGGATGCGGTGCTGAAGGAGCTGGAAAGCGGCAAATACAGCGATGGCGACAAGCACGCGTTTGACCAGATGCTGCACAGCATGGACAAACACGGCGGCGACCCGTACCTGGTGATGGCGGACTTCACGGCCTACGTTGAAGCGCAGAAACAGGTCGACGTGCTGTACCGCGACCAGGAGGCGTGGACCCGGGCGTGCATTCTGAACACCGCGCGCTGCGGCATGTTCAGCTCTGACCGCTCAATCCGTGATTATCAGGCCCGTATCTGGCAGGCAAAACGCTAAGGAAGCGCGATGGAGAGTAAACGTCTGGACAGTGCCGCGCAGGCGGCGGGAATTAGCCTCAGTTACATCAATGCGCACGGCAAACCGCAGTCTATTGGTGCGGACACCAAAAGACGTTTGCTGGATGCCATGCACAAAACCGACGCGAACGCGTCGGCTGCTCCGGTGCCAAACGTGAAGGTCTTTACCGCAGGCAAAAAGATGCCGCTGTCGGTGGAGGGACGTGGCGAGTTTAGCTGGCTGCTCACCACCGAAGAGGGGCATCAGCATAAAGGCCACGCCACCGGCGGCAAAACGTTAAACCTTCCGGCAAAGCTGCCGGAGGGCTACCACAGCCTGACGCTCACCCAGGACGAACAGCGTTTTCACTGCCGGGTGATCGTCGCGCCAAAACGCTGCTATGAGCCGCAGGCATTGCTCGAAGGCAAAAAACTGTGGGGCGCCTGCGTGCAGCTCTACACGCTGCGTTCAGACAGCAACTGGGGCATCGGCGATTTTGGCGATCTGAAGAACATGCTGGCATCCGTGGGCGAGCGCGGCGGCGCGTTTATCGGCCTCAACCCGATCCACGCGCTCTATCCGGCCAACCCGGAAAGCGCGAGCCCGTACAGCCCGTCTTCCCGACGCTGGCTAAACGTGATTTACATCGACGTTAACGCGTTAGACGATTTCAAAAACAGCAAAGAGGCGCAGGCGTGGTGGAAGCTTGAGACCACCCAGCAGCTGCTGAAGCAGGCCCGCGATGCGGACTGGGTAGATTATGCCTCCGTGACCGCGCTGAAAATGGCGGCTCTGCGCCTGGCGTGGAAAGGCTTTGCGAAGCGCGACGACGAGCAGATGGCGGCCTTCCGCCAGTTCGTGATGCAGGAAGGTGAAAGCCTCTACTGGCAGGCGGCATTTGATGCGCTGCACGCGTATCAGGTGAAAGAGGACGAAATGCGCTGGGGCTGGCCGGTCTGGCCGGAAGCGTATCAGACCGTGGATACCCCTGAAGTCAAAGCCTTCTGTAAAAATCATGCCGACGAGGTGGACTTCTACCTGTGGCTGCAGTGGCTGGCGTACAGCCAGTTTGCCGCCTGCTGGCAGGTGAGCCAGGGCTATAAGATGCCGATCGGCCTGTATCGCGATCTGGCCGTGGGCGTGGCGGAAGGCGGCGCGGAAACCTGGTGTGACCGTGAGCTTTACTGCCTGAAAGCATCCGTCGGCGCGCCGCCGGATATCCTCGGCCCGCTCGGTCAGAACTGGGGCCTGCCGCCGATGGATCCGCACGTGATGGCGGCGCGCGCCTACGAGCCGTTTATCGACCTGCTGCGCGCGAACATGCAGAACTGCGGGGCGCTGCGCATTGACCACGTGATGTCCGTGCTGCGCCTGTGGTGGATCCCGTACGGTGAAACGGCCGATCACGGGGCGTACGTGCAGTATCCGGTGGACGATCTGCTGTCGATCCTGGCCCTGGAGAGTAAACGTCATCAGTGCATGGTGATCGGTGAAGATCTCGGTACCGTGCCGGTGGAAATTGTCAGCAAGCTCCGCGACAGCGGGGTTTATTCCTACAAAGTGCTCTATTTTGAAAACGACCATGAGAAAACCTTCCGCGCGCCGAAAGCGTACCCTGAACAGTCAATGGCAGTCGCGACGACGCATGATCTTCCTACGCTCAGAGGCTACTGGGAAAGCGGCGATCTGACCCTCGGCAAAACGCTGGGCCTCTATCCAGATGAAGAGGTTCTGCGCGGACTGTATCAGGACCGCGAGCTGGCGAAGCAGGGGCTGCTGGACGCGCTGCACAAGCATGGCTGTCTGCCGAAGCGTGCCGGACATAAGGCGTCGCTGATGGCAATGACCCCAACGCTCAACCGTGGCCTGCAGCGCTATATTGCCGACAGCAACAGCGCTTTGCTCGGCCTGCAGCCGGAAGACTGGATTGATATGGCGGAGCCGGTGAACGTTCCGGGCACCAGCTATCAGTACAAGAACTGGCGCCGCAAGCTGTCCACAACGCTTGAGACGATGTTTGCCGATGGCGGAGTGAACAGGCTGATTAAAGATTTGGATAAGCGCAGAAAGGCGGTGGGTAAGAAGTCGTAATTTGCCCCTCACCCTAGCCCTCTCCCCAAAGGGGAGAGGGAACCGATCGAGCAGGAGAGTCAGAGAGCCATATTCAACAGCAGACACCCTACCAGGCCGCAGACCGAAATAATGGTTTCCAGCATTGACCAGGACTTGATGGTCTCACCGATGGTCAGGTTGAAGTACTCCTTGAACAGCCAGAAGCCCGGATCGTTTACGTGAGAGAAAATCACGCTGCCGGAGCCTACCGCAATAACCATCAGCTCAGGGCTGACGCCCGTGGTGGCAATCAGCGGCGCAACGATACCGCCCGCTGTAATCGCCGCAACGGTTGCAGAACCCAGCGCGATACGCAGTACGGCAGCAATAGACCACGCCATCAGGATTGGAGAGATATTGGTTTCATGCATCATGGAAGCGATGTATTTGTCCACGCCGCTGTCGACCAGCACCTGCTTGAACGCACCGCCACCGCCGATAATCAGCAGCATCATGGCAATGATTTTGATGGACGAGGTCAGCGTGTCGTTGATCTGATCCATGGAGCGGCCACGGTTCAGGCCGAAGGTGAACATCGCAATCAATACCGCAATCAGCGTTGCCATCACCGGGTCGCCGAGGAACTCGGCAACGGCCAGGAAAGCGTGGCCTTTCGGCAGGATCATCTCCGCCACGGCGCGCATTGCCATCAGAATCACCGGTACCAGCGAGGTCCAGACGCTGACGCCAAAGCCTGGCATCTCTTCTTCAGTGAAGGTTTTGGCGCTGTACAGGCCTTCCGGAATAGGCTTATCAATGCCTTTCAGGAAGCGGGCATACACCGGGCCTGCCAGAATTACGGTCGGGATCGCCAGAATCGTACCGAACAGCAGGGTTTTACCCATATCGGCGTGGAAGATGGTGGCGATGGCGGTTGGACCCGGGTGCGGCGGCAGGAAGCCGTGGGTCACGGACAGCGCAGCAGCCATTGGCACACCCACGAACAGCAGCGGGATGTTGGCCGCGGCGGCGATGGTGAACACCAGCGGCAGCATCAGCACGAAGCCCACTTCATAGAACAGCGCGAAACCGACGGTAAAACCGGTTAACACCACCGCCCACTGGATGTTCTTCTTGCCAAACTTTTCGATAAGCGTGGTGGCAATACGCTGCGCGCCCCCGCAGTCCGCCAGCATTTTACCGAGCATGGCGCCGAAGCCCATGATCAGCGCCAGGCTGCCGAGCGTGCCGCCGACACCGGCTTTGATAGAGCTGATAACTTTAACCAGCGGCATCCCCTGCATCAGACCGACTGCAAGTGCCACCAGAACCAGAGCGATAAATCCGTTCATTTTGAAGCGGATCATCAAGAGCAGTAATAACACAACACCGATAGCAACGATGACTAATGGCATGATTTACCTGGCCTTTGAATTGTTATGGGTAACGTCATTGTTTCAACGACAAATTCCGGTTGTCCCAACTGGGAACAGAGTGGTTAACGGCACTCATACTGATGCCTGCGAAACAGTTAAGTTTAGTCGGCTGTTATAAGGGTGTTGAGTGCCCACGAGAATGATACGGGTAACATATCGTGGTTGAGAATCACCCGGTGAGCCAAAATTTGAATTATGAGACGCAGGTCAACATATAGAGGGGGAAGGCAAGGGAGTCAGGCCCGGTAAGCGCAGCGCTACCGGGCAATACAGACGGGTACTGAATTAGTAGTAAGAGTGCTCGCCGCGCTGGTGCTCTGTCAGGTCGCGCACGCCTTTCAGTTCCGGGAATTCGTTCAGCAGCTGCTTCTCGATCCCTTCTTTCAGGGTCACGTCGACCATGGAGCAACCGTTACAGCCGCCGCCAAACTGCAGGATCGCCAGGCCGTCTTCCGTGATTTCCATCAGGGAAACGCGACCGCCGTGGCCAGCCAGTTGTGGGTTGATCTGGGACTGCAGCAGATACTCAACGCGCTCCATCAGCGGCGCATCGTCAGAGACTTTACGCATTTTGGCGTTTGGCGCTTTCAGGGTCAGCTGAGAACCCAGCTGGTCGGTGACAAAGTCGATTTCCGCATCTTCAAGATACGGCGCGCTCAGTTCATCGACGTAAGCGGTGAGCTGTTCAAATTTAAGGGCAGTGTCAGTTGATTCCACAGCGTCCGGAGGACAATAAGAGACACCACATTCTGCATTCGGAGTGCCTGGATTGATCACAAACACGCGGATCTGCGTCCCTTCTTCCTGATTTGCCAGCAGTTTGGCAAAGTGCGCTTGTGCAGAATCGGAAATACGGATCATAGCTTTGGCCTAATAGTTGACTAAATTACCTGGGTATAATCATACGCCCATTGAAGAAGGGCTACAAGGTACGGCACAGACACCATACCTGAACCGACGCGGCGCCGCTTTGCAAAAGCAGTCGGGAAAGTTCAGCAACGGTACTGCCTGTGGTGACGACGTCATCCACGATGGCGATATGGAGGCCGTGGACCGGCAATTCAAGGCGAAAGGCGTTTTTCAGGTTCCTTTTGCGAAGCCGGGCGTTGAGCTGATGCTGGATGGCGGTGGCATGAACGCGGGTAAGCGCGCTGGCATCGTAGCGACAACCCAGCCACCGGGCGAGCGGGCGGCAGAGCAGGTCGCTTTGATTATAGCCTCGCCGCCAGTGCCGGCGTCGGTATAAGGGGACATTCACCACCATGTCGATTTTCGGCAAAGCGCGGGTTCGTCGCGCCTGTAAAACGGCCAGCAAAAGCAGGCGGGCAAGGGGCTGCGCCAGCGAACTCTGGCCGGAAAACTTCAGGGCGTGAATAAGCCCGCTCAGCGGCGGAACATAATCATCCACGGCCACCAGCGCGCTCCACGGCGGGGATTTTTTCAGGCAGCGGCCGCAGGGCAAATCGCGGTTCGCCGTCGGTAAACCACATTGCGGGCAGGTTGTAATATGCCTTTCCAGCGAACGCGTGCAGACGGAACAGACGCCCCACACGCTGAGGGCAAGCGGCATTTTGCATAGCCAGCACAAGGCAGGCACTGTTAGCATGTGCAACCTCCATGTGAAAAAAGAGAACAGTAACTGATGAAGACGCTGTGGTGGCAGACCGTAGGGACAGGAAATTGCCATCTTGTGCTGCTGCACGGATGGGGCCTGAATGCGGAAGTGTGGCATTGCATAAGCGAGGAACTTGCCTCGCAATTTACGTTACATCTGGTTGATCTGCCGGGCTATGGTCGCAGCCGTGGCTTTGGCGCGATGTCGCTTGATGAAATGGCGCAGCACGTTGTAGACGCCGCGCCGCAAAATGCCATCTGGCTGGGCTGGAGTCTGGGCGGGCTGGTGGCAAGCCAGATTGCACTCTCCTGGCCCGAGCGCGTTAGGGCGCTGGTCACCGTGGCCTCGTCGCCATGCTTTAGCGCACAAGAGGCGTGGCCCGGCATCAAACCTGACGTTCTGGCGGGCTTCCAGCAGCAGCTGAGCGACGATTTCCAGCGGACCGTCGAGCGATTCCTCGCCTTGCAGACAATGGGTACCGAAACCGCGCGTCAGGATGCCAGAGCGTTAAAGCAGGTGGTGCTCTCCCTGCCGATGCCGGACGTTGAGGTGCTTAACGGCGGTCTGGAGATCCTGAAAACGGCCGATCTGCGCGAGCCGCTGGCCGGGCTGAGCATGCCGCACCTGCGCATCTATGGCTATCTCGACGGGCTGGTGCCGCGCAAAGTGGTCCCACTTCTGGATTCCCTCTGGCCGGACAGCGAATCACAGGTCATAGCAAAAGCCGCGCATGCGCCGTTTATCTCTCATCCGACGGAGTTTTGTTCAGCGTTGGTTGCGTTAAGTCAACGTTTAGACTGATTATTTTCTATCCAGCCTGGAAAAAGTTACACACCGCAACCATACTCCAGATGTCGTTGCGGTTGTTCTGCCTACGATGATCAAAACAACAATCCTATGGAGAGTCAGGCTATGAAACTTGTTACAGGTATTGTCACTTCTCTGGTTATTGGGTCACTGTCATTTGGCGTTTTTGCGGCAAAAGAGCTGGAAAAAGATAAAGTTGCCGGGATGAATCTGACGAAAATTGGTGAGATTTCTACGTCTGACACCACCGCGCCGATGGATGCAAGAAAAGAGCTGTCGAAGAAAGCGGATGAGCTGGGCGGGACATACTACGTCGTCACCAGCGCAGAAAAACAGACCAAAAACGTACGCGCTACTGCGGACGTCTATAAGTAATACGATAAAGCCGGGCAGCAATGCCCGGCTTTATTAGCGCAGTGCCCACCACTCCCTGAGACAGGCCTTTCCTTCCGGACAGCTTTTACAACTGCCGGAGAGGCAACCCTCCGCTTCTTCCTGAATCCGCACGGCTTTACCCATGGCTTCCAGGCGCTCCAGCATGGCATCGATCATCGGCTGCGGCGTATGCAGGCTAAGGCTGAGCTGTTTTGCCTCCATGCGTCCCTGCAACGCCAGTAAGTCACGAACCTGAATCAACGATGCCATCTGTTTTTCCCCTTAGTGACAGTCGCCAGCCGGGCTGTTGCAGCAGGTGGCCGGGGTTTTACGCGTCGCCAGCAGGTTGATATCAACGCGGCTTCGCGCCCGGCGCAGCAGGCCAATCACAATCACGTTAAACAGGATGACCGCCAGGATGCTGACCAGGCTGTAGCGCGGATGCTGGCTGAAGTTAACGGTCTGGTAAAACAGCGTCGCCAGCGAGTAGGCGATATTCAGCCCCCACAGAATGGAGAAGCCCATCCAGCCGCGGCTGGACTCACGGGCAATCGCCCCCATCACCGAGATGCACGGAATATAGAGCAGAACGAAGATCAGGTAGCTGTAGGCTGCGGACGCGCTGCCAAACTTCTCGCCCATCACGCCCATGGCACCGGTCGCCATTTCGCCGTCGCCTTTGCTGGCCTCAATCGGGTTAGCCAGCACGCTCAGGCTGAAGGTGTCTTTCAGGCTCTGCCAGGTCTCCTCTACGGCACCCAGCAGTTCGTCACCGAGGTGAAACTCCGCCGGGTTAAATTCCTGCTCCTGAATGTTCTCTGCGGTGTAGAGCGTGTTCAGGGTCCCGACGACCACCTCTTTCGCCATTGCTCCGGTAAACAGGCCCACGGTCGCCTGCCAGTTATCCTCCTGTACGCCAATCGGTTTGAAGACCGGCGTGATGACGCGGCTGACGGAGGCGAGGGCAGAGTCGTTGATGTTATCTGCCGCCTGACCGGTGAGGGTGAAGCTGTTCAGCGCGCTCAGGAAAATACTGACAATAACAATCACCTTACCGGCGCGCAGCACAAAGCCTTTCAGGCGCTGCCAGGTCTGGATCGCCAGGCTTTTCAGATGCGGGACGTGATAGACCGGAAGCTCCATTACAAACGGTGACGCTTCACCGCGCATGATGGTGTGCTTGAGCATTAAGCCGGTCAGGATCGCCATCACGATGCCCAGCACGTACAGCGAGAAGACCGCCAGCGCGCCCTGCTGGCCAAAGAAGGCTGCCGCGAAGACGGCAAAGATTGCCAGACGCGCGCCGCAGGACATAAACGGCGCCATCATAATGGTCATCAGTCGTTCACGCGGTGCATCCAGGGTGCGCGCGCCCATTACCGACGGCACGTTACAGCCGAAGCCGACGATCAGCGGGACGAACGATTTGCCCGGCAGGCCCAGCGCCTGCATCAGGCGGTCCATCACGAAGGCGGCGCGCGCCATGTAGCCGGAATCTTCGAGGAACGAGAGGAACAGATACATCATGCCGATCTGCGGTACCAGCGGCAGCACGGTGTTGATACCGCCGCCAATCCCCTGGGCAAGGAAGATGGTCAGCCATTCCGGGAAGTGCAGGGTGTAACCTACCCACTGAATACCGTGTACGAAGACCGCGACAGAACCGGCGTCAAAAATCGGCTGCAGCGCGCCACCGATGTTAATCGCGAGCAGGAACATCACGTACATCACCAGCAGGAAGATGGGCAAACCGAGGAAGCGGTTGAGCACAATCTTATCCACCGCCGCCGTAAAGCGGCTGGGCTCTGCGGTAAGGGCGTTGCTGACCACGTCGCAAATTGACGCAATGGCCTGATAACGCGCATCGGCGATGTGCAGCGCCGGATCGTCCAGCTCGTCGCTGAGACGGGCGAGGGCCACGTCCAGCTTATCCGCCGCATGTCCGGCATAGGCGCGGCTGTAGATATCCCCTTCCAGCATCTGCAGGCCGAGCCACAGGCGCTGTTTTGCAGGCATGCTGCTGTCCATCTCCTGCGCCAGCAGTTCGGCTTCGCGCAGCAGCGGCTGGGCGTAATGCACCAGCTCAACGTCGCGGTTTCCCGCGTGGCGGTCAATCGCCAGCTTCAGGGCGTCGATACCGCGAGCGCGGGTCGAGACCAGCGGAACCACCGGACAGCCCAGGCGCGCGGAGAGCGCATCGACGTCGATGCGCAGCTTTTGTTTTTCCGCAATGTCGAGCATGTTGAGCGCCACGATGCAGGGGATCCCCAGCTCCAGCAGCTGTAGCGTCAGGTAAAGGTTTCGCTCGAGGTTTGAAGCGTCGACCACGTTGATCAGCAGATCCGCGTCGCCGCCAAGAATGTAGTGGCAGGCAATTTGCTCATCGAGCGAAGTCTGGGATGAAATCGTGGTTAAGGAGTAGGTGCCGGGAAGGTCAACCAGGGTGACCTGATTGTCCGTTGTCGCGAACTGGCCTTCTTTACGTTCAACCGTTACGCCTGCCCAATTTCCCACGCGCTGGCGTGCGCCGGTTAACTGATTAAATAAGGTTGTCTTGCCGGAATTAGGATTGCCAATTAAGCCAATAGTTAATTTTTTCATTGTATTAGACCCACCGAAACCGCTGGCTTGTTAACGGGATAAAGATTCAACTTCAATTAATGCGAGGTCTTTTTTGCGCAGAACCAGATTTACGCGCCGGGTTTCGATATGAACAGGATCGCCCAACGGCGCCACACGCACGACCTGGAATGATGAGCCGGGCAGCATGCCAAGTGACAGCAGCTTCTGCCGATAGGCCGGGCTAATTTCGCGGGTAAAACCGGTAATTTTCCATGCACTGTCTGGAGTGAATTGCATAATGCCTGATTCCACGAGAGGTTAAATAATCTACACTGCGATGATAATGAGAATAGTTTTTATCAGCAATAATAAAAATGTGACGGGATGTTGTTAATCGTATTAATTTGCGGTCTGATTGACCTTGCTCAATATTTGCAGAATTACCCGGGAAGGAATAAAAAGCCTATTTGTTAATGGAGTGATAAATAGCGGTTTAAATATGGGTGTGCAATCGGTTTCATATATTTCGGGAGGATTTTATTCCCCTCACCCCGGCTCTCTCCCCTTTGGGGAGAGGGGTAGGGTGAGGGGGGTTACCTTAGCGTTTCTTACCCATCGCCGCCGCCAGCGCGTCCATCATCGCGCTGTTGCCCGCAGGCTGCGCGTCACGCCCGCGCGGCTTCGCGGCCGGACGCTGCTGCTCGCGGCCTCCGCCGTTGCCGCCACGGCGCGCGCTGGTGTCGCCCGGCTGCTCATCCAGACGCATGGTCAGGGCGATACGCTTGCGCTGCAGATCCACCTCCAGCACTTTCACCTTCACGATGTCGCCCGCTTTGACCACGGTGTGCGGGTCTTCAACGAACTTGTCGGCAAGGGAAGAGATATGCACCAGACCGTCCTGGTGCACGCCGATATCCACAAACGCGCCGAAGTTGGTGACGTTGGTCACCGCGCCTTCCAGCACCATGCCCGGCAGGAGATCGTTCATGGTCTCGATGCCGTCAGCAAAGGTCGCCGTTTTGAACTCAGGACGCGGATCGCGGCCCGGTTTTTCCAGCTCTTTGATAATGTCGGTAACGGTTGGTACACCAAATTTGTCGTCGGTGAAATCAACGGCTTTCAGGTTACGCAGAGCGCTGCTGTCGCCCATGAGATCCTTCAGCGCCTGCTGGGTGGCGGCCAGAATGCGTTCCACAACTGGATACGCTTCCGGGTGAACGGTAGAGGCATCCAGCGGGTTATCGCCGTGGTTGATGCGCAGGAAGCCCGCACACTGCTCAAACGCTTTCGGCCCCAGGCGGCTCACTTTAAGCAGCTGCTGACGGTTCTGGAACTGGCCGTTCTCATCGCGCCAGGCCACGATGTTCTGTGCCATCATGCGGGTTAAGCCCGCCACGCGGGTCAGCAGAGGAACGGAAGCGGTGTTCAGGTCCACGCCGACGGCGTTTACGCAGTCTTCCACGACCGCGTCCAGCTTGCGCGCCAGCTGCGTCTGGCTCACGTCGTGCTGATACTGGCCCACGCCGATGGATTTCGGATCGATCTTCACCAGCTCCGCCAGCGGATCCTGCAGACGACGGGCGATGGAGACCGCGCCGCGCAGGGAAACGTCCAGGTCAGGGAATTCCTGCGCCGCCAGCTCAGAGGCGGAATAGACCGATGCGCCCGCTTCGCTGACGATCACTTTCTGTGCCGTCACTTTCGGGAACTGCTTCTGCACGTCGAGGTAGAAACGCTCGGTTTCGCGTGATGCGGTGCCGTTACCGATGGCAACCAGCTCCACGTTGTACTTCTCGCACAGCGCCGCCACCACGACGGCGGCTTTCGCTGCCTGGCCGGTGTGCGGGTATATGGTATCGGTGGCGACCAGCTTGCCGGTGCCGTCAACGACCGCCACCTTCACGCCGGTACGCAGGCCCGGATCGAGCCCCATGGTGGCGCGCAGGCCCGCAGGAGCGGCCATCAGCAGGTCATGCAGGTTACGGGCGAAGACGTTGATCGCTTCGTCTTCCGCGCGTTCGCGCACGGTGCCCATCAGCTCGGTTTCCAGGTGCATCAGCACCTTGATGCGCCAGGTCCAGCTCACCACGCCTTTGCGCCAGCTGTCCGCCGGGGCGTTGTTCAGGCGCAGGCCGAGATGGTCGATGATAATCTGCTCGCAGTGGCTCTCTTTCGGCGGCTCGTCAAACTGCGGGTCGGCGTTCAGGGAGAGCTGGAGCACGCCTTCGTTGCGGCCGCGGAACATCGCCAGCGCGCGGTGAGACGGGGTGGTCGAAATCGGTTCGTGGTGATCGAAGTAGTCGCGGAACTTCGCGCCTTCTTCCTCTTTGCCCGCGACGACGGTAGAGACGATGTGGGCGTTCTTCCACAGATAATCACGCACTTTGGCCAGCAGGGCGGCGTCTTCCGCGAAGCGCTCCATCAGGATGTAGCGCGCGCCGTCCAGAGCGGCCTTGGTGTCAGCGACACCTTTGTCGGCGTCGACGAATTTCGCCGCTTCGGTTTCCGGGTCGTGAGATGGCTCATTCCACAGCAGCTCTGCCAGCGGCTCAAGGCCCGCCTCAATCGCAATCTGCCCGCGGGTACGGCGCTTCGGTTTATACGGCAGATAGAGATCTTCGAGTTCGGTTTTGCTCAGGGTGCCGTTAATGGCGCTTTCCAGCTCGCTGGTCAGCTTGCCCTGTTCGCCGATGGATTTGAGGATCGCCTGACGACGTTCTTCCAGCTCGCGCAGATAGCCCAGGCGGGTCTCCAGGTTACGCAGCTGCGTGTCATCCAGACCGCCTGTGACTTCCTTACGATAACGTGCAATAAACGGCACGGTGTTCCCTTCATCAAGCAGGCGAACGGCAGCTTCTACCTGTTCGGCTCTGGCCTGAAGTTCACCCGCAATAATGCGGAAGAGCGAATCTTTCATCATGGCTTTATCATCTTGTGGGTCAAAAATCAGGGGATAGTTATACGGGCTGACACGGCAAAATGCCAGCCGGGGAGGGCGCTCTCGGACTATTTTACGTAGACGATCTCATTGACGTACCAGCTGGCTTCACCGGCTGGGGTCTGAACGACGGCTAAATCGCCCACTTCCTTTTTCAGCAGTGCGCGGGCCATCGGGGAGTCGATAGAAATGTAATCTTTACGACCAAAAATTTCATCGTAACCGACGATGCGAAAACGCAGGGTGTCACCATCGTCGTTTTCAATCTCCACCCACGCGCCGAAGAACACTTTGCCCTCCTGCTGCGGGGAGTAATCGACAATTTTAAGATTTTCGAGACACTTCGTCAGATAGCGTACCCGGCGGTCAATTTCGCGCAGCCGCTTCTTGTTGTACTGATAATCAGCATTTTCGCTGCGATCGCCCAGGCTTGCCGCCCAGGTCACCTTTTTGGTTACTTCAGGACGCTCTTCGCGCCACAGGTAATCCATCTCTTTTTTGAGCTTTTCGTACCCTTCGCGGGTGATCAGGGGCGTTTTCATGGTGCTGCCTTTGCTGCCGGTTCTCTGTTTTGCGCACAATACGTACCACACAGTGTAACAGACAGGATTAATAATGATTTATGTGATGAAATGAACAGATAAGCTGCTGTTAAATATGCTTTGTAACAATTTCGACTAGAATTTATACCAGAATTAACTGGTCGAATACGTGCACTTTTTTAGAATACGCTGTTACAAAGACTATCCGAACCTTTGGGAGTACACACAATGCAAGAAAACTACAAAATTCTGGTCGTGGATGACGACATGCGCCTGCGCGCGCTGCTTGAGCGTTATCTGACCGAGCAGGGCTTCCAGGTTCGTAGCGTCGCGAACGCTGAGCAGATGGACCGTCTGCTGACCCGCGAATCTTTCCATCTGATGGTTCTCGACCTGATGCTGCCGGGTGAAGACGGGCTTTCTATCTGCCGCCGTCTGCGCAGCCAGAGCAACCCGATGCCGATCATCATGGTGACGGCGAAGGGCGAAGAAGTTGACCGTATCGTAGGCCTCGAAATCGGCGCCGACGACTACATTCCAAAACCGTTTAACCCGCGCGAGCTGCTGGCGCGTATTCGTGCCGTGCTGCGCCGTCAGGCGAATGAACTGCCGGGCGCGCCGTCCCAGGAAGAAGCCGTCATTGCCTTCGGCAAGTTCAAGCTGAACCTCGGCACGCGCGAGATGTTCCGTGAAGATGAGCCAATGCCGCTCACCAGCGGCGAGTTTGCCGTACTGAAAGCGCTGGTCAGCCACCCGCGCGAGCCGCTTTCACGCGACAAGCTGATGAACCTGGCGCGCGGTCGCGAATACTCCGCAATGGAACGCTCCATCGACGTGCAGATCTCCCGCCTGCGCCGCATGGTGGAAGAAGATCCGGCGCATCCTCGTTATATTCAGACCGTATGGGGTCTGGGCTACGTGTTCGTTCCGGACGGCTCTAAAGCATGAGGCGAATGCGCTTCTCGCCGCGAAGCTCGTTTGCCCGCACCCTCTTACTGATCGTCACCCTGCTGTTCGTCAGCCTGGTGACGACCTACCTGGTGGTGTTGAACTTTGCGATTCTGCCGAGCCTCCAGCAGTTTAATAAGGTCCTGGCCTACGAAGTGCGTATGCTGATGACCGATAAGCTGCAGCTGGAGGACGGCACGCAGCTGGTTGTTCCCCCGGCATTTCGCCGTGAAATCTACCGTGAACTGGGCATTTCGCTTTACTCCAATGAAGCGGCGGAAGATGCTGGCCTGCGCTGGGCGCAGCACTATGAATTCCTCAGCCAGCAGATGGCGCAACAGCTGGGTGGCCCGACGGAAGTGCGCGTTGAGGTCAACAAAAGCTCGCCCGTCGTCTGGCTGAAAACCTGGCTGTCACCCAACATCTGGGTACGCGTTCCGCTGACTGAAATCCATCAGGGCGATTTCTCGCCGCTGTTCCGCTACACCCTTGCCATTATGCTTCTGGCGATAGGCGGCGCGTGGCTGTTTATCCGTATCCAGAACCGACCGCTGGTCGACCTGGAGCACGCGGCGCTGCAGGTCGGTAAAGGCATTATTCCTCCTCCACTGCGTGAATATGGTGCCTCTGAAGTGCGCTCAGTAACGCGCGCGTTTAACCACATGGCGGCAGGCGTTAAGCAGCTGGCGGATGACCGTACGCTGCTGATGGCCGGCGTCAGTCATGACCTGCGCACCCCGCTAACGCGTATTCGTCTGGCGACGGAGATGATGGGTGAAGAGGACGGTTATCTCGCCGAGTCTATTAACAAGGACATCGAAGAGTGTAACGCCATCATCGAGCAGTTCATCGATTACCTGCGCACCGGTCAGGAGATGCCGATGGAAATGGCCGATCTGAACGCGGTGCTGGGCGAAGTGGTGGCCGCAGAAAGTGGTTATGAGCGTGAAATTGATACTGACCTTCAGGACGGTGAAATTCAGGTTCGTATGCACCCGCTTTCCATTAAGCGTGCGGTGGCCAATATGGTGGTTAACGCGGCGCGCTACGGTAACGGCTGGATTAAGGTTAGCAGCGGGTCTGAACTCAACCGCGCCTGGTTCCAGGTGGAAGACGACGGCCCGGGCATTAAGCCCGAGCAGCGTAAGCATCTGTTCCAGCCATTTGTGCGCGGCGATAGCGCGCGCAGCACCAGCGGTACGGGCTTAGGCCTGGCGATTGTGCAGCGTATTGTGGATAACCATAACGGATTGCTGGAGATTGGTACCAGCGAGCGGGGCGGGTTGAGCATTCGCGCCTGGTTGCCGGTTCCGGTGACGCGGGGGCAGGTGAAAGAGGGATAGTGCGGTCTGATGCCCTCACCCCGGCCCTCTCCCACGGGGAGAGGGAGAAAACATTAAAAAAGGCAACTTTCGTTGCCTTTTTGCTTTTACCTACAGCTTCGGACCCGCGCTCACCAGCGCAGCGCCTGCCGGGGTATCGGTGTACTTCTCGAAGTTCTCGATAAACAGCTTCGCCAGCGATTCCGCCTTCTCGCGCCACTGTTCCGGCGATCCGTAGGTATTGCGCGGGTCGAGGATACGCGTGTCCACACCCGGCAGTTCCGTCGGAATGGCCAGATCGAACATCGGCAGCGTGAAGGTTTCGGCGTTATCCAGAGAACCATCCAGAATGGCGTCGATAATGGCGCGGGTATCTTTGATAGAGATACGTTTGCCGGTGCCGTTCCAGCCGGTATTCACCAGGTAGGCCTGCGCGCCGGATGCCTGCATGCGTTTCACCAGCACCTCAGCGTACTGCGTCGGGTGAAGCGACAGGAAGGCTGCACCGAAGCAGGCGGAGAAGGTTGGGGTTGGCTCCGTGACGCCACGCTCGGTACCCGCCAGCTTGGCGGTAAAGCCAGAGAGGAAGTGGTACTGCGTCTGGCTGGCGGTCAGGCGGGAAACCGGTGGCAGCACGCCGAACGCATCCGCCGTCAGGAAAATCACCTTCGTGGCATGGCCCGCTTTTGACACCGGCTTCACGATGTTGTCGATGTGGTAGATCGGGTAAGAGACGCGGGTGTTTTCGGTTTTTGACGCATCGTCGAAGTCGATAGAGCCGTCGGCACGTACGGTGACGTTTTCCAGCAGCGCGTCGCGGCGGATCGCGTGGAAGATATCCGGCTCGGCCTCTTCAGACAGGCGAATGGTCTTCGCGTAGCAGCCGCCTTCGAAGTTAAACACCCCGTCATCGTCCCAGCCGTGTTCGTCATCGCCAATCAGACGGCGTTTTGGATCGGTGGAGAGCGTGGTTTTCCCGGTGCCGGAAAGACCGAAGAACACCGCTACGTCGCCTTTCTCGCCGACGTTCGCCGAGCAGTGCATAGAGGCAATACCGCGCAGCGGCAGCAGGTAGTTCATGACCGAGAACATCCCTTTCTTCATTTCGCCGCCATACCAGGTACCGCCGATCAGCTGAATACGTTCGGTCAGGTTGAAGGCAATGAAGTTTTCGGAGTTCAGACCCTGCTCTTTCCACTGTGGGTTAGTGCATTTCGCACCGTTCATCACGATGAAGTCAGGTGTGAAGTCCTGCAGCTCTTCGTCGGTCGGACGAATAAACATATTCTTAACGAAATGCGCCTGCCAGGCCACTTCGGTAATGAAACGCACGGAAAGGCGGGTATCGGCGTTAGCGCCGCAGAAAGCGTCGACAATGAACAGACGCTTACCGGAAAGTTGATGGGTGACGAGCCCTTTCAGATGCTGCCAGGTTTCCGGGGAGAGCGGTTTGTTGTCGTTCTTCCCTTTGCCCTTGTCAGCCCACCACAGCGTATCGCGGGTAGTTTCGTCTCGGACGATATACTTATCTTTCGGCGAACGACCGGTAAAGATACCGGTATCGACGGCGATAGCACCAAGGTTCGTCAACACACCGCGCTCGTATCCTTCCAGTGCTGGATTGAGCTCTTCCTGATACAGCGTATCGTAATCGGGGTTGTAGACGATTTCCTGGACGTCGTGAATACCATAAGCCTTGAGATCTTGCGGGGTTAAACCAGTAACACGCATATCACTGCTCCTTAGCCAATATGTACTGCCTGAAATTGTAGGGTTTTTCTGGGGATGTTAACCGCGACGGGGCTCATAGATTTGTGCATCTGGATAAAACCCTTACTAACGGAAAACGCTGCGACTCCAGTCACAGTGCAGGCGGATTATCGCAGGAATCGCTTTTTGGTTGGGGAAAATGTTCCGAAAAGGTTAAGAGGTGGTGATTTTATCGGAGAGAATGTGAATGTAATCGCATACATGTAAGAAAATTACGTAAGAGTTACATAGGGAAAACGATTCAGCTTTTGGGGGATTTTTGCCCCTCACCCTAACCCTCTCCGCAAAGGGGAAAGGGCAGGGTGAGGGGTAGCGTTTTAATGAACCTGCGGATCCGCCGGAGAGGCGTTATTGCGGATTTCAGCGATATCCATTGAATTGAACACGTAGTGCGTACCGCAGTAGTCACAGTGCATATCAATTTCGCCGTCTTCAGCCATGATGCTGTCGATCTCTTCATCCGGCAGAGTTTTCAGTGCGCCAGCGCAGCGCTCGCGCGAGCAGGTGCACTTAAACTCCACGGACTGCGGATCGTACACGGTCACTTCTTCTTCGTGGTACAGACGCCACAGCACGTCGGTCGCCGACAGGTTGAACAGCTCTTCCGCCTTGATGGTTTCGGTCAGCGTCGCCAGATGCTCAAAGTCATTGGTCTGCGCGTCCTGCGCTGGCAGAACCTGCAGCAGCATGCCGCCCGCAGCAGGCTGGCCGTCCACTTCACCGGTACGGATGAACAGACGCGTCGGCAGCTGTTCGGAACGCATGAAGTAATCTTCCAGGCAGGCTGCCAGGGTATCGCCTTCCAGACCGACCACGCCCTGATAGCGTTCACCTTCCTCCGGGGAGATGGTGATCACCAGGTAGCCATTGCCCACCAGCGTTTTGAGATCAGCATTTTCAGGAACGTCGCCCTGAACGCGCGCTACGCCGCGCATCTGCTGCTGGTTATTGCCGTTGATCACCGCCAGCGTCATCGGGCCGTCACCCTGCAGCTGCACGGTGATATCACCGGCAAACTTCAGCGTTGCGGTCAGCAGGCTGGTGGCAACCAGCAGTTCGCCCAACAGGGTCTTCACCGGCAGCGGGTAGTTGTGGTTTTCCAGAATCTGTTTCCAGGTTTCGGATACGGTGACCAGCTCGCCGCGCACGGCGAATTGTTCAAACAGATAGCGGTGTAATTGGTCGTGTTGGGCCATTTTCATCTCTCGTGCGGGTGAGGGTTACTCGCTCTCACCGTGTTTAAATTTCATCAGATCGCGGCGCTCTTTTTTATCCGGTCGCCGGTCCGGGTGGGGCATGGTCAGCGCATTCATTTTGCGCGCCAGCGCGGTCTTCTCGCGCTTTTCAACGCTTTCAGCCGTCTCTTCGTAAAGCAGTACGGCTTCCGATGCGGGCCGCCGCTGTTCGGTAATGGCTTTAATCACAACCGTACGTTCGTCGTTGCCCTGGCGCAGCGTTAAGGTGGCGTTCAGTTCAACCAGCTTGCTCGGCTTGCTGCGCTGGCCGTTGTAATGCACTTTACCGCCGTCAACCATTTCACGGGCAAGGGCGCGCGTTTTATAAAAACGGGCTGCCCACAGCCATTTATCCAGTCTTACCCCATCTGAGGGCTTTTCTTTCATGGCGTCTCCTTCACGGTCAGTGAGGGGATCATCTGGCGGTAGTCGTTCAGTCCCGGATGGCGCAGATAGCTTTTTTCAGCCAGACCAGAGTCAGGATTAGTGACGCCCAGACAGTAGCGAATGCCAAACGTTGCCGCAGAATCCAGAATAGGCTCGCTGTCGTCAATGAACAGCGTGCGCTCCGGCTGCAGGCCGGTCTCTTCCTTCACCGCATGCCACAACCGCTGATCCTCTTTCGGATAACCAAATGTGTGGGTGGAAAGTAATAAATCAAGGTGCGACGCCAGTCCCGTATGCTCCAGCTTCACGGCCAGGTTATGTGGATGCGCGTTAGTCAGCAAAATACGGCGCTTGCCGCTTGCTTTCAGCGCGTCCAGGAAGGGAACCGTATCTTCGCGCAGCACGGCGCGTGGTCCCTGGGCAGTGGTCATGGCACAAATATCCAAACCGAGGCGCTCGCTCCAGTAGTCCAGACAGTACCAGTTTAGCGTATGTTGCACCGCGCTATATTGCGAACGAATGAACGCCTGCGCTTCTGCCGGGGAGATACCCTGCTGCTCACCATAGGTTTCCGGCACCAGCTTTTGCCAGAAATAGTTATCAAAGGCGAGATCGAGCAGCGTGCCGTCCATATCCAGCAGAACGGTGTCGACCTGCTGCCAGTCGATATCAAGATGCATAGGGGGGAACTCCAGCCAGAAGAAACGTGCGCGACAGGGTAGCACATCTTGTCGCGCAACGACGTTATCAGATCAGGCTCTCAGAGGAGGGGATCAGCTTAGGATTGAGGCAATTCTCATAATATTGCTGGATCTCCGCCAGACGCGTGCGGGAGCGCTGGTAGCGGCGCAGGGCCATAAAACCGTTCCAGAAAATGGCGATCAGCATGGCGATCATCAGCAGAGAGGTGCCAATGTAACGCCACAATCCTGCGCTGTCCGGCATCCGGTGCAGGCCGATATGGCGCGTGCCGTTGGCGTCGGTGTAGATGCTTGTGACAATCCCTTCGGCACTGAACGGCGTTTGCATCAGCATCTGCGCCAGACGCTGGAACTGGCTCCACTGCTCCTGGGCCGGGTAGTCATAAAGCGCTACCTGCGGGTAAGGCTGATCGACCAGGTCGCTGCCTTCATCGCTGGCAATCACAAAGCCGCCCGGTGCCGGACTGTTGAGCGCCTGAGCCGCCCGGGTGGTTTCGCGCATCATAAACGGCGATGTCGAGGTGGCGACCAGGTTATCAAGCGATTCCGCGCTGACCGGACGCAGCAGCACGTTGACGCCATCCAGTCGTCCCGCCTCGGCGCGTTTCACCAGCGAGTCCCAGTCTTTACTGTTCCCGAGGTTAACCAGCGCGTTCTTGAGGCGTATGCACTCATCCTGCGAGGAGCATAAGTCCTGGGTTTTCAGGACAATGTCGCCAAAATCATCCAGCAGAATCATGCCTGATTTCTGAATAGCGGAACGCAGCGCGGGGCTGACGCGTGAATCATCGTCCGGTTTAGGGTGCAGCTGGCGGTTGACCGTCTGAGTCAGCGCCGTGGCTTTATTCACCACTTCGGATTCCGGCAGCGGCAGCGGCGGGGCGTCGTTCCAGATAATTTGCGAACAGTCGAACGGCGTGAACGGTGAATTCTGGCGCGTGTTCCACGCCCCCGGGGTATGGATATTACACATTCCGGTGCCTTTCAGGCGCAGCGTATCGCCCACCCGTACACCCGCTTCATCGAGCTGGTTGACGCTGGTCGCCTCGATGGTCTGCGCGCCTTTGATCCACGACAGGGTAAATTTGATGGGCATATCCAGCGGCACGAAAAGCAGCAGCATGATAAACACCAGCCCGGCGCCGGCGGCGATGACCGTGCTGCGGAGCCAGTGCTGAAGCGGGAAATTTTTCACTTCATCATGCAGAGACAGGAAGCGCCCCTGTCGCACAACGTGGCGGTCAAGATAGATATCAATATCGGTTTTCTGCCCTAAATCCTGCGCAATCCACGGTTGCCAGTGGCGCGGGTAGATCAGGTCGATAATCCCGAGTGAGATATTGTTGAGATGCTCCTGATCGTTCTCACCGAACAGGCCCCAGCGCTTTGGCGTGCCACGCAGGCAGTGGATCTCCCGCAGCGAGGTTTTGGCCGGTGGGGCAAAGAGCCCCCACAGCCCGGCCGCAAGAAGCAACACCGCGCCACCCGCCAGCCATGGGACAAAGACGTCCGGCGTCAGCAGGCAGACAAAAAAGAGCAGGAAAGCGGCAACGATCAGGATGGCTTCACGAATACCGTCCGGACGGCTCAGGGCGTACTCTTCATGCGTCTCCTGACGAATATTCAGCAGCTCAATCTGCTCGGTCTCTTCACCACGAATAGAGGCCTGCGTTGAACTCGCGCGTTCCAGCGCAAAGCGCGGGGCTTCGTGAAGATAGTCATTCAGGGTATGGCCGTTGAGCGAGATTACCAGCGGCAGCGAATCGGTGTGAATCAGCTCAACGCTGTTTTCGTCGTTAATGTACTGCTCCCAGGACGGAGGCAGATGCACCTCAACCGAATCCAGGTAGTAGCGCCACTTGTTGGGGTCGTCAGTCGTAATGCCATAGCGCGTGATGGAGCGCGTCACGCAGAGCACGGTGTCACTTTGCGCGTTAAGCTTAAGCGCCACAGGTGCAGTCGTGGCTCCCGTCGGCCCAGGCGTTAACTGAGAACGGTTCAGCGTTTCGAGATAGTTTTCAACTGCATCGCGCTCGTCTTGCGTCAGTTTACGCGTTGTCGCACCCGCGAAGGCATTTAAAAAGGGCAGCCGGTAACGGCGCTGTATGCGTCGCCTGTACAGCCACCCTGCAATCAATGCGCTGACCAGCATAGCAGCGAGAACAATCAAAATGGTGCTCATGCTTTCCCCATCTTACTTATCTTACAGGTGTAGTCAGTAGCACCTTTACATTGAATGAGAGTCTGTGGCTGGCTATCGGCAAGTATGGAGTCGAACTTGAGCATTCTAAAGCGCATCCCAGTGACCGGTGATGATAGCAAAGCCTGTCATGGCGCGATATCAGCAAATTCCTAGAAACATTTCAACCTCTTGACATTTGTTTTGAATTGAGGATTGATCCCTGCTGCGTTGCATAAATGTAAATAAAGAACAATTGACATTGCCGAAACCGTGCGGCATATCGCACAATAACGCCAGTTCACACTGCTAAGACCCCATCAAGATGAGCAAACCACTACAAAAACCCACCATTCTGCACGTTGAAACTGTCGCCAAATCGCGCCTGTTTAACGTCGAGAGTGTGGATCTGGAGTTCAGCAACGGTGTGCGTCGTGTTTATGAGCGTATGCGCCCCTCTTCGCGCGAAGCGGTGATGATTGTCCCTATCGTCGACGATCATCTGATTTTGATCCGCGAATACGCCGTGGGGACGGAATCTTACGAGCTTGGGTTCTCGAAAGGGCTCATCGATCCGGGTGAAACGGTCTTTGAAGCAGCAAACCGCGAGCTGAAAGAAGAGGTGGGTTTTGGCGCGAACGAACTGTCGTTCCTGAAAAAACTGAGCATGGCGCCGTCCTATTTTTCCAGCAAAATGAACATTGTGGTGGCTGAAGATCTCTATCCTGAATCGCTGGAGGGAGATGAACCAGAGCCGCTGCCGCAGGTTCGCTGGCCGCTGGCGCATCTGATGGATCTGCTTGAAGACCCTGACTTTAACGAGGCTCGCAACGTGAGCGCGCTGTTCCTGGTTCGCGAGTGGCTGAAGGGGCAAGGGCGGCTGTAGGCCATAAAAAAGCCGGGTGGCGGCTTCGCCTTACCCGGCCTGCAATTCTTTGCCCGGTTTTTACCGGGCATTTTTATGCTTAAAACAGCTCGTGCGTTTCGCCGTTATCAATAATCTCTGTACCCACCTCATGCACCGCCTGTGTGGTTGGCTGCGTACCTTCGATGAAATACTCGGCACGGCTATTACCGCCGTTAGCGAGCTGGCCGGTGCTGCGGTCAATATTGACCGTCACCACGCCCGGTGGCGGCGTCAGCGGCTGCTCCGGCACGCCTTCAAGAACGGATTTCATGTAGGCATCCCAGGCCGGCTGCGCGCTTTTGGCGCCGCCTTCGTAGCCGGAAATCTGATCTTTAATCGCGCCGGATGCCGTGGTACGGCCTAAATCACGGCGATGATCGTCGAAACCGATCCAGACTGACGTCACCACACCCGGCCCATAGCCGGAGAACCACGCATCCTTCGAGCTGTTAGTTGTCCCGGTTTTACCGCCGATATCATGGCGCTGCAGATCGCGCCCTGCTCGCCAGCCGGTACCCTGCCAGCCGGGTTCACCGAAGATGTTGGTGTTCAGCGCGCTCTTGATCAGGAACGCCAGCGGCGTGTTGATCACGTGCGGGGCATACTCCTGCGCGCCGGTCTGCGCCACCAGCGACTGGTTAGCCTGCTCCAGCTGCGGCTGCGGCAAGACGATATTTGGCTGCTCCTGAGAAACGGCAGGGTCTTCCATGTCCTTGTTTTCGAGCACCTCGGATTTCGGCGTGTTGCCGTAAATGACCGGAATATCACACTCAGGGCAGGCAATTTTCGGCTTCGCTTCAAACAGCACGCCGCCCTGGTCGTTCTCGATTTTGCTGATGAAGTACGGGTCAACCAGGAAGCCGCCGTTGGCCATCACCGAGTATCCGCGGGCGACCTGAAGCGGCGTAAAGGAGGCTGAGCCCAGCGCCAGCGACTCGGTGCGAACGATGTTCTGCGCCGGGAAGCCGAAGCGCTGCAGGTACTCTGCCGCATAGTCGACGCCCATCGCGCGCATGGCACGCACCATCACCACGTTTTTCGACTGCCCCAGACCCTGGCGAAGACGAATAGGACCGGCATACTCCGCAGGAGAGTTCTTCGGCTGCCAGTCGGAACCGGCACCGGCATCCCAGCGGGAGATCGGCACGTCGTTTAGGATGCTGGCAAGGGTCAGTCCCTTATCCATCGCAGCCGTGTAGAGGAACGGCTTGATGTTGGAACCCACCTGACGCAGCGCCTGCGTGGCGCGGTTAAATTTGCTCTGGTTGAAATCGAACCCGCCGACCAGCGCCATTACCGCCCCGTTCTGTGGGTTGATGGAGACCAGAGCCGAGTTCACATCCGGTACCTGCGCCAGCCACCAGGCATCGCCTGACTTGCGCACCCAAATCTGCTGCCCGGCCTGTACCACGTCGGTCACCTTGCGCGGCGTTGGCCCCTGCAGGGTGTCCGATCGGTATGGACGCGCCCAGCGAATACCGTCCATGCGCAGGGAGACGGACGTGCCGTCTGCCAGCGTCGCAACGGCTTCCTGAGGATCGGCCTGCGTCACTACGGCTGGAAGGAGCGGACCATAGGTTGGCAGCGCTTTCAGCGTGCTGGTGATTTTTTTGCTGTCCCATGCGCTTTCGCCCACTTTCCAGAGCACGTTCGACGGTCCGCGATAGCCGTGACGCATATCGTAGTCCATCACGTTATTGCGCACCGCGTCCTGAGCCGCCTGCTGCACTTTACGGGTAACGGTGGTGTACACGCGATAGCCATCTTCATAGGCCTTGTCGCCATAACGACTCACCATCTCCTGGCGCACCATTTCGGTCAGATAAGGGGCAGAGAAGGCGATCTCAGGGGCGTGATAATTGGCGTCAATGACGTCGTTACGCGCCTGGTCGTACTCGCTCTGGCTGATATAGCCTTCGCTCAACATACGTGACAGGACGACATTACGACGTGAGGTAGCGCGATCGAGCGAGTAAAGCGGGTTAAACGTGGACGGCGCTTTTGGCAGACCGGCAATGGTTGCCATTTCGCTTAGGGTGAGCTGTTCAACAGGCTTACCGAAGTACACCTGCGCGGCTGCCCCCACGCCATAGGCACGGTAGCCCAGATAGATTTTATTGAGGTACAGCTCAAGGATCTCGTCCTTGTTCAGCAGTTGCTCAATACGGATCGCCAGGAACACCTCTTTGATCTTACGCGTCAGCGTCTTTTCAGGGCTGAGGAAGAAGTTACGCGCCAGCTGTTGCGTAATGGTGCTCGCCCCCTGGGAGGCGTGACCGGAGAACAACGCAATGCTTGCGGCACGGAAAATCCCGACCGGATCGACACCGTGGTGCTCGTAGAAACGGCTGTCCTCCGTGGCGATAAAAGCTTTCACCATCACGGGGGGAATTTGGTTTAAGGTCAGCGGGATACGACGCTTCTCGCCATACTGCGCCATCAGCTCGCCATCGGCGCTATAGACCTGCATTGGGATCTGGAGACGCACATCGCGGAGCGTGGCGACATCAGGTAGCTGTGGCTCAATATATTTGTACAAACCGTAAATCGAGCCTGCTCCCAGCAGAATGCAACAGACTGCAAGGATGAATAAATACTTTACGAACTTCACCGGAGATTTCCCATTTGGTTTCACTTGGGCAGTTTCTAAACAATCGCGCGGTAGTATAAAGGCAAGCCTGATTCATTGATATAGCCGTCAAGGCGACGGGCGATAAGGAGATCGTGAAGCATGGCTTTCAAAACATGGCAAACGGGCGTTCATATTCAACAGGATAAGGTCCTGATTACGGCACTGGTCCGGGAGAGAGGCGGCTGGTGCTTACGCCGCTGGTGGGCCATTTCTCTGGCCGAAGGCATCATTCGTGACGGCAAAATTTGTCAGCCAGAAGCGCTGGCCGATGCCTTACGCGACTGGCGAAAAGCGCTCCCGCACTACCATCGGGTATTTCTCTCCTTTCCTGCTGCACGGACTCTGCAAAAAACGTTGCCCCGACCGGCTCTTGCATTGCGCGACAGCGAGCAGCTCTCGTGGATGGGGGCGGCGCTTTCGCGCGAACTGGAGATGTCGACAGAGTCCCTCTGTTTCGACTACACCCAGGACACCTTCAGCAATACGTTTCACGTGACTGCTGCACAAAACAAAGAGGTTGAAACGCTTCTTGACCTGGCGAAAACGCTACGTTTGCGGCTGGCGACCATCACCCCGGATGCCAGCGCGCTGACGAACCTGCTGCCTGCGGTAGCGCCGACGCTGTGCGTCGCCTGGCGAGATGCGCACCACTGGCTGTGGGCTATGCGCCATCAGTGGGGGCGTCGTTATACCACTGAAGCAGAAAACGTCACTGAGCTGGCGGCGCTGCTGGCCCTCAACCAGAATGACATCGCGTTCTTTGATGCCGAACGGTCCCCATGGGAAACGCTGCAGCGCTGGCATGCGCCTCTTCCCGAATGCGGGGCTGACTATACCGTCGCGCTGGCGCTGGCCATGAGCGAGGTGCCTGAATGAACGTGACCAACCTCCTGCCCTGGCGTCAGCAGCGGCGCGCGCGATGCCTGCGTTTCTGGGGCGGCGTATTTGTCGGCGCATTGCTGCTCATGCTGGTGACCGTTTTTAGCGTAAGGATGAATCATCTGGTAACGCTGCGCGCGCTGCAGGCTCAACTGGCGGGTACGCAGTCCGTGCAGCGTGGTCTTGTGTCTCGCCAGCGACCCACCGCAGAGGTGCAGAACCCTGTGGGCACGCAGCCGCGCCGCGCATGGCAACCGGTGCTGGAGTCACTTTCTGAGGCCATGCCTGCGCAGGTATGGCTGACAGAGCTGCGTTATCAGCCTCCTGCTCTGATGTTGATCGGATATGCCACTACCCTGCAGGCGCTTTCTGCCTTGCGTAATGGGCTGGAGCACATAGACGGCTTTACGCCCGGTTCTGAGGGGGAACTCCGGCAGGATAGCCAGGGGCGCTGGATGTTCACTCTGCACCTGAAAAGCGAGGGGTAATGCGTGGAGACATTGCTAGAACGCTGGTGTGAAAGTCGTCCCTGGTGTCGGCTGGTCTGCGGGGGGCTGGGTATTCTCCTGATGGGCCTGACAGCATGGGGTGTAGTGCTCCGGCCAGCAGAGAGGCAGTGTGCGGATCAGCGGCAGCAGTTGAGCCAGGCGGCGCGGACTAACGCGTCGCTGTGGCCCACCGCCAGTCAGGTGCCGTTTAGCCCGCAAACCCGGACGGCACTGGAGATAAAGCCCTTTTCACCGCTCGATTTTCAGGGGGAGGGTACAAGGCTCCTTCACTGGAAGCCGTTGCAAAACGGCGGTGAACTGGCGCTGGAGGCGCAGTGGCAGGCGATCCCGCCTCTTTTTTCCCGGCTGGCGCAGCGGGATGTGCGGGTCGCTGCTTTCACGCTTGCGCCACAAAGTACGGCGTTACGCCTGAGGCTGGAGCTGGAACATGCGAAATAGCGCGAGATACCTGCTGGTTTGCTCGGCGCTGCTGTTGACCGGCATGCGCGATCCGTTTCGCCCGCCGGACGACCCCTGCGCCACAGCCGAACTGGCACAGTGGCACTACCGCGGAATGGTGGGAGGGCAGCAGCGCGTTGGTATTTTGCTGGATGGGCAACGGCGCTGGCATCGTCTGAAAGAGCACGAACGTTTCCCGGCGGGCTGGCGGATAACGGCCATCAATGAAACGGAACTGGTTGTTGATGTGGGTGACACATGCGATCCCGAAGAATGGGCGTGGCAACGAGAAGGAAAGGATAAAAATGAAGTTAAGGATAGTGCTGTTGCTGCTGGCGTTCAGCCGCCCGCTGTGGGCCGCCGCGCCAAAGCCGGTCACGCTGGTGGTGGATGACGTGCCGGTGGTTCAGGTGCTACAGGCGCTGGTTGCGCAGGAGAACCGTAATCTGGTGGTATCGCCGGATGTCGGCGGCACGCTCTCGCTTAACCTGACGCGCGTTCCCTGGCGGCAGGCGTTACAGACGGTAGTCACCAGCGCCGGACTCGTTTTACGAGAGGAGGGCGGTATTTATTATGTCCATACCGCGGCCTGGCAGCGTGAACAGCGGGAACGTTTAGAGCAGGAGCGAGCGCGTCGACAGCTTGATGCTCCGCTGGTCTCGCACAGCATCCCATTTTCTTATGCGGATGCCGGAGAACTGCAAAAAGCGGCTGAAAAGCTCCTGAGTCCAAAGGGGAGCTTATCTGTCGACAAACGCACCAATCGTCTGCTCATCAGGGATAACCAGGCGGTGCTGGAGGCGCTGCAGCAGTGGGCGACTCAGATGGATATTCCCGTCGAGCAGGTCGAACTGGCGGCGCACATTGTCACCATTAATGAAAAAAGCCTGAGAGAGTTGGGGGTGAAGTGGAATCTTGCCGAGGCCGCTGAGGCGGGCAAAGTTGGACAGCTCACGACGCTTGGCAGCGATCTTTCCGTGGCCAGTGCTACCACGCATGTGGGGTTTAATATCGGGCGAATTAACGGCAGGCTGCTGGATCTGGAGCTCTCTGCGCTGGAGCAAAAACAGCAGGTCGATATCATTGCCAGCCCGCGGCTGCTGGCGTCGCACATGCAACCGGCCAGCATTAAGCAGGGGAGTGAGATCCCGTATCAGGTTTCAAGCGGTGAAAGCGGGGCGACCTCGGTGGAGTTCAAAGAGGCGGTACTCGGAATGGAGGTCACGCCTGTAGTATTGCCCGGTGGGCGCGTGCGCCTGAAGCTACACATCAGTGAAAACATGCCGGGACAGGTGCTGCAGCAGGCCGATGGCGAAACGCTTGCCATCGATAAGCAGGAGATAGAAACCCAGGTGGAGGTAAAAAGTGGAGAAACGCTGGCGCTGGGGGGAATTTTCTCGCAAAAGAACAAAACCGGCAGTGACAGCGTGCCCGGGCTTGGGAGCATCCCCTGGCTGGGACAGCTTTTTCGCCATGATGGAAAAGATAATGAGCGGCGTGAGTTAGTGGTGTTTATTACGCCACGTCTGGTCGGTATTCACTAACGGGTAACGATCCCCGCAATGATTTTGCATTCAGTTTGTTGCAGATGTTTGACGTGGGGCATGAATTAGCATACAAGGAGTACCGATTTGAGTTGGACTTACGTCTTATTACCTTATGCGTCCGGCGCGGTGATTTAATCAGTTGCCAAACAAGCCGGAGTATTGAGATAATTTTTAGTCTGACTCTCGCTCTATTGCATATGAGGTTTCAGTTCATGTCCTGCTACGCCGGGTGTCTGCGAAGCGGGGATTACCATTAACGAATAGTCTTAGTAGTACCGATAAAATGGCAGAGAAACGCAATATCTTTCTGGTTGGGCCTATGGGTGCCGGCAAAAGCACTATTGGGCGTCAGTTAGCTCAACAACTCAATATGGAATTTTACGATTCTGATCAAGAGATTGAGAAACGAACCGGAGCTGATGTGGGCTGGGTTTTCGATGTAGAAGGCGAAGAAGGTTTCCGTGACCGAGAAGAAAAAGTGATCAACGAACTCACGGAAAAACAGGGCATCGTACTGGCAACAGGCGGCGGCTCTGTGAAATCTCGCGAAACCCGCAACCGTCTCTCCGCCCGTGGCGTAGTGGTCTATCTTGAGACGACCATTGAGAAACAGCTGGCACGTACGCAGCGCGATAAAAAGCGCCCGCTGCTGCAGGTTGAAACGCCACCACGCGAAGTTCTGGAAGCGTTGGCCGACGAACGCAATCCGCTGTATGAAGAGATTGCCGATGTGACCATTCGTACCGACGATCAGAGCGCTAAAGTGGTTGCAAACCAGATTATTCATATGCTGGAAAGCAACTGATTCTGGCTTTATATACACTCGCCTGCGGGTAAAAGCATTAAAGGTGGATGTCGCGTCATGGAGAGGATTACAGTTACTCTCGGGGAACGTAGTTACCCTATCACCATCGCGGCTGGTTTGTTTAACGACCCAGCTTCCTTTTTACCACTAAAAGCGGGTGATCAGGCGATGCTGGTCACCAATGAGACGCTGGCTCCGCTTTATCTCGACCGCGTGCGCCACCTGCTTGAGCAGGCAGGCGTAAAAGTCGACAGTGTGATTCTGCCCGATGGCGAGCAGTATAAAAGCCTGACGGTACTCGATACCGTCTTTACCGCATTGCTGCAAAAACCGCACGGTCGCGATACAACACTGCTTGCCCTGGGCGGCGGTGTTGTGGGCGATCTGACCGGCTTTGCGGCCGCAAGCTATCAGCGTGGCGTCCGTTTTATTCAAATCCCGACCACGTTGCTATCTCAGGTCGACTCCTCTGTCGGTGGCAAAACGGCAGTCAACCATCCCCTCGGCAAAAACATGATTGGCGCGTTCTACCAGCCTGCGTCGGTGGTGGTGGATCTCGACTGCCTGAAAACCCTGCCGAAACGCGAGCTGGCCTCTGGGCTGGCTGAAGTGATCAAATACGGCATTATTCTGGATGGCGAGTTCTTTAACTGGCTTGAAGAGAATATGGATGCGCTGCTGCGCCTGGATGAGGCGAAACTGGCATACTGCATTCGTCGTTGTTGTGAGCTGAAAGCAGAAGTTGTCGCGGCAGACGAGCGTGAAACCGGCTTACGTGCTTTACTGAATCTTGGGCATACGTTTGGCCACGCCATTGAAGCCGAAATGGGTTACGGCAACTGGCTGCACGGTGAAGCCGTCGCGGCTGGCATGGTCATGGCAGCCCGCACCTCTGAACGTCTTGGGCAGTTTAAACCGGAAGAGACGGCACGTATCATTGCGCTACTTGAACGTGCAGGTTTGCCGGTCACCGGGCCGCAGGAGATGTCGGCGCAGGCGTATTTACCCCACATGATGCGCGATAAAAAAGTATTGGCAGGTGAGATGCGTCTTGTACTCCCGCTTGCAATAGGGAAGAGTGAAGTGCGCGGCGGAGTGTCGCACGATGTCGTTCTTGGCGCCATTGCTGATTGCCAGCAGGCGTAACAACTAGAAAGGTCAGGCCACTGTTATCGGTGGTCGTTTAGCTTCAGGCGAAATGCAAAGACGTAGGCATAAGCCTTTGAGTGGGGTGTTAAATGGATGAATTCAAACCAGAAGACGAGCTGAAACCCGATCCCAGCGATCGTCGTACTGGTCGTTCTCGTCAATCTTCAGAACGTGATAACGAGCCGCAGATCAACTTTGACGATGTTGATCTGGATGCAGACGATCGTCGCCCTTCGCGCAGCCGCAACGCGCGTGATGAGCGAGAAGAAGAGGATTATGAGTCCGAAGAAGATTCAATGGACGAACAGCCTGTAGAGCGTCGCCCGCGTAAACGTAAAAAAGCCGCAGCGCAGAAACCGGCCTCCCGTCAGTACATCATGATGGGACTTGGCGTTCTGGTGCTTGTGCTGCTGATTGTTGGCATTGGCTCTGCGCTGAAAGCACCGTCCACCAACTCAACCGAACAAACCGCCTCCGCAGAGAAGAGCATCAACCTCTCCGGTAATGATGCGACGGATCAGGCGAATGGTGCACAGCCAGCGCCGGGCACCACTTCCGCTGAGCAGACTGCCAGCAACACAACGACGCCGCAGGATGTTTCTCTGCCGCCCGTTTCATCAACGCCTGCTCAGGGCCAGGCACCTGTCACGCCCGAAGGCCAGCAGCGTGTTGAAGTTCAGGGAGACCTGAACAATGCGCTGATGCAGCCGCAAAACCAGCAGCAGGTTGATAACGTTGTGGTTAACTCTACGCTGCCAACTGAACCTGCAACCGTCGCGCCGATCCACGGTGCTACCGCGCAGCCGCAGACGGCAGCAACGGAAACTAAACCGCGCCAGACGCAAACTGCGACGCGTCCTGAACGTAAGCAGGCGGTCATTGAGCCTAAGCGTGAAACCAAGCCTCAGGCAGTGGTAAAAGCGCCTGAAGTGAAAGCCGCACCGGCACAGCCGAAACGCACTGAAACGGCTGCCGTGAGCGAGCCGGCTAAAGCGCCAGTCACGCAGACTGCGCCGAAAGCGACGGCAACCACAACGGCACCTGCTGCCACCGCTGCGCCTGCCGCAACGGCGCCGGCTTCCAGTGCTGCAGCAGGTAAAACAGCTGGCAACGTCGGTTCGCTGAAATCTGCACCGTCCAGCAACTACACGCTGCAGTTGAGCAGTTCGTCTAACTATGACAACCTCAACGGCTGGGCGAAGAAATCGAATCTGAAAAACTACGTGGTTTATCAGACGACCCGTAACGGACAGCCGTGGTACGTGCTGGTGAGCGGTGTGTATGCTTCCAAAGATGAAGCGAAGCGCGCCGTGGCGACACTGCCAGCAGACGTTCAGGCGAAAAACCCGTGGGCGAAGCCGATTCATCAGGTGCAGGCCGATCTGAAGTAATGTTTAAAGCGCAGGATGCTGTCGGAGCTTTCTCCACAGCCGGAGAAGGTGTAATCAGTTAGTCAGCATGAAAAAAAATCGCGCTTTTCTGAAATGGGCAGGGGGGAAATACCCCCTGCTCGATGATATTAAAAAGCACCTGCCAAAAGGCGAGTGTCTTATCGAGCCCTTCGTGGGTGCGGGATCGGTGTTCCTGAACACCGATTTTTCTCGTTATATCCTGGCGGATATCAACAGCGACCTTATCAGCCTCTATAACATCGTTAAGCTGCGTACCGATGAGTATGTGGAAGAGGCGCGCAAGCTGTTTACGCCAGAGAACAACAGCCCTGACGTTTACTATCAGTTCCGCACGGAATTTAATCAGAGCCAGGATCCGTTCCGCCGCGCGCTGCTGTTCCTTTACCTCAACCGTCATGGTTACAACGGCCTGTGCCGGTATAATTTGCGCGGCGAATTTAACGTGCCGTTTGGTCGTTATAAGCGCCCGTACTTCCCGCAGGACGAGCTGTATCATTTTGCGAAGAAAGCGCAGAATGCAGAGTTCCACTGCCTCTCCTATGAAGAGTGCATGGAACTGGCAGGCGTAAACTCGGTGGTCTACTGCGATCCGCCTTATGCGCCGCTGTCTGCGACGGCGAACTTCACCGCCTACCACACCAATAGCTTCAGCCCGGCCGAACAGGCCCGCCTGGCGGAGATGGCGGAAAAACTGGTCAGCAAAAGAATTCCGGTGTTAATTTCAAATCACGATACCCCTGATACGCGCGAATGGTACAAAGCCGCGAAGCATTTTCAGGTTAAGGTGCGGCGTAGCATTAGCAGCAACGGCGGCACACGTAAAAAGGTGGACGAACTCCTGGCTCTTTATCGCCCCTGAGCCGTTTTGCCCGCCGGTAAACACATTTCAAGGAGATGCGGATGAAACAGTTTTTGATTGCCCCCTCAATTCTGTCGGCCGATTTTGCCCGCCTGGGTGAAGACACGGCGGAAGCTCTCGCAGCTGGCGCAGATGTCGTCCATTTCGACGTTATGGATAACCACTACGTTCCCAATCTGACCATCGGTCCGATGGTGCTCAAGGCCCTGCGTAACTACGGTATTACCGCACCGATCGACGTTCACCTGATGGTGAAGCCTGTCGACCGCATCGTGCCTGACTTCGCCGCAGCGGGCGCCAGCATTATCACTTTCCATCCGGAAGCCTCCGAGCATGTTGACCGCACGCTGCAGCTGATCAAAGAGAACGGCTGTAAGGCGGGGCTGGTGTTTAACCCGGCAACACCGTTGAGCTATCTCGATTACGTGATGGACAAGCTGGACGTGATTTTGCTGATGTCCGTTAACCCGGGCTTTGGCGGCCAGTCGTTCATCCCTCACACGCTGGATAAGCTGCGCGAAGTGCGCCGTCGCATTGACGAGTCTGGCTATGATATTCGTCTGGAAGTGGACGGCGGTGTGAAAGTGAATAATATTGGCGAAATTGCGGCAGCGGGCGCGGATATGTTCGTTGCAGGTTCGGCAATTTTCGACCAACCGGATTACAAAAAAGTCATTGATGAAATGCGCCGCGAGCTGGCGAAGGTAAGTCATGGATAAATTGCAGGCAATTCGGGGTGTGGCATTCGACCTCGACGGCACGCTGGTGGACAGCGCGCCGGGCTTAACGAGCGCCGTCGATCAGGCGCTGTATGCACTGGAACTGCCCGTTGCGGGCGAAGATCGTGTGATTACATGGATTGGCAACGGTGCCGATGTCCTGATGGAGCGCGCGTTGACGTGGGCTCGTCAGGAACGCGCGTCGCAGCGTTCCGCGCAGGGGAAACCAAGCGTCGATCATGCCGATATCCCGCAGGATGAGCAGCTGCGTATTCTGCGCAAGCTGTTCGATCGCTTCTACGAAGAGGTCGTCGAGGAGGGGAGCTTCCTTTTCCCGGACGTCCAGGAAACCCTGAGCGCGCTGCACGCGAAAGGCATCCCGCTGGGACTGGTGACCAACAAGCCGACGCCGTTTGTTGCGCCGCTGCTGGAGGCGCTGGATATCGCGAAATATTTCTCCGTGATTGTAGGCGGGGATGACGTGCAGAACAAAAAGCCGCATCCGGAGCCGCTGTTGCTGGTGGCAGGAAAATTATCCTTAACGCCTGCGGAGCTGCTCTTTGTCGGGGATTCGCGTAATGATATTCTGGCTGCCCGAGCGGCGGGGTGTCCTTCCGTCGGTTTAACCTATGGCTACAACTACGGTGAGGCCATTACGCTGAGTGAGCCGGATGTTGTGTTCGACCACTTCAAAGATTTGTTGCCCGCACTCGGGCTTTCGCACAGTGAACATCAGGAATTGAATAATGACTAAGCCCATCGTTTTTAGTGGCGCACAGCCTTCAGGTGAATTGACCATTGGTAACTACATGGGTGCGTTGCGTCAGTGGGTCAGCATGCAGGATGACTACCATTGCATTTACTGCATCGTAGATTTGCACGCTATCACCGCGCGTCAGGATCCTGAGAAGCTGCGCAAAGCCACCCTGGACACCCTGGCCCTCTATCTGGCCTGCGGTATCGATCCTGAAAAGAGCACCATTTTCGTTCAGTCTCACGTGCCGGAGCATGCGCAGCTGGGCTGGGCGCTGAACTGCTATACCTATTTCGGCGAGCTGAGCCGCATGACCCAGTTCAAGGATAAATCTGCCCGTTACTCTGAAAACATCAACGCTGGCCTGTTCGACTATCCGGTGCTGATGGCGGCCGACATCCTGCTGTACCAGACCAACCAGGTGCCGGTGGGTGAAGACCAGAAGCAGCACCTGGAGCTGAGCCGTGATATCGCCCAGCGCTTTAACGCGCTTTACGGCGACGTATTCAAAGTGCCAGAGCCGTTTATTCCGAAATCCGGCGCGCGCGTGATGTCGCTGCTGGAGCCAACCAAGAAGATGTCCAAGTCTGACGATAACCGCAACAACGTTATCGGCCTGCTGGAAGATCCAAAATCGGTGGTGAAAAAGCTCAAGCGCGCTGTCACGGACTCCGACGAGCCGCCAGTGGTGCGCTACGACGTGCAGAACAAAGCGGGCGTCTCCAACCTGCTGGACATTCTCTCCGGCGTGACCGGCCAGAGCATTCCCGAGCTGGAAAAACACTTCGAAGGCAAGATGTACGGCCACCTGAAGGGTGAAGTGGCAGAGGCCGTTTCCGGCATGCTGACCGAGCTGCAGGAGCGCTACAACCGCTACCGTAACGACGAAGCTTTCCTGCAGAAGGTGATGAAAGACGGCGCGGAAAAAGCCAGCGCGCGCGCGTCCGAAACCCTGAAAGCGGTGTACGAGGCGATTGGGTTTGTGGCGAAACCTTAAGCCGCCACCCGACAAATACGGACTCAATAAAAAAACCGGGAAATCCCCGGTTTTTTTACGCCTGAAAAACGCTTACTGCTGTGCCGCCGGGCCGCAACCGCCGATGATCTTCGAAATGGAGATCGCCGGGTGCAGCAGGTAATCGTAGCTGCAGTTATTTTTAGTATTTTGAACGTGACCGGTGCAGGCGGTCAGAGTCGATAACAGGCCAACCAGAACGGCGGCTTTTGCCAGCTTGAACATACGCATTCCTTGTCAAAAAATCTTAAATTGGATGTAACACGAGGGAATAAATGGAAAAGTTCCACTATGCGAGCGGTATGTTATCGACTGAGGTATGAAGGGAGTAGTCCGCTTAAGGACTACTCGAAGGAGGGACAATATGCGTTAGTGATTCGAGAACCAGTTCAGCTTATCGCGCAGTTCAACCACGCGACCCACCACAATCAGCGCCGGGCTTTCGACCTGCTGCGCCAGCTCACCGAGCTGCGTCAGCGCGCCATTCACCACGCGCTGCTTGATTGACGTCCCGTTTTCCACCAGCGCAACGGGCATATCAGCCTCCATGCCGTGTTCCAGCAGTTTCGCCTGGATGGTTGCGGCCTGGTTCAGGCCCATGTAGAACACCAGCGTTTGCTTTTCAGCGGCCAGGTTATGCCAGTCCAGTTCGCTGCCGGTTTTCAGGTGGCCCGTAACCAGACGCACGCTCTGAGCGTAGTCGCGATGGGTCAACGGAATGCCTGAGTAGGCTGAACAGCCGGACGCCGCCGTTATGCCCGGCACCACGGAGAACGGAATGCCTGCATTGCACAGGGTTTCCAGCTCCTCGCCGCCGCGGCCAAAGATAAACGGATCGCCGCCCTTAAGGCGCACCACGCGTTTTCCCTTTTGCGCTTCACGCAGCAGGATCTGGTTAATCTCCTCCTGCGGCACGCAGTGGTAGCCTGCCCGTTTACCGACGAAGACGCGGTCGGCGTCGCGGCGCACCAGGTTCATGATGTCATCGGAGACCAGGCGGTCATACACCACGATATCCGCCTGCTGGATCTGCTGGAGCCCTTTCAGGGTCAGTAAACCCGCATCGCCGGGGCCTGCGCCCACCAGCACCACTTCACCTCGGTGATCCAGCGGCTCGCTCAGCAGCTGCTCGGTCGTCTCTTCAACCGCTTTCGCGTCCTGATTCGCCAGCGACTGCGCCAGCCTGTCGTTAACGAAAAATTTCTCCCAGAAGCGACGACGCTCACCCACGGTTGAGAAGGTTTGCTTCACGCGGGAGCGAAGTTGCCCGGCGTAGTGGGCTATCTGGCCGAGATGCTGCGGCAAAATAGCTTCCAGTTTTTCCCGCAGCAGGCGGGCAAGTACGGGCGAGCGGCCGCCGGAAGACACCGCGATCATCAGCGGTGAACGGTCGATAATCGACGGCATGATAAAGCTGGCCTCTTTCGGCGCATCCACCACGTTGCAGAAGATCCGGCGCGCTTCGCAGGCGTCGCTGACGCGCTGGTTCACTTCATCGTCATCCGTCGCGGCAATGGTCAGCCAGCAGGTATCCAGCAGGGACTCATCAAACTCCCTCTGCACCAGCGTGAGCATCCCTTCCTGCGCCCAGACGTCAAACTGCGGAGCGAAGGTGAGGGCATTGACGGTCAGTCGGGCTCCAGCATCCAGCAACAGGCGCGCTTTGCGTTCAGCCACATCGCCGCCGCCCACAAGCAGGCAGTCGCGATGGCGTAATTGACAGAAAATCGGCAGGTGGTCCACGACGTTACCTCACAGCATTCAAGGAGGGGGTAAGAATTGACGTCAGGATAACAGCAGGAATCGTACAGAACATACGGTTTTTCCTGCCGTTACCCATAAGGGGTCATAAGCCTTTCCTATTGGAAAAGCGGAGGGTTACGCTTTGAGCTGCACCTTGCCGTCCTTCACGCGGACGTCGTAGTGCTTCACGGAGAAGCTTTCATCTTCCATGCAGTGCCCGTCGGTTAAGCGGAAACGCTGCTTTTTCAGCGGACTGGCGACCCACAGCTCACCCTGGTGTTCAGCAATCAGACCGCGGGAGAGCACGCTGGCCTCAAAGAACGGATCGATATTGCTGATGGCAAAGACCTGTTCATCGTGGCGAGGGCGGAAAATAGCTACCTGCTCGTTACCCAGCAAAGCACAGACGCCGGTCGCTGGCAGAATGTCGTTAATGTTGCAGATGTTTACCCACTGGCTCATGCGTTTTCCTCCACCAGTATCACCGGAATGCGTTCATACGGGGTTGCAGGACGATGCTGTTCGCGCTCCGGCACCACCTGCACGTTCGGGTCGCGCTGGGTGCTGTTGATAAAGTGTTTGAAACGCGTCTGCGCCGCCGGGGTGTTGACGGTTTCGGTCCACTCGCAGATCACCGCCTCGCGCAGGCGAGCCATCTCGGACTCAAGCTGTTCGTTCAGACCCAGCTTGTCGTCAATGATGACCGACTTCAGGTAGTCGATACCGCCTTCCAGGTTATCGAGCCAGGAAGCGGTACGGGTCAGCTTATCGGCGGTACGAATGTAGAACATCATGAAGCGGTCGAGATACTGGATCAGCGTGTCGCGATCGAGATCCGCCGCCAGCAGGTCGGCGTGGCGTGGTTTCATCCCGCCATTGCCGCACACGTACAGGTTCCAGCCTTTCTCGGTGGCGATGATACCCACGTCTTTACCCTGCGCTTCCGCACATTCACGGGTACAGCCTGAAACGCCGAACTTCATTTTGTGCGGAGTACGGATGCCTTTGTAGCGGTTTTCCAGCTCGACGCCGAAGCCCACGCTGTCGCCTACGCCGTAGCGGCACCAGGTGCTGCCCACGCAGGTTTTCGCCATGCGCAGCGCTTTGGCATATGCGTGACCGGTTTCGAAGCCTGCTTCAATCAACTGACGCCAGATTTCCGGGAGATCGTCTTTCTGCGCGCCAAACAGGCCGATACGCTGGGAACCGGTGATTTTGGTGTACAGATTAAATTCACGGGCGATACGGCCCACGGCGACCAGCCCTTCCGGGGTGATTTCGCCACCGGCGGAACGCGGAATGACGGAGTAAGTACCGTCTTTCTGGATGTTCGCCAGGAAGTTATCGTTGGTGTCCTGCAGCGGCGTGTGTTCTGGTTTGAGCACGTACTCATTCCAGCAGGACGCCAGCAGGGAGCCGACGGTCGGCTTACACACTTCACAACCGTAGCCCTGGCCGTGTTTCTCCAGCAGTTCGTCGAAGGACTTGATGCCTTCCACACGGATCAGGTGATACAGCTCCTGGCGAGAGTAAGCGAAGTGCTCGCAAAGGTTGTTGTTCACTTCGATGCCCTGTTTCGCCAGTTCAGCGTTCAGCACCTGAGTCACCAGTGGAATACAGCCGCCGCAGCCGGTACCGGCTTTGGTTTCGGCCTTCAGCGCCGCAACGGTGTGGCAGCCTTTGTTGATGGCGGAGATCAGCATGCCTTTGGTGACGTCGAAGCAGGAGCAAATCTGCGCGCTGTCAGGCAGTTTATCTACGCCGATAGATGGTTTACCGCTGGAGGCGTGCGCCGGCAGGATCAGCGCGTCCGGGTTTTCCGGCAGCTCAATGGCGTTCAGCACCAGCTGGAGCAGGTTACCGAAGTCGCTGGTATCGCCCACCAGCACCGCACCGAGCAGGGTTTTGTTGTCCTGGCTGACGATAAGGCGTTTGTAGACCTCTTTGCTTTCGTCCAGATAGACGTAGCTGCGGGAGTTCGGGGTGCGGCCATGCGCATCGCCGATACCGCCTACGTCCACGCCCAGCAGCTTCAGCTTGGCGCTCATGTCTGCGCCGGTGAAGGCGTTTTCGCTACCGAGGATATGGTCCACGGCGACCTGCGCCATTTTGTATCCTGGCGCCACCAGACCGTATACCCGGTTATTCCAGCTGGCGCACTCGCCAATGGCGTAGATATCCGGATCGGAGGTCTGGCAGGTATCGTTAATCATGATCCCGCCGCGCTGCGCTACCGCCAGGCCGCACTGAGTGGCGAGCTTATCGCGCGGACGAATACCGGTGGAGAAGACGATGAAGTCCACTTCCAGCTCGCTGCCGTCGGCAAAGCGCATGGTTTTACGCGCCTCTGTGCCTTCCTGCACGATCTCTTTGGTGTTCTTGCTGGTGTGAACCTTCACACCCATGCTTTCGATTTTACGACGCAGCTGGTCGCCGCCCATGTGGTCCAGCTGTTCCGCCATCAGCATCGGGGCAAATTCGATAACGTGGGTTTCAACGCCGAGGTTTTTCAGCGCGCCTGCCGCTTCCAGGCCCAGCAGGCCACCGCCAACAACCGCACCGCGTTTGCTTCGACGTGCGCAGGATTCAATGGCGTTGAGGTCTTCAATGGTACGGTAAACGAAGCAATCCTGGGTTTCCGACCCTTTAATCGGCGGGATCCACGGATACGAGCCAGTCGCCATGATCAGCTTATCGTAAAAAACCGTACGCCCGGCGCTGGAGTGGATCACTTTCTCCTGACGGTTGATGGTGATAGCGCGTTCGCCCACCAGCACTTTTACGCCATGCTTCTCGTAGAAACCTTCGCGCACCAGAGAGAGCTCTTCGGCAGTATGGTGAGAGAAGTAGGAAGACAAGTGCACACGGTCGTACGCCTTGCGGGGTTCTTCACAGAACACGGTAATATCGAACTGGTCAGCATCGGCTTTATCGAGAAGATCCTCAATAAAGCGGTGGCCGACCATGCCGTTACCGATGATAGCGAGTCTGACTTTGCTCATTTTTGCCTCGATTTCTTTTCTATTACTGCCTACCTTAACGATTCAGCAGGGGCACTTATTGATGCAAATCAAATACGCCTTCACCTACCCCTTAGTGGGTATATCTATGATTTGTCAGGTTTTTTATAAGTAACGGATATTGTTTGATTTTTGTGCTTGCTTGTTTTTTGCACAAATTTGAGGGGTTTTTTACGAATCGGCAGTCAGAGCGGGTAAGCAGGGTAAAACCCCTTTGCAGAACGCAAAGGGGTTTTGACGATTAGTGGGTAGCCGTTGCCGTATTGTGCTGGCGGTGACGGGTCACGAAGCCCAGAATGAAACACATGATAAACACCACGGCATACAGACCGTTAGCGGTGTGCAGCGCGGCCAGCGGGCCGCTGTGCGCCACAATCGGGCCCGTGACCACGAAGGTCAGCATGGTGCCGATGGTGCCGCAGGTCAGCACGAAGTTCACCAGTTTTGGCGAAGCCACTTTGGTCTGCAGGGAGCCCAGGGTGATGATTGAGGTGTAAATCGCGCTGGAGAAGAAGCCCAGGGTCAGGATGAACCATGGCATATGCTCCGGGGCACCGTTGATGAACAGATACATCAGCACGGTCGCCAGACCCGCCAGGACGGTCAGAATACGTTGCAGGTCGAAGAAGCGCAGGATGAAGCTAAAGGCCCACATGCCGAACATGTAAGACATCCAGAAATCGCTCACCAGTTTGCCCGCGTCGTTCAGGCTCATCCCCAGACCTTTAGCGTATTCAGGTACCCACGAGATAAAGCCCAACTGACCGAGGATGTAGCACAGGGCGGCAATGGAGAGGAACAGCACGCCGATACCCCATTTTTCCTTCGCCACCGGCTCTGAGGTGGTCTGCGCTTTTTTGCCCAGCACCGGGAAGTCACAGCCGAAGGTCAGAATGAAGATCGCGACATAGACCAGACCGATACAGGCGTATACCCAGTACCATTCAATGCTGCGCGCGAGCAGATACGCGGCGACCATCGGGAAAATCATCCCGGCCATGCTGAAGAAGGAGTCGGTAAACAGCAGGCGCGCGCCGCGCTGGCGGCCTTCATACATGTGCGTAATAAGGAACGTACCGATCGACATCGTGATCCCGCTGACAAGGCCCAGCACGAACATGGCGGCGGAGAACAGGGCGATGCTGTGGCTCAACATCAGGCCCGCCACGGCGGCAACCATCAGCACGAAGCCGAAGCGCAGCTGGGTTTTCAGCGGGACAATTTCCATCAGCCAGGCATTCAGGAAAATTGAGATCAGGATCCCCGCGTTGAGGAAGGTGAAGGTGTTACTCATGCTGGAAACGGGCAGCTGGAAGTAGTCTGCGATATTTCCCATCACCATCCCGGTGACGATCACCAACGCGCCGGTCAGGGCGTAGGAGAAGAAGCTTATCCATGTGAGCTTGATGCGATTGCTGTTAGTCATGTCTGGCCTGTTCAGAAAAAGAAAAGCGCCGGTAGGGCGCTGAGAGCGGGCAGATTTTAGTCGCTAAAGTGATCTATTCCTATCTTTTAAGGGAAATGAATATGCCA
Organism: Enterobacter cloacae complex sp. P47BA; assembly: GCF_014930485.1. Taxonomy (NCBI): domain Bacteria; kingdom Pseudomonadati; phylum Pseudomonadota; class Gammaproteobacteria; order Enterobacterales; family Enterobacteriaceae; genus Enterobacter; species Enterobacter cloacae complex sp. P47BA. The sequence goes on along the minus strand of NZ_JADBRF010000018.1, from coordinate 6,950 downwards.
TTGCAGGTTTTAGTGTGATCTAAATCACACTAAATGGCGGTATAACCAATCGTTTGCGCAGTAATAATTGTTTCAATTTCGTAAAATTAGGTAAAAGGCTGGTCTCGGTTCATACTGCTCTTTAGAATCAAGCCATTCGCTTTTTATACTGCGCTTTGTTAAGGAATTCTCATGCTCAAATCAACACTGGCGGCTGTCGCAGCTGTGTTTGCTCTTTCTGCCGTTTCCCCTGCTGCGCTGGCAGCCAAAGGGGACCCTCACGTTCTGCTGACCACCTCTGCCGGGAACATTGAGCTGGAACTAAATAGCCAGAAAGCTCCGGTTTCTGTGAAAAACTTCCTCGACTATGTGAACAGTGGTTTCTATAACAACACCACCTTCCACCGCGTGATCCCTGGCTTTATGATTCAGGGCGGCGGCTTCAACGAGCAGATGCAGCAGAAACAGCCTAACCCACCCATCAAAAACGAAGCGGACAACGGCCTGCTGAACAAGCGCGGCACCATCTCCATGGCGCGCACGGCGGATAAAGACAGCGCCACCAGCCAGTTCTTCCTCAACGTGGCGGATAACGCTTTCCTCGACCACGGCCAGCGCGACTTCGGCTATGCGGTCTTCGGTAAAATTGTGAAAGGGATGGACGTGGCGGACAAAATCTCTCAGGTTCAGACCCACGATGTCGGTCCATACCAGAATGTGCCGTCTAAGCCTGTCGTTATCATCTCTGCAAAAGTTCTGCCGTAATCCTCTTTGACACGGGCGATCCTCGCCCGTGTTGTGACCCCTCCCTGCGAAAGCGCGTTTTGCTGCTTATACTTGTGGCAAACGGACTATTCAGGGAGGCGTTAAGTGAAAAAACTCACCGATAAGCAAAAATCCCGTCTCTGGGAGCAACAGCGTAACGTCAATTTTCAGGCCAGTTGTCTCCTTGAAAAAGGTAATGGTCCTTCAGAGCCCGGCATTGAGACGCTGGAGCTTGGGCCCTCAGCGCCCGGGCTACCGCATCTGTGCCTCATTCATCGCCATCTGTATCACAGAGAGATGAAGCAGGCAGGCGAATTCCGTACCGACGATATTTTTAAGGGTGACATTCCCTTCTGCCATTTTGAGTACATCGAGACGATGGGTAACGAACTGATGGCGGCGCTGGAAAGTGATAAGTATCTTGTGGGTCTTGAAAAAGCGGCGTTTGTTGAAAAAGTGAGCCATTACTACTGTGAAATCAATATGCTGCATCCCTTTATGCGCGGTAATGGCATTGCTCAGCGCGTCTTCTTTGAGCAGCTGGCCATCCACGCAAATTACGCGCTGGACTGGCGGGATATTGATCCCGAGCAGTGGGTGGCGGCGAACCGAAGCGGGGCCACGGGAGATTTGACCGCGCTGAGCGCTATCTTTGCCAAAATAGTGAGCGAAGCGCGGGAATCTGAGTAGAATAGGGCGGCATTTTTTTCGGGAGCCGCCATGATTCTGCTGATTGATAACTACGATTCCTTCACCTGGAACCTTTACCAGTATTTTTGTGAACTGGGTGCAGAGGTGGTTGTCCGCCGCAACGACGAGCTCAGCCTGTCTGATATTGAGACGCTGGCTCCGAAGAAAATTGTCATTTCGCCGGGACCGTGTACGCCGTCGGAATCGGGCATTTCTCTGGACGTTATTCACCACTATGCCGGCAGGCTGCCGATCCTGGGCGTCTGCCTCGGTCATCAGGCGATTGCCCAGGCATTTGGGGCTACCATCGTGCGTGCCGCGAAAGTGATGCACGGCAAAACCTCGCCGGTCACCCACACCGGCACGGGCGTATTCACAGGGCTCAATAACCCGCTAACCGTGACGCGCTACCATTCGCTGGTGATTGACCCACCGACGCTGCCCGACTGCTTTGACGTGACCGCCTGGAGCGATACGCAGGAGATCATGGGGATTCGCCACCGCGAGTGGGATCTCGAAGGCGTGCAGTTCCATCCTGAAAGTATCCTCAGCGAGCAGGGGCACGCCCTGCTGGCAAATTTCCTCAATCGCTGAATATCTGTTGCCTTGCTGTGAGTTTTTATGCATATTTTGTGATTATATTTTCACAATGAATGTGACATAAAATGGATGGGCATGACATGGCAACTGAACAACCAGCAATTACCCGCGCGACATTCGATGAAGTGATTCTGCCGATTTATGCACCGGCTGAGTTTATCCCGGTGAAGGGGAAAGGCAGCCGCGTCTGGGATCAGCAGGGCAAAGAGTATGTGGATTTCGCGGGCGGTATTGCGGTCACGGCGCTGGGCCACTGCCATCCTGCGCTGGTGGACGCGCTGAAAACCCAGGGCGAAACCCTGTGGCACACCAGCAACGTGTTCACCAACGAACCTGCGCTGCGACTGGGCCGTAAGATCATTGATGCGACCTTTGCCGAGCGCGTGCTGTTTATGAACTCCGGCACCGAAGCCAACGAAACCGCCTTTAAGCTGGCGCGTTACTACGCCACCACGCGCCACAGCCCGTACAAAACTAAAATCATCGCCTTCCATAACGCCTTCCACGGACGCTCTTTCTTTACCGTCTCCGTTGGCGGCCAGCCGAAGTATTCCGACGGCTTCGGTCCGAAACCAGCCGACATTATCCACGTGCCGTTTAACGATCTGCACGCGGTGAAAGCGGTGATGGACGACCACACCTGCGCAGTGGTGGTGGAGCCGATTCAGGGCGAAGGCGGCGTGACCGCGGCAACCGCGGAATTCCTGAAAGGGCTGCGCGAACTGTGCGACGAACATCAGGCGCTACTGGTGTTTGATGAAGTGCAGTGCGGGATGGGGCGTACCGGAGAGCTGTTTGCCTACATGCACTACGGCGTGACGCCGGATATTCTGACCAGCGCCAAAGCGCTCGGCGGCGGTTTTCCGGTGAGTGCGGTACTGACGACGCAGGAGGTTGCCTCTGCGTTCCACGTCGGGTCTCACGGCTCGACCTACGGCGGTAACCCGCTGGCGAGCGCCGTGGCAGGTGCCGCGTTCGACATCATCAACACGCCAGAGGTGCTGAACGGCGTTAGCGCGAAGCGCGAGCTGTTTGTGCAGCATCTCCAGCAGATTAACAATAAGTACGACGTGTTCAGCGAGATCCGCGGCATGGGGCTGCTGATTGGTGCGGAGCTTAAGCCGCAGTACAAAGGCCGCGCGCGCGATTTCCTGCACGCCGCTGCCCGCGAAGGGGTGATGGTGCTGAATGCCGGCCCGGACGTGATGCGCTTTGCGCCTTCGCTGGTGGTGGAAGAGAAAGATATTGAAGACGGGTTAACCCGCTTTGCCGCGGCGGTCGAGAAGATCGTAAAAGGTTAATACTCGGTTCGCTTTAACCGCCGCGTTAACCAAATGCCGTGATGCGGGCGCTGACGCCATGCCACCGACGAAATGGTGTGCATGGTGTTCAGATGTCCCAGCACGCGCTGCAAATGCTGCTCCAGGGTGCTCATCGGGCCGTGGGTCAGCGTCTCCGGTGCTTCCAGAATGTTCGAGTCACCCGACTCGCCCGGCGCGTCATACTCCAGACGCTGCTGACACCGCTGCAACGCAATTTCACACGACTGCAAATAGCGCTGCGCCAGATCCGGAGTCAGCATCGTGTGCTCGCGCGCCAGCGTGGTCATGGCGTTAATGTGCTCGACGATAAACTGGCTGTGCGTGACCCACAGCTTCATATCGGCAAGATAGTGTGAGTTAAAGCCCGGCTCCTGCATCGCCTGATTCAGCGAGTTAAACAGGGCGTTGTGCGCCTGGTTGACCTTCATCCGCTGATACGCCAGCGGGGAGGGCTGCGGGTCGTCGCTCAGGATCAGGCGAATGGCCTGCTGATCGGCCTCCAGCGCGTCGTGGGCGTTCTGCCTCAGCAGCCCGCTCTGCCACTGCGGCCACAGCCAGACCATGCCGCCAAAGGCGATCAGGCAGCCAATCAGCGTGTCGATCAGGCGGGCAACGATGAACTGTTCGCCGTTAAGCGTCAGCAGCTGAAGGGTATATACCGCCGTCACCGTAAAGCCCACCATCGCCCAGCCGTAGTTTTTGCGAATGATTAGATAGCTTACCAGGGTGACCACCAGCATCCCTGCCAGGGTATAGCCCTCGGGCACGTGAAAATGCAGCGTCACGCCCGCAATAATCAGCCCCGCCATCGTGCCGCCTGCCCGGTGCAGAATGCGCACCCGCGTGGCGCCATAGCCGTTCTGGGTAACAAACAGCACGGTCATTAAGATCCAGTACGGTTTCGGCAGGTGGAGCGCCATGCCCATCAGGCTGGCGATACTGAGCATGACGCTAATCCTTGCAGCGTTGCGCAGAGCGGAAGATTTCAGAGACAGGTAGCTCCTCAGCGCCGGCAGTAGCGGCAGACGTTTCTGTTTATCCGCCATCAGGTCACGGGAATAAAGCGGGCGCTGGGTGCGCAGTACGCGGGCGATGCGGCTGAAGTGCCAGGCGGCAAACTGGCCGACCGGGTTATCCGGGTGCTGACGGGCGATTTTCTCCAGCGCGCCGAGCTGTTTGTCCATGTTAAAGCGCGTGGGGTAGCGGTGGTAGAGAATATCATCGGCCAGCACCCGCAGGCGCGCGGAGACGGTTTGTGCGTTCCAGCGGATCACCGCTTCGGCATGGCTGCGCTCAACCAGCTTTTGCACCTCCTGCGGGTGGTGAAGGCTAACGGAGATATGCTCCTGAAGATCCAGCCCCACCTGAAAGGTGCGCAACAGCCGTTTATATTCGTGGTTCTTGTTGGCGGCGAGCATATGCAGCTGCTGATAGCACTGGCTTATCAGGTCTACCACCTTTTGCTGGCGCGTCAGCAGCGGCGGTAAGGATTTTTCCGGATCCGTATGCTGGGTGAGCAGGGTGTATTTGGCTTCACAGTAATCCGCAAGCTGCACGTAGAGCAGGCTCAGAGATTCGCGCAGCGGCTGCTCCCGCCACAGCCAGAACCAGAACCAGTTAAACAGCCCGTACCACAGCGTGCCGAGGGCGTAGATCAGCAGCGGCTCCCACACGGGCATATTACCGGCGAGGCTCAGGGTGAAGATGGCCGCAATGAGTGACGCGGGAAGCAGACGGGCATGGAGCGAGCTGATTTCGGCGGTGACGCCGAGGGTCATCGCCAGCACGGTCAGGATCAGCGGCAGGGGAATATCACGAGCCAGCAGAAGCTGCACCGCGAGGCTACAGCCAGCAAACAGCGAGCCGCCAATTATCAGACGTTTGAAAAAGCGTTTATGGGGCGTGTCCAGACCGGCAATGTTGCAGCAGGCGGGGACGAGAGAAAACAGCAGGCCCTGCTGAAGATGTCCCAGGATCAGGCCCACGGCCACGGGAAGACACAGCACCAGCGTTTGTCGTAGTGCGTAGTTAACTTCCGGGTGATAGATCAGCCTGCGCCACATGGGGAAAAGAGACAAAAACGGCGTGACACCTCGCGATGGCACGCCGTTTAGGCAGGATTAACGGGTTCCGTAAACCACGATGGTTTTACCGTGGGCGGAGATCAGGTTTTGATCTTCCAGCATTTTCAGAATACGGCCCACCGTTTCGCGGGAGCAACCGACGATCTGACCGATTTCCTGACGGGTAATTTTAATTTGCATGCCGTCCGGGTGGGTCATCGCGTCTGGCTGTTTCGCCAGGTTCAGCAGAGTCTGCGCGATACGGCCAGTCACGTCCAGGAAGGCGAGGTTACCCACTTTCTCTGACGTCACCTGCAGACGGCGCGCCATCTGGGAAGAAAGACGCATCAGGATGTCAGGGTTTACCTGAATCAGCTGACGGAATTTCTTATAAGAAATTTCAGCCACTTCACATGCTGTCTTTGCACGAACCCAGGCGCTACGTTCCTGGCCTTCTTCAAACAGGCCCAGTTCACCGATAAAATCGCCCTGGTTCAGATAGGAAAGGATCATCTCTTTGCCTTCCTCATCTTTGATCAGCACTGCCACCGAGCCTTTGACGATGTAATACAAGGTTTCCGCTTTTTCACCCTGGTGAATCAGCGTGCTCTTCGATGGGTACTTATGAATGTGGCAATGAGACAAGAACCATTCGAGAGTCGGGTCTGTTTGCGGTTTGCCAAGCACCATGCGCTGTTATCCTCTGTTATAAGCTGTCACCAGAGTCATCAGATGCATCCGGACTCTGGGGTTGCAATCGAATTCTTACCCATACCCTGGGAAGTCGGCTGTCGTAACGTTTCGCAGCCAGTAAAGTTTGATGTCCTCTGCATACATGTGTAACGTCAATGTATTACTGTAGCATCCTGAGTGTTTTAGCATAGCTTTTGCCGCGTGTCTCCTGGTGTCTCGCTTCAGCATGATGCAGGTCGCCTTCCATTGCGAGAAATGTAACGCACGCGTAATCTGTCACCAAAAATGCAACGTTGGAGTTAATGAATATGCAAGCGCGCGTGAAGTGGGTTGAAGGTTTAACGTTCCTGGGCGAGTCCGCATCAGGACACCAGATTTTGATGGATGGTAACTCCGGCGATAAAGCTCCAAGCCCAATGGAAATGGTGCTGATGGCGGCAGGCGGATGCAGCGCGATCGACGTGGTGTCGATTCTGCAAAAAGGCCGTCATGACGTGACGGATTGCGAGGTTAAACTCACCTCAGAGCGTCGCGAAGAGGCGCCACGCCTGTTCACCCACATTAATCTGCACTTTGTTGTCACCGGGAAAGAACTGAAAGACGCGGCGGTCTCACGCGCGGTGGATCTCTCTGCGGAGAAATACTGCTCTGTGGCGTTAATGCTGGAGAAAGCGGTAAAAATCACCCATTCGTATGAAGTGATCGAGGCTTAATTATTGGGGCATCGTGCGTGTTGATGCCCTCACCCTAACCCTCTCCCACGGGGCTGAGGGTTCCCCAGAAAAATGAAAAGCACGATGAAGTGTGATCTACTGGTTGCGCTAACAAATCAGAAGAG
>NZ_JADBRF010000017.1:0-126019 GCF_014930485.1 Enterobacter cloacae complex sp. P47BA | reverse complement strand
GGAAAAGAGTACAGTAATATGGTCATGGAGGCATGACCATATTACTGGGGATCCCTCAGCCCTGTGGGAGAGGGTCAGGGTGAGGGCATCAGAGCGCTTAATTACCTTAGGCCCGGTAAGCGAAGCGCCACCGGGCATTTTCCACCTCAGAGCTGAACCACCACCTCATCCCTCTCCGCTTTCACCACCACACCCCACTCGCTGCCCGCGTGCGAGCCGCCTTTCACGCCACTCACCTTCTGCACGTTGCGCAAGCACACCGACCAGTTTTGCGCGTCACCCGCGCCGGTAAAGGTCACGATGTCGCCCTGACGCGATGCCTTCAGCGTAAATGCCACAGACCCGTCCGCCGCAGGCACTTCGCTCACCGCCGCTGCGCCATCCTCCAGGTTAAACAGCTGGAAGGCCGTCCCCTCGTTCCACGCGTAGTCCGGCTTCTGGTTATTGTTGCCCAGCGCCAGCAGCGTATTGTCGCGCACGTAGACCGGCAGGCTCATAAAATCGTGCTGCTGCTTATGCCAGCGGCTGCCATGGATTTCATCGTTGTGCCACAGGTGGGTCCAACGGCCTTCCGGCAGGTAGAACTGCACGTCGCCCGCCTCGGAGAACACCGGAGCGACCATCAGGGCATCCCCCAGCATGTATTGACGGTCGAGGTAATCGCACGCCGGATCGTCCGGGAACTCCAGCATCATCGCGCGCAGCATCGGCGTGCCGAACTCGCGGGCCAGCGCCGCCTGACGGTACAGGTACGGCATCAGCTGACACTTCAGCTGCGTGAAGTGGCGCACCACGTCGCAGGACTCGTCATCGTACGCCCACGGCACGCGGTAGGATTTGCTGCCGTGCAGACGGCTGTGGCTGGAGAACAGCCCGAACGCGCACCAGCGTTTATAGACGTGCGCCGGAGCGGTGTTTTCGAACCCGCCGATATCGTGGCTCCAGAACCCGAAGCCGGACAGGCCAATCGACAGCCCACCGCGCAGGCTTTCCGCCATCGACTCGTAGTTGGCGTAGCAGTCGCCGCCCCAGTGTACCGGGAACTGTTGCGCCCCGACGGACGCCGAGCGAGCAAACAGCACCGCCTCCTCTTCGCCGACGGTCTCTTTCAGCACGTTCCACACCAGTTCGTTATAAATGTAGGCGTAGTGGTTGTGCATCTTCTGCGGATCGGACCCGTCGAACCACTGCACGTCCGTCGGGATACGCTCGCCGAAGTCGGTCTTGAAGCAGTCAACGCCGATATCCACCAGGCCTTTAAGCTTGTCGGCATACCACCGGCATGCGTCCGGATTGGTGAAGTCGTAAATCGCCAGCCCCGGCTGCCATTTGTCCCACTGCCACAGAGAGCCGTCCGGGCGCTTGAGCAGGTAGCCCTTCTCTTTCAGCTCCTGGAAGATCGGGGATTTCTGGCCGATGTACGGGTTAATCCACACGCAGACCTTCAGCCCTTTCTCTTTCAGGCGGCGGATCATCCCTTCCGGATCCGGGAAGGTCACCGGGTCCCACTCGAAGTCGCACCACTGGAAGGCCTTCATCCAGAAGCAGTCGAAGTGGAACACATGCAGCGGCAGGTCGCGTTCGGCCATGCCGTCGATAAAGCTGTTGACCGTCGCTTCGTCGTAGTTGGTGGTGAACGACGTGGTCAGCCACAGGCCGAACGACCACGCCGGCGGCAGCGCCGGGCGCCCGGTGAGCTGCGTATAGCGGTTCAGCACCTCTTTTGGCGTCGGGCCGTCGATCACGAAATACTCGAGATATTCCCCTTCGACGCTGAACTGCACTTTGGACACTTTCTCGGAGCCGACTTCAAACGAGACGTTTTCCGGGTGATTCACCAGCACGCCGTAGCCGCGGTTGGTCAGGTAGAACGGGATATTTTTGTAGGACTGCTCGGTGCTGGTGCCGCCGTCGCGGTTCCAGGTTTCGACCGTCTGGCCGTTGCGCACCAGCGCGGTGAAGCGCTCGCCCAGGCCGTAGACCGTTTCCCCCACGCCCAGATCCAGACGCTCAAAAACGTAATTACGGTCGGCGTTACTGTCCTGCACGTAGCCGTTGTTTTTCAGCTGGCTGCCGGTAATGCGCTGCCCGTTGCGCAGGAAATCCAGCGCCCAGAACTCGCCTTTGGTGACGCGCACGCTGACGCTGCCGCTTTTCAGCTCGGCAAATTCGGCGTTGTTTTCAGTCTCGACCTTCACGTCTTTCAGAACGTTCAGCGGATAGTGCGGGCCGTTGTTCAGCGCGCCCTGGAAGTGCTCGATGCGCACCCCGACAATCCCTTCCTGCGGGGAAAACAGACGCACCGTGAACATCAACGTGTCGAGCTGCCAGGTGCGCTCACACACGTCGCGCGGCGCAACATACACCACCAGGTCATTGCCCTGCTGCTCCACGTCGAACACCTGAACCGGATAGGTCACATTCAGGCCCGGTTGAATAAGCCAGTTTCCATCACTGATTTTCATGCTTTCGTCCTCTTAGTTCTGCAATTCTTTACTGACCGGCAGGTTTTCAAAATCCTGCTGATTGCGGCGCGCGCCCTGCGCCAGCTCGCCCAGGATTTTGGTCAGGAAGGGGGTTTTCAGCGTGTAGTAGCGTTTGGCGATAATGGCGCTCAGCACGTAGCAGATCGCCGGCGCCAGCGTAAACAGGCCGATAATGATACTGATGGTCGCGCTGTTCTGGGTTTTGGCCGCCGCGTCGTAGCCGCCGCCTGCCAGCATCCAGCCGATCATCGCCCCGCCCAGCGCCAGGCCGAGCTTCAGCACGAACAGCGTGCCCGCGAAGCTGATGCCGGTCAGGCGTTTGCCGTTGGTCCATTCGCCGTAGTCGACGGTATCGGACATCATTACCCACTGGATTGGCGTCACCAGTTGGTGCAGCACGCCGATAACGAAGATAAAGACGAACATCAGCACGGTGGCGTGCATCGGGACGAAGAACATCGCCACGCTGACCACCGCCAGCGCGGCGTTGGTCCACCAGAAGATGCTGACCTTGCACTTCCAGTCGGTGAGCGGTTTCGCCAGCGCGGAGCCGATCAGGTTGCCGACGCAGTAGGTGGTGAGGAATGCGACGAACACCTCCGGCGATCCCATGATCCAGGTGCAGTAGTACATCATCGCGCCGCCGCGCACGCAGACGGCGAGGATATTGAGGATGGTGAGCACGCCCACGATGCGCCACTGGTCGTTTTGCCAGATATCACGCAGATCTTCACGCATGGAGGTCGTGCTCGGCGGTACCTGGATGCGCTCTTTGGTGGTGAAGAAGCAGAACGCCAGCATCAGGAACGCGACCACCGACAGCACAGCGATCCCGCCCTGGAAGCCGAACGCCTTATCTTCGCCGCCAATCAACTTAACCAGCGGCATCATCAGCACCGTGGAGAGCATGCCACCCGCCGTCGCCAGCACGAAGCGCCAGGACTGAAGGGAGATACGCTGTGTCGGGTCGCTGGTGATTACCCCGCCCAGCGCGCAGTACGGGATGTTGACCACGGTATAGAGCAGGGTCAGCAGGGTGTAAGTCACGGCGGCGTAAACCATTTTGCCGTTGAGACTGAGGTCCGGCGTGGTGTAGGCCAGCACGCAGACGATGCCGAACGGGATGGCACCGAACAAAATCCACGGACGGAACTTGCCCCAGCGGCTGCGGGTGCGGTCGGCAATCAGCCCCATGCACGGGTCAGAGATCGCATCCAGCGCGCGGGCCAGCAGGAACATGGTGCCGACAAACCCGGCGGGAATGCCGAAAATATCGGTGTAGAAAAACATCATGTACAACATGACGTTATCAAAAATGATGTGGCTGGCGGCGTCACCCATGCCATAGCCAATCTTCTCTTTTACTGACAATACTTCGCTCATATTTTTTATCCTTCACGCTGTAGGGGGCGCTGAGACCGGTTGCATTGGTTTTAAACCATTGTTTCAAAGGCGGGTATTGCGTTTTCTGGTTAGCAGATTACGTTTCTTGTTTTTTGTGATCGCGATAAATGTTGGAGAGCACAAAAGGCTAACCTGAGGATTTTCTTAGGAATTAGCTGAAACAGGGGGGTACAGGTCAAAAGAGAGGTGAAAAAAGTGGTGTGGGGTATGTGGTAAATGCCTGAAAGTAGCTATAATGCGCCCCGCCTCCATGTAGCAATCGAGGCGCGGAAGATCGTCATCTCCGGTGAGGTGGCTGGACTTCAAATCCAGTTGGGGGCGCCAGCGTTCCCGGGCAGGTTCGACTCCTGTGATCTTCCGCCAAAAATGCTCATCTTATCTTCAAAAATTTATTTCATTTCAGTTGTCATAACCTTCAAAATTAAGGAAAAGACATGAACTGGGCACTGGCTATCGCTACTATCTTTGCAACTCTTTTCAGTCCCTTACTTGCAGTTAGAGTGCAAAAGATTATCGAAAAGCATTCAGAAAAAAGAAACATAAAAGTTAATATATTCACCGAGCTTATGGCAACACGATCAGCAGCGGCCCGCCTTTCCAATGAGCATGTCAGAGCCCTAAATATGATCGACCTAGCTTTTTATGGCGATATAAAAGGGAGTATAAGTAAAAGAACAAAATCAGAGAAAAAAGTCCTTGATGCATGGAAAGAATATTTCACTCATTTGTGTACACATTGTCCAGAAAATGAAAGTGGCAATACGTTGTGGAATCAGACTAGCGATAGACTTTTTGTGAATTTACTTTCTGTTATGGCTGAAGATATAGGTTACGATTTTGATCGGGTCCATTTGCAGAACGCAATTTATATACCTGTTGCGCATGGACAAATGAATTTAGATAACCAAAAAATTCGCAAAGGACTAGCTTCAATTTTTTCTGGTGAAACTGCATTAAAAATGGATGTCATTTCGTTTCCTGAAACATCTGATGGGCAAAAAACGTCATAAATTAACTTACATTTTTGGCTCAATACCTAGCTTTAGTAATTTATTTCTTCCCAAGGTTTTGAGCCAATTCCCCAAACTCATCCCTTCAGCCTTCGCAGCCTCCTCAAACTGCGCCTTCAACTCCGGCGTAATACGAATCTGAAACGTCGGTGCTTTTCCGGATTTAGATTTGTTAGGGTCGCGTTTAACTGTTGACATGTACGTACCTACAAGAGCAAGATATCTTCACTGAGGTACGTACCTTAACATACGAAAACCTCACATTGAAACGCCCTCGCCAGGTACTTGCAATACCGGACGAGAGCTAACCTCACCAACTATCCAGGAGTTGATTATGGCTGATTCGCATTCTACCCCAGACACCGACCAATCCGGAACCGAGCGTTCGTTAATTGTGGGATATCGCCCGAATGTTTTCGACAAATCCACGCCCAATATCATTCTGTCCGGCAAGTGGCTGCGCGCGGCGGGCTTTGATACCGGACAGCAGATCACGGTCAAGGTGATGAAAGGGTGCATAGTTCTGGTGGCGTATAACGAGCAGGAGCAGCGGTTGCAGGACGATTATAAACGGACGAAGGCAAAGCTCGTTGAGATAGAGAATGCACTCGCAGCGATTCAAATTCAGCATCCTGGAAAGCGCCTCGCAAAATCAAATACAAACCACCTGGCTTAGCGGCTTTTTCTGGCATACAACCAGCCAGGCGCGTTAGACGATGTAGATGGGGAGACGACATGCAGATAAAGACGCAACCCAATCTCCCTGTTCGAACCATCAATTAGCATCTCAAAAAAAGATTTTCTGATGGCGAAATTGATCAGCATTCAACTATCCGGCAATTCCGGATAGTTGGCCAGGAAAGGAGACATCAAATTTCCAGTGAGAAATCACTACAATCTCAAAGCAACACTCGTAGTTACGCTCAGCTCGTGGCACCCAGTTTCACCTTTTCCGGCCATACGGCTAGTAAAATAATATACAACGGATCTAACCCCTTCATTCTCACGCTCATACAATATCTAAATTAATAGCCAACAATTATTCACAATAAATATAATACGAAGGTTAAAATATTTTTATTTTTTATTAAAGATAAATTATTGCGATATGCATCACAGCAGAACTACAATATTAATAGAAACTTGTGCCTATGTTTACTGTTAAAGGGTGCAATATGTATTATAGCGACTCATTAATAACATCAATAGATGCACATAAAATATTGGCTTTAAAGTTAGAACATGCCTTAACTGGCGTAAAAGATGAAGTATTAAAGCAAGCACAACTGTTAGATGATGGGGCAACACGATTAAGCTATCAACTTTCGTGCTTTACTGAAAACTATCAGGACGTATGTTTACGATTACGCAAAGAAGACTCCAGATTTTTGATAGGTATCGTCCAGTTAATAAAACACAGAGAAGTTATCTTTAAGATGCTCTATATTTATATTAAAAGTCTATTAAGCAACAAGAGTGAAAAAAGAATACATAACATACAACGAAATCTTATGTATTTAGGCATATCAATTTCATCATCGATGCTCTCCAGCCAGGCTTTTATATATTCGGCAACTATTGCAATTTGTAGTAGTGTTCATACCAACATTTGGATGAAAGAAAAGATCACATCGTTTTCTACTTATGCTGTCCTTGGTTTAAAAGTTTATGGCATCGTTGAGCAAGCATCCAGAAGCGCCAACCATCTAAAAAATTATAATGCTTATTACTATAATCTCCTTTATCAGGAAGAGCTTGAAATGATGTTTTTCTTGATTGAGCCCATAATAATGAGGTCCCCCATACTTAACCAAGCCTATGCTTCAGACAGCGACATTGCATACGCGATTTCAAGGATGATAAAGGGATGATTAAAGCTATTAAAGACTGGCTAAAAGGCCAACTCATATTTTTCCTGAGAGGCGCAACTCCCCTTTTATTCGTCGTAATATTTTCACTATTTGCCATAACCTGGCTACCCGAAAAAATCGCAATGAATGCAACATGGTCAGTTGTAATTATTGTAGGCCTCAATATCCTTTTACGTAAAAAAAGATAATTACTATTTAACAGGAGTAAATTATGTCAATTCCCGCACATCTGTGGTTGTTTGATGAAAATGGCTCGCCCATAGTTGGTCCATCCTTACTGCCAGCGAGATTAGGATCGTTTGAAATCCGTTCAGTTATCCATCAGGTATGGATCCCTGAGAGCTCGCATACTGGTCGTTTGACAGGCACGAGAGTTCATTCCCCCTTAAATTTGCATAAGGAATTTGATGCTGCAACGCCTGTTTTATATCGTGCTATGTGTGAAGGAAGAACATTAAAAAAAGCAGAATTGAAAATGTATCGAATTATTGACCAGGGCGTTGAGAGTGAGTATTTCAATATGATAATGGAGAACGTGAAGATCACCTCTATATCACCCCTGCTGCATCCCACCGGCTTGACAAGCACGCATCTCGAAGATATTCAACTCCGTTACGAGAAGATTACATGGAAGCATTGCGAAGGGAACATTCTCTACACTGACGAATGGAATAACCGTGCTACGTATTAGAGTATATAAAATGAAAGTACTGCTAATTTTGGCTGCACTTCTTTTCTTGGTTCAAAATGCATCAGCAGCCCAAATGTCCGGATTCGCAGCCAGGTATTATCAGGATGATGGAACAACGCCGGAAGAACCCACAAAAGTGCCTCTCTATCCCACTATTACCATCGGTAAGAAAACCGTACAAATGGAGGTTACTCACCTGTCAGACATCACCGGTTCACCCGTTGAGAAAGACCGTTCCGCGCGCTGGATCTGCCTCCATGACGACGATGGCACGAATTACTGGTTCATCTCGGATAACGAAATGGGTGCAGGATTGCTAACGGCACTAGCCATAGCCAGGGATGGGATTCATAAAGAGTGTGCAAAAACAACGGAACCAGTCAGAGTCTCAGTCGCTAATGTTCCATTGTTGAATGCTACTCACGGGAATTTAGTTAAACTGTTCGGTAATAAGGAGCTCGCCACAAAGAAAGCGATGCTCTTTTATCATGAGACGCCAGTGCAGGATGGATTCATCCAGAGTAATACAGTCTCTTATTCCTTCGATGACGAAAAAGTGCGTGGAGTAATCATCGGGCAAATTACCAGCAACTAGTTCGCAGACTCCCTCTTCCACAGGAACGGGGAGTTAAGCCTGTCCACCCAACCGCATATGCAACAACGGAAACGGATTCCCCTGCCCGTCCAGTTCCGAGCGTCCGACCTGCTCAAACCCCATATGTCGATAAAATGCGACGCCCTGCGGGTTCTGCTCATTCACGTCCACTTCGTTTACGCCAAACTCGGCGATGGCGTGTTTTAGCAACAATTTTCCGACGCCCTTCCCGCGGCTCGCGTCGTCAACAAACAACATTTCAATGCGGTGTTCATCCACGCCCAAAAAGCCGTGAATAACGCCTGCCTCATCGCGAGCAATCACGACCTTGAGGTTAGGCAGATAGGCGTTGAGCAATAACGGGCGCAGCGCCGCAATATCGCTTTCTTGTAGAAAGTGATGGGTGGCGCGAACGGAAGATTCCCAGATCGCAACCAGACGTTCAAAGTGTCTTGGGAGTGCGGTTTCTATTTTCATGGGGGGATCATGATTAGAAAACCGAACTATTTCAATCCACTCTTTGCGATCTGTCCCCATCACCCCATTCCTCGGTACCACCACGGTGACGTTTTCCATCGGCACGCCTGCCGCAAGGTGAATATCCTGTAGCTGCTGTAACGCTCCCCACCGGGATGGCAACTCCGCTCGCCCGTTCATGTCGTCTTTCTCCGTTAGGCTTTTAACGGAAGTCTATCCAGGCGAGCCAGTAATGCCCCAGGAAGAAAGCACGATTTTTACTGCTTCACCCATACCAGCTGATCAACCCGGAAGCCCAGACTGCGTGCGGTGTTCAGATAATCCTGCTTTACCGCATCCGGGATGGTCGGCGTGCGTGACAAGATCCACAGATAGTCGCGGTTCGGGCCGCTCACCAGCGCGTACTGGTACTTATCGTCCAGCCTGATCACGTTATACCCGCCGTAGAACGGGCCGAAGAACGATACCTTCAGCGCGGCGGTGGTCGGCTCGCCGGTAAAGTAGGCTTTGCCCTCGCTCTCATTCCACTTGTTCTTCACCGGATCAAAACCCCGGTTAAGCACGCTGATGCCGCCGTCGCTGCGCTCGCCGTAGGTCGCCGTCACCTGCTCCAGACCGCGTTCAAAGCGGTTTTCCAGACGGGCGACTTCGTACCATTTGCCGAGATAGCGGCTGGCGTCAAAGTGGGTAATAGGCTGCACGCCTTTCGGCGGCGTGGGGGATTTACAGGCGACCAGCGTCAGGGCAATCGCAACACCGGTCACAACAGGCCATAGCTTCATGAGAATTCCTTTCATTTGCACGGTTGGATGTTAAGTGTAGTGCACCGTTTTGGCGCTTCATCCCGTTCGGGAAAATTCGTAGTATATTGAGAGTATTCCTCCACCCTGGACACGGACATGGCTTACTCCATCGGCGAATTCGCCAGACTCAGCGGCATCACCGCCACCACCCTGCGGGCGTGGCAGCGTCGCTACGGTTTACTCAAGCCACAGCGCACGGAAGGCGGTCACCGCCAGTACAGCGATGAGGACGTCCAGCAGGCGCTCAAAATCCTCGACTGGGTAAAAAAAGGCGTCCCGATCGGCCAGGTCAAACCGCTGCTGGAACGCCCGACGCCGGGGCGGACCAACAACTGGCAAACGCTGCAGCAGAGCATGCTGCAACGCCTGCAGGACGGCAAAGTCGAGTCCCTGCGCCAGATGATTTACGATGCCGGGCGCGAGTACCCAAGGCCGGAACTGGTCGCGAACGTACTGCGTCCGCTGCGCAGCCAGGTCTCGGCTAACGTCGCCGCCGCCATGACCCTGCGCGCGATCCTCGACGGCATCATCATCGCCTACACCTCGTTTTGCCTCGAAGGCGATAAAAAAGCGCCGGGCGACAATATTCTGCTCAGCGGCTGGCACCTGAACGACCCATGCGAGATCTGGCTCGAAGCCCTAACGCGCACCGGGCAGGGCCACCGCATCGACATCCTGCCGGTTCCCCCTGACGCGCTGGCGCCGGAGATTTTCCCGGAGCGGAAATGGCTGCTGGTCACCAGCGGCAAGCTCACCGCCGGGCGGAAAAAGCAGGTGGAGCAGTGGCAGCAGCAGGTATCGCTTGAAGTAATTATCCTCTGATAATTTTCTCCTGCGGGAATCTTCACGAAAAGTTGAATATTTTCCCGCGCCGCAGATGCTAACGTTTTCCTGTGACGAATAACTCAACAGGAAAACACCATGAAAAAAACTGCCCCTCTGCTGATCCTGGCCTCGATGGCCTTTGCCCCTGACGCCTTTAGCGCCCCTGCCGGCACGCTAAGCGTCCACATTCTTGACCAGCAAACCGGAATGCCGCCATCAGACGTTACCGTTACGCTGGAGAAGCAGCAGCAGAACAAATGGACCCCGATTGCCAGCGGCAAAACCGACCACGATGGCCGTATCAAATCGCTCTATCCGCAGGACCAGGACATGCAGCCTGGCGTGTATAAAGTGACCTTTAAAACCGCAGAGTACTTCCACGGCAAAAAGCTGGACACCTTCTTCCCGGAGATCCCGGTGCTGTTTACCGTGACCCGCACCAACGAAAAGCTGCACATCCCGCTTCTGCTTAGCCAGTACGGCTACTCGACCTACAAGGGCAGTTAAGAGGCATTGATTTTAAAGGATTATAAAAAATAGTTCCGCGAATACTTGGACAAATTAGTCATGTTGTGTAAGTTTTAGTTATATGAACGGGAGGACAACACCATGACAACGAAACCTGTGCTCGGTATTAGCGGATGTTTGACCGGATCCGCCGTTCGCTTTGACGGCGGACATAAGCGTATGGGTTTCGTCATGGATGAGCTGGCCCAGTGGGTGAATTTCAGGCCCGTCTGCCCGGAGATGGCCATCGGCCTGCCGACGCCTCGCCCGGCGCTGCGTCTGATCGTCACGACAGACGGAGAAACGCAGATGCGCTTCAGCCACGCGCCTCACGAAGACGTTACGCAGAAAATGGCCGACTTTGCGGCAGATTATTTGCCGAAAATCGGCGATCTCGCAGGCTTCGTTGTCTGTGCAAAATCCCCAAGCTGCGGCATGGAACGCGTGCGCCTGTACGATGAAAACGGCAACCGGGGCCGCAAGGAGGGGGTCGGGCTGTTCACCGCCGCCCTCCTTGAAACCTTGCCGTGGCTGCCCGTTGAAGAGGACGGACGCCTGCACGACCCGGTGCTGCGGGAAAACTTCGTCGAGCGCGTTTTTGCGCTGCACGAACTTAACACGCTGCGTAAAAATGGCCTGACGCGCCGCGCGCTGCTGGACTTCCACAGCCGCTATAAGCTTCAGCTGCTGGCGCACCACCAGGCGGGCTACCGTGAGATTGGCCCGTTCGTTGCCTCGCTGCACGAGTGGGAAGACCTGGACGCCTTCTTCGTGGCGTACCGGGAAAAGCTGATGACCATCCTGAAAAAACCTGCTTCACGGAAGAATCACACCAACGTGCTGATGCATATTCAGGGCTATTTTCGTAACCAGCTCAACACCCGCCAGCGCGGCGAGCTGCGCGACGTGATCCTGCACTATCGCAACGGACAGTTGCCTATCCTCGCCCCGATCACGCTGCTGAAGCACTACCTGGCCGAATACCCCGACCGGTATCTGATGACGCAAAACTACTTTGATCCCTATCCTGATGATTTGGGTCTGCGTCTGGCAGTCAAGTGATGAAAAAAATGCGAAGGCCCCATTGACCCATAGAGGCCCAAAGCAGTACCCCGTTTAGACGACATCCTCACTGTCGTCTCTTTTTTGCATTTCATCTAAAGACTGTGATTATATACAGGCTTATTCTGCAAAAGGGGCCTGCCTGTGATCCACACCCTGCACATACAAAACTACCGCTCCATCCGCGAGATGTCGCTGGAACTGGAGCAGCTCAATATCGTCTTCGGGCCGAACGGCACCGGAAAATCCAATATTTACAAGGCGATACACCTGATGCACAGCGCCGCGCAAGGGCTGTTTTCCCAGGCGCTGGCGAACGAGGGCGGCATTCTGAAGGTGTTCTGGGCAGGCAAAACCCGCAGCGACCAGCTGCGGCGGATGAACCTGGCGGTGGAAACAGAGACCTACGAATACGAGCTGCAGGTCGGGTTTGTGGAGAAGCTGCCGTATCCCTCACAGTTTCAGCTCGACCCGGTGATCAAAGAGGAGTCCATCTGGCTGAGCGGCCAGCACCGTCGTCCTTCGTCACAGCTGATGAAGCGCAGGAATCAGGCCGTGTTTCTGAACAACGTGCATCATGAAAAAGTGACCCACAGCGGCACGCTGTACGAGAACGAATCGGTATTCGGGCAGCTTGGCGAACCGCACCTTTACCCGGAAGTGTCGCAGATGCGCGAGTCCCTGCGTAACTGGCGCTTTTATCATGAGTTTTCTGTATCAATCGGCTCGGCGATGCGCGCCCCGCAGGTCGGTTTCCGCTCCCCGGTGCTGGCCAGCGACGGTGCCAACCTGGCTGCGGCGTTTCAGACCATCGTGGAGATTGGCGACGAGCTGCTGCTGATGCGCATCCTTGACCAGGCCTTCCCCGGCTGCGTGTTTTACAGCGACAACAGCGGCGGACATTTTCGCATGATGATGCAGCGCGAGGGGCTGAGCAGGCCGCTGGAACCGGCGGAGTTCTCCGACGGCACCCTGCGCTTTCTGTGCCTGGCGGTGGCGCTGTTAAGCCCGCGCCCGCCGGCGTTTATCGCGTTAAACGAACCGGAAAACAGCCTGCACCCACAGATGCTGCCCGCTCTGGCGAGCTTAATCGCCGAGGCCAGCCACTACTCGCAGATCTGGCTCACCAGCCACTCGCCGGAGCTGGCGACGTTGATTGAGAAGCACAGATCGTTTTCGCTGTATCAGCTGTCGATGGCGGAGGGGGAGACGAGGGTGGAGAGACTGGGGTAAGTGTTTGTTTCCTTAATTACTTTTCTCCAGTCATCCCTCTCATGGTCGCCATCAACGACGATGATGATTTCCGCAGGTATATGCTTCAGCGAATTCAGGGCTCGCTATACATTATCCAATTTATTGTTGTCAGTTTCTGCTGGCTGGATAATCTGTAAACATTGGTTATCAGATGAGAAAATTAAAATGGATATTGCACTTTTCCCTGGTCAGAACACCCGTGCATGGGCTGAAACAATGATTAACCTTGAAGCCCGAAAGCTTATCAATACTGCGAATATTGTCGGAGGGCAACATCTCAGCGACGGACTCGCACGAATTAAATTTATGGATGATATTCGGCAATTTGTAATGCAACAGTTTAGCGCTACCCGGGCGGCCAGAAGTCATGATGAGTGCATGGAATGCCTGAAAAACATCCGGGCTGAGAACGAAAGTCTTCTTGATCAAAGCAGAATGCTTCGCTCACGTACAGCTCAGCTTTTTGCTCAGATTGAACTGGTTAAAGAAAATAACAAAGTCATCGGTTACTTTATCTCGTCGATAAAGGTTGTACTTTCCGGGTTACAGATTGTTGCAGGCGTTGGTGCAATGATGACAATGAATCCAGTGGGTGCGCTTGCAGGAGCGATTCTGGTTATGGATGGTGCAAATGCTATTTCAAAAGAAATTAACAGAACGCTTCAACATCAACCAAATTCTGAAGGTATGCTGGCAGATGGCGTCATGGATATCGCTCAGTTTATGGGATTTAAACGTGAATCAGCACTGGGAGTCTTCAACAGCGTAAGCCTGGCAGCAAGCGTCTATACGGTATTTGGCGCCATCCGAAAACCCGAATCATGGCGTCTGTTTCGCTATCTCCCGCTGGATTTCTACCGCAAGGTCGACGGTATGAATCGCGCAGCGCTCACTATGAAAATTGTCGGCTGGGGTGTCTCTGCAAAAGTCTCGTTTGATTTAATTTCTAATGCGTCTGGCCAGAACTAATGTATTTCTTTCTGTAGCGCCAGGCTTTGTAGGTAATGACCGGGGGTTGAAAAAACCAGACAATCGCCAACACGATGAAAAGAGAGATGCCCCCGGAAACAAGATTGTAATGTTCAGCGAAAAAAATAAGCGCCAGGAAAATCAGAGCCACAGCCGCAGTAATACACAGAACCATGATAAATCGCTTACCTAACTCAAGCACGACCTCGAGCAAGGATGAACCATAACGACTGATGTTTCGGTTCAGATACGCTAACTCTTTTACGGTGAAACCTGATTCAAGTAACTGCGTTTCAATATTGTTCATGCCACTACCTTTTCTTCTGGAAAGTAACGTGCAATATCTTAACCGGAAGAGATGCGTCTTGTAACCCGTCTGATACATCAGCATTTTCAGCAAAAAAACAGGACCACGCTAAAAAGACACTGGCGCTAAAGTAGAAAATAATAGATTACGGTGTTTAAAGCGCGCTCGTTAGGGGCGTTCGTAGCCGTCACCCCGAAAATGTCCCCCACGCCTTTTTATTCCATCGCGACAGAATTATAAAGACGGATGAACACGGAACGTCTTTCGCCACTCCGCTGGGCTCACCCCAAAGCGCGCCTTAAACTGCTGTCGCCAGGTGACGGCGGAATTAAATCCCACCAGCTCCGCCACGCTCTCAACGGGCATATTTCCGGCTTCAAGCAAAATCTGGCTGCGCCGCAGGCGTTCGGCGGTAAGCCAGTCGGCGACGCTCATCCCCGTGGCTTTAATAAAATGGCGGGTCAGCGTGCGGCGGCTCATCGAAACCACCTCCGCCATCGAGTCCAGACTATGCGGTTCGGTGATGTGCTGCTGCAGGTAGTCGATCAGGCAGTTAATACGTGCGTCACGGGTATCTTTCGGAACCGGCTGGGCGATGAACTGCGCCTGCCCGCCCTCGCGATGGGGCGGGACAATCATCCGACGGGCAATCTGGTTGGCGACGACGCTGCCAAAACGCTGGCGAATGATGTACAGACAGCAGTCCAGCGCAGCCGCGGTACCGGCAGAGGTGATGATATTGCCGTCATCCACGTAGAGGGCATTGATATCCAGCTGGACGTTCGGAAAGAGCGACTGGAAGTGATGTTCAAACTCCCAGTGGGTGGCGGCCCGTTTACCGTCGAGGATCCCCGCCCAGGCCAGCACAAACGACCCCAGACACAGGCCGACAATTTCCGCGCCGTTGTCTCTCGCCAACACCAGGCTGTCGAGCAGCGCCTGAGGCGGCCGTTCAAGGACGTGCTGCCAGTAGGGAACGACAACAATATCGGCCTGCCCGATGGCGGTGTAATCCTGCGTGGCGTTGAGGGCAAACCCGTCTTGTGAGGTAAGAAACCCCGGCGTTTCGGCGCAGATCGTCACGTTAAAGCGCTTTTCGCCGGAGACCGAATCACCAAACAGAATGCAGGGAACGGAGTAGTGGAACGGGCTAAACCCGTCTACCGCGACAATCGCGACGTTGATTAGCGACATCTGTCTCTCCTTTCCCGTTAACGCACTCAGAATATAACGGTTTCGCCATCCTGGGGAATGCTCACCACATCGCTCACCTGGTTGGCTTCGACGTACTCACGCAGCGCGCTGCGGGTCAACAGGCAGTGGTTAATCGCCTCCATGTGGCTCGCGACGATTTTAGCCTGCGGCAGCAGGAAATGAACGTTGAGCACGTCCTCCTGCCCCATAATAATGGGCCCAAAGCCGATGACGTGGGCATAACCGGCGTTCAGTACCACCACATCTGGCTGGTGTTTTTGCAGATCGGCTGCCACCTCTTCGCGCCAGATGGTATCCCCGGCAAGATAGAGCGTCTTCTCATCAGGATGACGCAGCACCACGCCACAGGCCTCGCCCAGCCGCTCCGCCAGCTCCGGCACGGCGTATGCGCGGTCGGTACCGTGCTGGCCGCCGTACGTTTTCGCAATCCGAACCTCCCCGAAGGTGGTCTCGTCGGTCATGATCGTCAGGTTGGTAAATCCCTGGCTGCGCAGCAGCGCGGCGTCACGATCGTTTTGCACGTAGATCGGTTTGTCTTTGGCGATCAGCTCTGCCGCGGTGCGATCCCAGTGATCGTCATGGGTATGGGTGACGATCACCGCGTCAGCGTCCAGCAGCGTATTGACGTCGACGGGAAGTTCGACCGTCGGGTTACGGCGTTCGGCATGCGCCGTACCGGGAAAGCCCGGATAAGCGCCTTTCGGGGCCAGCATCGGGTCGATTAAAAGACGTTTTCCGGCGTAGGTAATCAGCAGGGTGGCATTGCGAATTTGGGTAATGTTCATGGGCTATCCTCCGGTTGGTGTGATAAGGAGGATAGCCAGCCGTCACAATTGGTGCTGTGGGCTAAAGGGCGATTACCGATGGAATTGGGCCATTTTCATCACCGCGTTTTCTGCCGGCACCTTTACCAGCCCGGCACCGCCCCGCCGTTAAAGATCGTTTCTGCCGCTTTCGCCACTTCCGGTGACTGATACGACTGGATAAACGCCTTCACGTTCTCCGCGTCTTTGTTGTCTTCGCGCGTCACCACGATGTTCACGTACGGCGAGTTTTTATCTTCAATAAAGACGCTGTCATGCACCGGCGATAGCCCTGTTTGCTGAATATAGGTAGTGCTGATGATGGCGACATCCACTTTCGGGTCATCCAGCACGCGCGGCAGTTGTGCCCCTTCCAGTTCCATGATTTTCAGCTGCTTAGGGTTGGCGGTAATATCCAGCGCCGTCGGCAGTAGCCCGGTGTCCGGCTTCAGGGTGATGAGCTTCTCTTTTTGCAGCAGCAGCAGCGCGCGGCCAAGGTTGGTCGGATCGTTTGGAATGGCGATAGTCGCCCCGTCCTTCAGGTCAGAGACGGATTTGATTTTGCGGGAATAGCCAGCCATCGGGAAAACAAAGGTGTTCGCCACGGCCACCAGCTTGTAGCCATGCGCCTTGTTATCTTCTGCAAGGAACGGGCGATGCTGGAAAACGTTGGCATCCAGCTCTCCCTGGTTAGTGGCATCGTTAGGCAACAGCGAGCCGCTGAATCCGACCAGCTCCACGTCCAGGCCATATTTTTCTTTTGCCACCTTTTTGGCGACTTCCGCCACGTCCTGTTCAGCGCCGTTGATGACGCCCACTTTTATGTGTTTGGCATCGCTGCCACTTTGATCGCACCCTGCCAGCAGCAGGCCAGCGAGAACCAGAGCACCCAATCGACGTTTCACGAGAAAGTTCCTTTTGCTGAATGTTGTAGTGACTATATCGACAACGAGGCGGTGAAATAAAAAACGAAAAAGAATCAATAAGAAGGATAAGTTATATGCGGGTATGGCCGGGTGACGCTGCGCTTACCCGGCCTACGGATTCAGAGCTTAAAGGGCTTTCGCCAGGTAATGTCGCTGCATGCCCGGGTACGGATAATCCTGCAAAGACATCTGCAGCTGGTACCCCTGTTTTTCATAGAACGGACGCGCCTGGAAGCTGACGGTATCCACCAGCGCGTGCTTGCAGCCTTTGCGTCTGGCTTCCTCTTCCGCCGTTTTGATAAGCTGGCTGCCCACGCCGGTACCCCGCACGGTGTCGCTGACCCAGAGAAAGTCGATATTCAGCCAGTCGCCTTTACGCACTCCAATGAGCCCGCCGAGCATGACGCCTTTATCGTCTCGTACATAAACGCCAATGTCGCCGCTAAAGTTTGTCAGATCGATAAACTGTCCGTTATAGGCTCTTAACCCCACAAATAGCTCTTCTTTTTCTGCGGGTGTTACATTATAAGTAATGCTCAGGTGCATATTTCTCTCCTTATTTTCCGCGCAATTTGAATATCTCACAGCTTAACCTTCATAAAAACTCCTAATTTCCTCCATTTTTTTAATACAGAAACATTCATTCAATAACTAAATAAAAAAAGCCTTTCCAATACGCACCCAAAACGTATACTGAGAACGATCATTCTCACTTTTACACGGTAGACGACGATGAGCACAAAGCTGGAAGAACGACAAAAACAACGTCAGGACGAAATCATCACCGCCGCGCGTCGCTGCTTTCGCGCCAGCGGATTTCACGCCGCCAGCATGTCGCAAATTGCCAGTGAGGCGAAGCTTAGTGTCGGGCAAATTTACCGTTATTTCAGTAACAAAGACGCGATTATTGAAGAGATGATCCGCCGCATTATCGACTCACGCATCGAAGGGATGCAGGACAAAACGGTGGTGGAAGGGATGCCACAGGCGCTCGCCTGGCGTCAGACGCTCAACGAAGACGATGATGCGTTGATGCTCGAAATGTCTGCCGAGGCGACCCGTAACCCGCAGGTGGCGGCCATGCTGATCGCAGCCGATGCCCGGATGTTTACCAACGCCTGTGCGCACCTGAAAAAACAATTTCCCCATCTGAGCGATGAACATATTCGCTGCTGCGTGGAAATTACCGCAGTGATGATCGAAGGCACGATTTACCGTCGACTCGCGCCTTTAAAAGTACCGTCAGAACAATTAGAGCCTATCTATCAGAATATTTTAAATATGCTTTTCTCTGCGAAGTAATCGCATGTGAATAATTAGCGGGAATAAGTAATTTCCCAACTTAACATTTCCGGCCACGCCGGAGATGCGGTATCGCTGTGCCTTTAAATAGCCCTCCTCCCTGTTAAGCGATTAACAGGGCAGGCATCGTTCACCCTGGAAAAAGATTATGAAAACCATAACAACCTCCATCGCGGCATTACTCCTCCTGACCGGGTGCGATAATGCGCAAACATCTGCTCCCCAGCATCCTCTTCCGGATGTGGGGATTGTCACCCTCATGAGCCAGCCGGTCTCCGTCGTCAGCGAGCTCACGGGCCGCACCACCGCCGCCATGAGCGCCGAAGTGCGCCCGCAGGTGGGCGGCATTATTCAGAAGAGGTTGTTTACCGAAGGCGATACCGTGAAGGCCGGACAGGCGCTGTATCAAATTGACCCTTCCAGCTACCGCGCGGCGTTTGATGAAGCCGCCGCGGCGCTGAAACAGGCCCAGGCGCTGGTGCAGGCCGACTGCCAGAAAGCCCAGCGCTATGCGCAGCTGGTGAAAGACGACGGCGTGTCGCGTCAGGACGCAGAAGACGCGAAGTCCACCTGCGCGCAGGACAAGGCCAGCGTTGAATCAAAGAAGGCCGCGCAGGAGAGCGCGCGCATTAACCTCAACTGGACCACCGTCACCGCGCCGATTGCCGGACGCATCGGCATCTCCTCCGTCACCCCCGGCGCGCTGGTCACCGCCCAGCAGGATACCGCGCTCGCCACCATTCGCGGGCTGGACAGCATGTACGTCGACTTAACCCGTTCCAGCGCCGATCTGCTGCGTTTACGCAAGCAAACCCTTGCCACCAATAGCGATACGCTAAGCGTGTCGTTAATCCTCGAAGACGGCAGCACCTACAGCGAGAAAGGCCGCCTGGCGTTAACCGAAGTGGCGGTGGATGAATCAACCGGCTCGGTCACGCTGCGCGCCGTCTTCCCGAACCCGCAGCATCAGCTCCTGCCGGGCATGTTTGTCCGCGCCAGGGTGGATGAAGGCATCATGAGCGACGCGATCCTCGCGCCGCAGCAGGGCATTACCCGTGACGCCAAAGGCACCGCTACCGCTCTGGTGGTCAATGCCAGCAACAAGGTCGAGCAGCGTCAGCTGGAAACGGGGGACACCTACGGCGACAAATGGCTGGTGCTGAGCGGGCTGAAGGCGGGCGACAGGCTGATTGTGGAAGGTACTGACAAAGTCACCGCCGGGCAGGAAGTGAAGGCCGAAGAGATGAAAGCCAACGGAGGAAACGCCTGATGTTTTCCCGTTTCTTCGTGCGTCGCCCGGTCTTTGCCTGGGTTATCGCTATTCTTATCATGCTCGCCGGGATGCTGGCCATCCGCACGCTGCCAGTCGCGCAGTACCCGGACGTTGCGCCGCCGTCGATCAAAATCTCCGCCACCTATACCGGTGCCTCCGCGCAGACGCTGGAAAACAGCGTGACGCAGGTGATCGAGCAGCAGCTGACCGGGCTGGATAACCTGCTCTACTTCACCTCCACCAGCAGCTCGGACGGATCGGTGAGCATTACCGTCACCTTCGAGCAGGGCACTGACCCGGACACCGCTCAGGTGCAGGTGCAGAACAAAGTCCAGCAGGCGGAATCGCGCCTGCCCACCGAGGTGCAGCAGTCCGGGATCACCGTCGAAAAATCCCAGAGCAACTTCCTGCTGATCATGGGCGTGTACGATAAAACCGACGCCGCCAGCAGCTCGGATATTGCCGACTGGCTGGTGAGTAATATGCAGGATCCGCTGGCGCGCGTGGAAGGCGTCGGGAGCCTGCAGGTGTTCGGGGCGGAATACGCGATGCGCATCTGGCTCGATCCGGCGAAGCTGGCGTCCTACTCGCTGATGCCGTCCGACGTGCAGAGCGCGATTGAAGCGCAGAACGTGCAGGTCTCCGCCGGTAAAATCGGCGCGCTACCCTCGTCTAACGCCCAGCAGCTGACCGCCACCGTCCGCGCCCAGTCGCGCCTGCAGACGGTGGATCAGTTTAAAAACATCATTGTGAAGAGCCAATCCAACGGCGCGGTGGTGCGCATCAGCGATGTCGCCCGCGTGGAGATGGGCAGCGAAGATTATACCGCCACCGCGAAGCTCAACGGCCACCCGGCGGCGGGTATGGCAGTCATGCTCTCACCGGGTGCGAACGCGCTCAACACTGCGACGGCGGTGAAAGACAAGATTGCCGAGTTCAAAAAGTCGATGCCGGAAGGCTACGACGTGGCCTACCCGAAGGACAGCACCGAGTTCATCAAGATCTCCGTTGAGGACGTGATTCAGACCCTGTTCGAAGCCATTGTCCTCGTGGTGGTGGTGATGTACCTGTTCCTGCAAAACATCCGCGCGACGCTGATCCCCGCGTTGGCGGTACCTGTCGTTCTGCTGGGTACCTTCGGCGTACTGGCGCTGTTCGGCTACTCCATCAATACCCTGACGCTGTTTGCGATGGTGCTGGCGATAGGGCTTTTGGTGGATGACGCCATCGTGGTGGTGGAAAACGTCGAGCGTATTATGCGCGACGAGGGGCTGCCCGCCCGGGAAGCCACCGAGAAATCGATGGGCGAAATCTCCGGCGCGCTGGTCGCCATTGCGCTGGTGCTCTCTGCGGTATTCCTGCCGATGGCCTTCTTCGGCGGCTCCACCGGGGTGATTTACCGTCAGTTCTCGGTCACCATTATTTCGGCGATGTTCCTCTCCGTGGTGGTGGCGCTGACCCTGACGCCCGCGCTCTGCGGCTCGATTCTGAGCCACACGACGCCGCACAAAAAAGGCTTCTTCGGCGCGTTTAACCGCTTCTACAGCAGGACCGAGCGCGGTTATCAGAACAAGGTGCTGCGCGCTCTGCGCCGTTCCGGCGGCATGCTGGTCATCTACGCCCTGCTCTGCGGCGCGATGGGCTTCGCCATGCTTAAGCTGCCGGGCAGCTTCCTGCCGACGGAAGACCAGGGCGAAATCATGGTGCAGTACACCCTGCCAGCCGGCGCGACGACGGTACGTACCGCCGAAGTCAGCCGCCAGGTGCGCGAGTGGTTCCTCACCAAAGAGAAAGCCAACACCAACGTGATCTTCACCATTGAAGGCTTCAGCTTCAGCGGCAGCGGCCAGAACGCCGGGATGGCGTTTGTCTCCCTGAAGAACTGGTCAGAGCGTAAAGGCGATGCAAACACAGCTCAGGCCATCGCCCTGCGTGCCACGCAGGAACTGAGCACCATCCGCGATGCGACCATCTTTGCGATGACGCCGCCGGCGGTGGATGGCCTGGGCCAGAGCAACGGCTTTACCTTTGAGCTGATGGCCAGCGGCGGCACCGACCGCGACGCGCTGCTGAAACTGCGTAACCAGCTGATTGGCGAAGCCAACCAGGACAGCTCGCTGCACGCCGTGCGCGCCAACGATCTGCCGCAGATGCCGCAGCTTCAGGTGGATATCGACAACAACAAGGCCGTGTCGCTGGGGCTGTCCCTGAGCGACGTCACCAACACCCTCGCCAGCGCCTGGGGCGGGACCTACGTGAACGACTTTATCGATCGCGGCCGTGTGAAAAAGGTCTACATCCAGGGCGACAGCGACTATCGCGCCGTGCCGTCCGATCTCAACAAATGGTATGTGCGCGGCAGCGACAGCACCATGACCCCGTTCTCCGCCTTCGCCACCACGCGCTGGGAGTATGGCCCGGAAAGCCTGGTGCGCTACAACGGCTCGGCGGCGTATGAGATACAGGGCGAAAACGCCAGCGGCGCGAGCTCCGGCACGCCGATGAGCAAAATGGAGCAGCTGGCAAACAGCCTGCCGTCCGGCAGCACCTGGGCGTGGAGCGGTTTGTCCTTACAGGAAAAACTGGCGAGCGGTCAGGCAATGAGCCTTTATGCCCTCTCGATCCTGGTAGTGTTCCTGTGTCTGGCGGCGCTGTATGAAAGCTGGTCGGTGCCGATTTCGGTCATCCTGGTGATCCCGCTTGGGGTGCTGGGTGCGGCGCTTGCCGCCTCCCTGCGCGGCCTGAGCAATGACGTCTACTTCCAGGTGGCGCTGCTCACCACTATCGGCCTGTCGTCGAAGAACGCCATCCTGATTGTCGAGTTTGCCGAAGCCAAAGTTGCAGAAGGTTACTCCCTGACGCGCGCCGCCCTGCGTGCCGCCCAGACGCGTCTGCGTCCCATCATCATGACGTCGCTGGCGTTTATCGCAGGGGTGACGCCGCTGGCCGTTGCAACCGGTGCCGGTGCCAACAGCCGCGTGGCAATTGGTACCGGCATTATCGGCGGAACGCTGGCCGCGACGCTGCTGGCGATCTTCTTCGTCCCTTTATTCTTTGTACTGGTGAAACGTCTGTTCTCCGGTAAACACGCGAACCGGAGGTCATAATGTTTCGTGTCACTGTTTTAGCGTTAGCCCTGCTGAGCGCAGGGTGTGTGTCGTTAGACCCTACCTATCAACGCCCGGACGCTCCCGTCCCGGCGACCTTGCCCGGCGCGCACGGCGAAGCCACCGCCGTGCTGAGCCAGTGGCAGCAGGTGATGAACGACGCGAGGCTGAAAAGCGTGGTGACGATGGCGCTGAACAGCAACCGCGACGTGCAAAAAGCGATCGCGGATATCGACGCCGCCCGCGCACAGTACGGTGAAACGCGCTCGTCCCTGTTTCCGACGGCGGACGCCGAGCTGAGCCACACCCGCAGCCGCACGCTGGCAAGCGGCGTGACCACCAGCGACGAAGCCAACGGCGCAGTCTCCAGCTTCGAGCTGGATCTGTTTGGCCGCAACCAGAGCCTCTCCCGCGCCGCGCGTGAAACCTGGCTTGCCAGCGAGTTCACCGCGCAGAACACGCGCCTGACGATGGTTAGCGAGCTGACCACGGCCTGGGTGACGCTGGCGGCGGATAACAGCAACCTGGCGCTGGCGAAATCCACAATGGAGAGCGCGGCAAACTCGCTGAAGATTGTGAAGCGCCAGCAGGAAGTGGGCGTCGCGGCGGCTACGGACGTCAGTGAAGCGATGGCGGTTTACCAGCAGGCGCGCGCCAGCGTAGCGAGCTACCGGACGCTGGTGATGCAGGATAAAAATGCCCTCAATCTGCTGGCGGGCGATACGGTGCCGGAGAACCTGCTGCCCGGTACGCTGGAGAGCCTGAGCAACAACGCCATCACGCTGATCCCGGCGGGCGTCAGCTCCAGCGCGCTGCTGCGCCGCCCGGACATTCAGGAAGCGGAACATAACCTGCTGAGCGCCAACGCCAATATCGGCGCGGCGCGCGCCAACTTCTTCCCGACCATTTCACTGACCGCCAGCGCGGGCGTCGGCAGCGACTCGCTCTCCTCCCTGTTCAGCCACGGGATGAAGGTCTGGTCATTCGCGCCGTCCATCACCCTGCCGCTGTTCAGCGGTGGCAACAATCTGGCGCAGCTGCGTTATGCAGAAGCCGAGAAAAAAGGGTTAATTGCGACCTACGAAAAAGCCATCCAGAGCGCGTTTAAAGACGTGGCCGACGCGCTGGCGCGCCGTGAAACGCTCAGCGAGCAGCTTGATGCCCAGCGAGAATACGTGGCGGCCGAGCAAAAAACGCTGGATGTGGCAACGCGCAGCTATAAGGCGGGCGCGGGGGATTATCTGACGGTACTGACCGCGCAGCGGTCGCTGTGGTCGGCGCAGGAATCGCTGATTGCGCTGCAGCAAACCGACCTGGAGAACCGCATCACGCTGTGGCAGTCGCTGGGCGGGGGGATCCAGTAACCTTATCGGTGGGCGATTCTCATGCGCAGAAAAGAGAAAATCATACTTTCGACTGGAATCGCTACACTGAATGTAACGATATATTTCATGGGAAGCCTGTGACGTCTAAAGGGGGTTGTTGATGAAAGCTGCGCACCTGGTCTGCCTGCTGGTTTGTCTGCTCTTCGCCGCGTTTGTCCATGCTCAGGAAAAAGAGGATCCGTCGAAAGAGGCGCAGATTAAGCAGCAGGTCCTTAAAGATATTAAGAAAACCTGTACGCCACAGAAAAAGCAGAGCGATAAGGCCTGGCAGGAGATGATTTTGTCGTCCGAGGCCAATCAGCTGCTGATCAAAAACGCCATCACCGCCGTGAAGCGCGACAACCTGGACGCCTACTGGGCTGCGGTTGGTCAGGTGGATTGTCTGGAAGATTATTGAGTTCTCGCCGGGTGGCGCTGCGCTTACCCGGCCTGGAAAATGTTTTAACGCTTCCGCACGTCCGGAATGATGAGATCCCCGCGCAGAACATAGGACCCGAGCATCTGCGTTTTCTCCGTCAGCCAGCTTACGATACGCGCCGCCATGGCATCCATTGAATATTCAATCGCCGGTATCACCGGAATACCCGGCAGGTGCAGCGAGCCGGCCAGGCTAAAGACCATAATGTCGTCCGGTACGGATTTATTAAACGCCTGCAGCTGCGGGATCACCCGCTGGGCTTCCTGCTCGTCCGCCACCAGCAGCGCGTTGAAGTTCAGCGTGGACGCGTTGTTGAGTAATTCCTGAAGCGCAACGGACGAGGAGGTCGCGTCCATAAAGACGAGGTTGCGATTAAAGGGCAGGAAATTTTTCTCCAGCGCGTGCTTATAGCCAAGCAGCACCTGGTCGGCAAACCCGCTGCCGTGGGGATGGATCAGCGCAATCTGGCGACGCCCCTGGCTGGTCAGATAGTTACAGGCGGTTTCGGCGGCAAAGGCGTGATCGAACTGGATGCTGTTGGAGTTATCAGCCTCCATGCAGTCCACCAGAATGACGTTGTCCATATCCACGTCCAGCGGGAAACGTGCGCCAATCACCAGAATGTCGTCACACAGGCCGCAGGAGAGTTCTTCGAGAGCATTCATCACTTCCGCTTTGCTATGGGCGAAGCGCAGCAGCAGGTGTTTTTGGTGCTGGCTGAGCTGTTTTTCCAGCGCGTAAAGATACCCGGTGGTCTGGTTAATGTTTTCCTGCGCGCAAATCACCCCAATGCAGCCCGTCGACTGGCTCAGCAGCGACTGGGCAATCACGTTAGGCCGGTAGTTCAGCTCATCCACCGCCTTCAGCACGGCCTGACGGCTGGCTTCCTTAACGCCACGTGACCCACTCAACACTCGCGATACCGTGGCTTTAGACACCCCGGCCAGACGTGATACATCATTGATTGTCGACATCTCTTTCCCCTGGCAGGCTAACCTCGCGCCTGCAAATTCCATGACCGCTACGGCTCACATTATAGCCAGAACGGAGTATATCCGTTTCCGTTTTTCATGGAAACCGATTTTCCGTTTCCACTCAAAATGATGTTAAAACAGCCAAATTATGTGACACACATCCGGTTAATTAGCCTCATAAGTATTGGATCTTGATGGTTATCACAGTTCTGCTTTTTATAAATGGAAACCGGTTTCCGTATCATGTCCAATCATCCTCGCAATAACTATTTACATTTAGAGGATGGTTGTCGATGTTCAAGATTATGCTGTGTTGCTCTGCCGGGATGTCCACCAGCCTGCTGGTCAGCAAAATGGTCGATGTCGCGAAAGAACGTGGTTTGCCGGTGAAGATTGATGCGTACGGTGTTTCCGAATTTGATACGCAGTTTCCGCAATACCAGGTGGTACTTCTCGGACCGCAAGTGAAATACATGTTACAGACACTCTCAGACAAGGCGGCTACGAAAGGCATTCCGGTACAGCCCATCGACATGATGGACTACGGCATGCAACGTGGCGATAAAGTACTGGACTATGCTCTGTCGCTCATCGAAGCGGCACACTAAAAGGTGTTCACATGAGTTCGTTATATCAATCCATGGTCGCGGTGATTGAGCAGTCAATTACCCCGCTGGCCGCAAAGCTGGGTCAGCAAAAGTATGTGATTGCCATCCGCGACGGCTTTACCGCCGCGCTACCGTTTATGATCATCGGCTCGTTTATGCTGGTGTTCATCTTCCCGCCGTTCTCGGCGGATACCACCAACAGCTTCGCCCGCGGCTGGCTGGATTTCTCCCAGACCTACCGCGACCAGCTGATGCTGCCGTTTAACCTCAGCATGGGCGTGATGACCTTCTTCATTTCGGTGGGGATTGGGGCGAGCCTGGGGCGTCAGTTTAACCTCGACCCGGTGATGTCCGGCCTGCTGGCCTTTATGGCCTTCCTGCTGGTCGCCGCGCCGTATGCCGACGGTAAAATCTCGACCCAGTATCTCTCCGGTCAGGGCATCTTTACCGCGCTTATCACCGCGATTTACGCCACCCGCGTCTATGCGTGGCTGAAGCAGAACAATGTGACCATCCGCCTGCCGAAGGAAGTGCCCACCGGCGTGGCGCGTTCGTTTGAGATCCTGATCCCGGTGATGGTGGTGATCGGTACGCTGCACCCGCTGAACCTGTTCATTGAAGCGCAGACCGGAATGATCATCCCGCAGGCGATCATGCACCTGCTGGAGCCGCTGGTATCCGCATCTGACTCCCTGCCCGCGATACTGCTCTCCGTGCTGCTGTGCCAGATCTTCTGGTTTGCCGGTATTCACGGCTCGCTGATTGTCACCGGCATCATGAACCCGTTCTGGATGGCGAACCTCTCCGCAAACCAGGCGGCGCTCGCCGCAGGCGCGGCACTGCCGCACGTTTACCTGCAGGGCTTCTGGGATCACTACCTGCTGATTGGTGGCGTAGGCTCCACGCTGCCGCTGGCGTTCCTGCTGCTGCGCAGCCGCGCCACGCACCTGCGCACCATCGGCAAAATGGGCATTGTGCCGAGCTTCTTTAACATCAATGAGCCGATTCTGTTCGGCGCGCCGATCATCATGAACCCGATGCTGTTTATCCCGTTCGTGTTTGTTCCGCTGGTCAATGCCTGCCTGGCGTACGGCGCAACGAAGCTCGGCTGGCTGGCTCAGGTGGTGTCATTAACCCCGTGGACCACCCCCGCGCCGATTGGTGCCTCATGGGCGGCAAACTGGGCGCTCAGTCCGGTGATAATGTGCCTGGTCTGTATGGTGATGTCCGCGCTGATGTACCTGCCGTTCCTGCGCGCCTATGAGCGTACGCTGATGAAAAACGAAGAGCAGAAGGCCCAGGCAACCGTCGGTACTGCTGAAGCCGCAAGCAATTAAGTCAAAGAGGAAAGGACATGAAATACGCATTTCCCGATAACTTCTGGTGGGGCAGCGCAAGCTCCGCTCTCCAGACCGAAGGGGCAAGAGAGGGGGAAACCACATGGGATTACTGGTTTGCCCGCGAGCCGAACCGTTTTCACAACGGCGTGGGGCCGCAGCAGACCTCCACGTTTTATCAAAACTGGAAAACGGACATTCAGCTGTTAAAGCAGCTGAACCACAACAGCTTTCGTACCTCGATTAGCTGGGCACGCCTGATCCCCGACGGTATCGGTGAAGTGAACCCGGAAGCGGTCGATTTTTACAATCAGGTCATTGATGAGCTGAATGAACAGGGCATCACGCCGTTTATCACCCTGTTCCATTTCGACATGCCGATGGCGATGCAGGAGATCGGCGGCTGGGAAAACCGTGACGTGGTGGACGCTTACGCCCGCTATGCGCAGATCTGCTTCGAGCTGTTTGGCGACCGCGTGCTGCACTGGTTTACCTTCAACGAGCCGATCGTCCCGGTGGAGGGCGGTTATCTGTACGACTTCCACTATCCTAACGTGGTGGATTTCCGCCGGGCGGCCACCGTGGCGTATCACACCGTGCTGGCCCACGCGAAGGCCGTTCAGGCTTACCGCGCCGGACATTACGCGGGTGAGATCGGCATCGTGCTGAACCTGACGCCGTCCTACCCGCGCTCGCAGAACCCGGCGGACGTGAAGGCGGCACACATCGCGGACCTGATGTTTAACCGCAGCTTCCTTGACCCGGTACTGCGCGGGGAGTATCCGGCCGACCTGGTGGCGTTGCTGAAATCCTACGATCAGTTGCCCGCCTGCAAGCCGGAAGACGGCTTCCTGATTGCGGAAGGGAAAATCGACCTGCTCGGCGTGAACTACTATCAGCCGCGTCGCGTGAAGTGTCGCGACAGCGCGGTGAACCCGCAGGCGCCGTTTATGCCGGAGTGGTTCTTTGATAACTACGAGATGCCGGGCCGCAAGATGAATCCGTACCGCGGCTGGGAAATCTACGCGCCGGGTATTTACGATATTCTGGTTAACCTGCGCGACAATTACGGCAACCCTCGCTGCTTTATTTCTGAAAACGGCATGGGCGTCGAAAATGAACAGCGCTTTATTGAAAATGGCCAGATTAACGATCACTACCGCATCGAGTTTATTTCTGAGCATTTAACGTGGCTGCATAAAGGGATTAGCGAAGGGTGCAATTGCCTTGGCTACCATATGTGGACATTTATTGATAACTGGTCGTGGTGTAATGCCTATAAAAATCGCTACGGATTTATCCAGCTCGATTTAGAGACGCAGCAGCGCACCATTAAGAAAAGCGGAGAGTGGTTTGCCGCCACCGCCTTAAATAATAGTTTTGAAAAAGAGTAATAATGATGATCGCACTAGAAGAAGCCGTAATGGAAATTATCGTCAACGCCGGACAGTCCCGCAGCCTGTGCTTTGAAGCGCTGCACGCGGCGCGTCAGGGCAACTTTGACGAGGCCAAAAGCCTGCTGCACGAAGCCGACGGCTACGCGCGCCAGGCGCACAAGATGCAGACCAAACTGATCGAGCAGGATGCGGGCGAAGGCCGCCAGCCGATGACGTTAATCATGGTGCACGCGCAGGATCATTTAATGAATTCCTTATTAGCGCGTGAATTGTCTGAAGAAATAATTCATTTATATCAGAGATAGTCTATGGCGAAATAAAATTAATGTAATACCTCTGTACCCTAAATAGAGATCCACTTGTTCTGATGATAGCGACATACTCTGTCAGATCGGAGCGGGATGGTTATTGTCTGAATAAAATTAAACTATATTGAGATAACCATGAATACGATTAAAAAACTTCCATTAACCATGGCGGTTATCGCCGCGCTTTGCCCAATTTCCGTACTCGCACAAGAATTTACCCAGGAGCAAATCGACGCCATTGTGGCGAAAGCGGTAGATAAAGCTCTGGCCGAGCGTCAGGCCAAAATGGATGCGGCGGTTGCGAAAAAAGCGGACGTGGTGACCGAGCCGCAAAGCGCGGCGCAATCCCCGGATATGGCGATCCCGTTCGGCATTAAATTCACCGGCTACGCCCGCTACGGCGCGCACTTCCAGGCCGCCGATCAGAAATACGTGGCGGTGGACGGCTCCTACAACGGCGCGTCCGCGATTGGTCGTCTGGGTAACGAAGGTAACGGCGGGGAATTCCAGCTCTCCAAGGTCTTCAAAGGGGACAACGGCGCCATCTGGGACATCAACGTGATGATCGACCACTGGGGCGACGAGGTTAACCTGAAAAAAGCCTACGCGGGGGTGACCAACATTATGGCCTCCAACCCAAATGCCTACTTCTGGGCCGGTCGTGACTTCCACCAGCGTCCGCAGCAGGGCATCAACGATTACTTCTGGATGAACCACGACGGCCAGGGCGCGGGCGTGAAGAACTTCGACATCGGCGGCGTGCAGTTTGACGTGGCTGCCGTGGCGGCAGTCGAATCCTGTAGCCCGGAAGTGATGGAAGATGAAGCGAACCCGTCGCGCATCACCTGTACCGGCGGTTCCGGCACGGGCGACAAGGGCAACTACGCCGCGACCTCCAAAATCCACGGCATGAAGCTCGGCCCGATCGACATGGAGCTGTACGCCAACTACGGCTTTGACTCCAAAGCGGTGGAGAGCGACGAGCGTCTGAACGCCTGGCAGGGCGGCGTGGTGCTGAGCCACACCAACGACAGCGGCGTGAACAAGGTGATCGCCCGCTACTCCGATAACGCGGACAACAGCGTGTTCAACAAAACCGAAGATCTGACCACGGTCTACGCCAGCTTCGAAGGGCTGTATAAATTCACCCAGGCCACGCAGGTGGAGTACATCCTCGCCTTCCACGACTACGACAACAGCCGCGATAAGACTGATAACCGCAAGAACTACAACGCCATCGTGCGCCCGATGCACTGGTGGAACGATGTTCACTCCACCTGGCTGGAAGCAGGCTGGCAGCACGTTGACTACGACAACGGCGGCGACAACAAGGGCTGGAAGCTGACCCTGTCGCAGAACATGTCTATCGCCATGGGGCCTGAGTTCCGTCCGATGCTGCGCTTCTACGTCACCGGCGGCAAGGTGGATAATGAACGCACCGCGCGCGTGAACAATACCAAAGACGAGACGCTCGACGACTTCAACGTCGGCGCGATGTGGGAGGCGTGGTTCTAAGGTCAACAACATGCCGGGTGGCGCTACGCTTACCCGGCCTACGGGGGTGAGGGCATCAAGCCGCACACAACCATGCTATGCTGTTGGCCAATTAACGACAACATAGCAGGGGAGAACATGGGTTCCACACGCAAAGGGATGCTGAACGTCCTGATCGCCGCCGTTTTATGGGGCAGTTCCGGCGTTTGCGCGCAGTACATCATGGAGAAAAGCCACATTTCTTCGCCTTACCTGACCATGATTCGCCTGCTGTTTACCGGCGTGATCCTGCTGACGCTCTCCTTCGTTCACGGCGACAAGATTTTCTCGATCATCAAGCATCGTAAAGACGCCCTCAGTCTGCTGTTTTTCTCGCTGGTCGGCGCGCTCACCGTGCAGCTCACCTTCCTGCTGACGATTGAAAAATCCAACGCCGCTACGGCGACCGTGCTCCAGTTCCTGTCGCCGACCATCATTGTGGCGTGGTTCGCCCTTGCGCGGAAAACGCGTCCCGGCGTGTTTGTCCTGTCAGCGATTTTTACGTCGTTGATCGGCACCTTCCTGCTGGTGACCCACGGCGACCCAACCTCCCTCTCCATCTCCCCTGCCGCGCTGTTCTTCGGCATCGCCTCGGCGTTTGCCGCCGCGTTTTACACAACCTATCCGTCAGCGCTGATTGCCCGCTACGGCACGCTGCCGATTGTCGGCTGGAGCATGTTGATTGCCGGGTTAATGTTGACGCCGTTCTACGCCGGGCGCGGCACCACTTTCGTGATTGACGGCGGCCTGCTGCTGGCGTTTTTCTACCTGGTGGTGATTGGCACCGCGCTGACGTTCAGCCTGTACCTGAAAGGCGCGCAGATGATCGGCGGGCCGAAGGCGAGCATTCTGAGCTGCGCCGAGCCGTTGAGCAGCGCGTTACTGTCGGTGATCCTGCTGGGGGTGGCCTTCACCCTGCCGGACTGGCTGGGAACGCTATTGATTGTGTCGTCGGTGGTGTTGATCTCGATGGATTCGAGAAGACGGATGAGGACATCGGCGTGATCTACGAATAATAGTGGTAGCGGCACATTAAAATAGTAAGAGCGCTATCCGACACCCCGTAAACCAGACGGTCAGTATCATTGATTCGGCGGGACCAGTATCCGGAAAGGTTACCTTTAAGCGGTTCCGGCTTACCCAGGCCATCGAAGGGTTGACGCTTCGCATCTTCAATCAATTTATTGATTCTGCGAAGCGTTTTCTTATCCTGCTCCTGCCACCACAGGTAATCATCCCAGCCGTTATCAGTCCAAATCAGTAGCCTGGTCATCTATCAGATCCCTCTGCGTGGTTTTTCCGGAATTTGCCTGTGCGATTGACTCCATCAGTCGACTGGCGTTGGCAGGCGAACTCATCAGATGGATGGTTTCCATCATTGAGTTGTAGTGCTGCAGAGACATAACCACCGCATCCCCCCCGTTTCGGCGGCTGATGATGGTTGTCTCCACATTGTCATTCACGTCGTCCAACACATCTTTGAGTCGGCTTCGTGCTTCGGTAAACGTCACAACCTGCATATTTCCTCCTGTACAAGTTACGGTACAAGTATATCGATGTAGTGACTGTTTATCAATCAACGCGCCTTCACCTTCCCTGCCACCAGCAGTGCCGTCAGCAGCATCAGCGTACCGGAAATCACCAGTGGTGACGTCAGCCCCAGATGGTCGAGCGCCACGCCGCCAATGGCCGCGCCGCAGGTGTTCGCCAGCTGGATCACCGCCACCTGAATCGACCCGGCTTTTTCCGCCTGATCGGCCAGCGTTCGGGTGATCCACGTCGACCAGCCCACCGGCACCAGCGCAAAGGCAAAGCCCCAGATAATCGCAATCGCCGACGCGACCCACTTATCGCTGCCCCACAGCACCAGCACCGCCGCGCTCAGCGCCAACACCAGCGGCGCCCCCGCCAGCGCCACCTTCAGGGAGCGTTTCAGGAACTGGGACGACAGCGACGTGCCGACAAAGCTGGCGATACCGAAGCTCAGCAGCACCAGCGTCAGGCCGTCCACGTCAAAGCCCGCCATGGTCATAAACACTGGGCGGATGTAGGTGAAAAAGGCAAACTGCCCGGCAAAGGCCATAAAGATGGCGGTCATCCCCGCCAGCACGCCGGGGCGCTTGAGCAGCGCGAACATGTTCTGTTTGTGGTGCGCCGCTTCACCCGGCAGGGACGGCAGCGCTTTCCACACCCAAATGATGCAGAGCAAACCCATCACCGCCGCCGCGTTAAAGACGTTACGCCAGCCGATAATCCCACCGAGGAAGCTGCCCAGCGGCGCGGCAATCACCAGCGCAATAGAGACCGCGCCGAAGATAACGGACAGCGCTTTTGGCACGGTGCGCGCGGGCACAAGGCGCATGGTCAGCGAGGCCGACATCGCCCAGAAGCCGCCTAATCCCAGCCCCAAACAGGCGCGACCGAGCAGCAGCAGGGTGAAGCTTTCCGCGAAGGAGACCAGCAGGCAGGATGCCGTCAGCAGCACGCTGAACAGAATGACCACTTTGCGGCGGTCGATAGTGCCAATGACCTGGGTGATAAACAGGCTGGCGAACATCGCCACAAACGCGGTCACGGTGACCGACTGCCCCGCCACGCCTTCGGAAATGCCCAGATCCTGCGCCATCGGCGTCAGCAGGCTTACCGGTAGAAACTCAACGGTAATCAGGCAGGCGACGCAGAACGCCACGGAGAAAACCGCCGACCAGTTGGGGCGCGACACCTCTTTGGTCTGCGGTCTGGTTGTGGGCTGGATATGTTCTGTCATGGCATCACCTGAAGATAAAAACGTGCGGAAAAGTCGCGCAGTTTATCATCAAAAGTGTGACGAATTTAACGTTTAGACAACTTTTGTCGTTTTTAATGATTCGGAAGGTAGAGCGGCGGTGACTGATACCTTTTCAGCATAACGAAAATGAAAATTCAGTAACCACAATTGAGGTGAAACAATCATAGGGTCTGAAAAGGAGAAACTATGAAAACACGTACTTTATCTCAAAATCTTACCGTCAGTGCCATCGGCTACGGTGCCATGGGTCTGAGTGAATTTTATGGCCAGACTGATGACAAAGGCTCACTGCAGGTATTGCATAACCTCATCGATTTGAACGTGACGTTTATTGATACCGCAAATTTATATGGCCGTGGCCATAATGAAAGGCTAATCGGTCACTTTCTTGCCGGGCTGGATAAAAACACTCGCGACCAGTTCAAAATCGCCACGAAGTGCGGCATCGATCGCTCTCCTGACGACTCCTACGCCCGCACCATCAACAATACGCCGGACTATATCATCCGCTGCTGTAACGAATCCCTTAAGCGGCTTGGCGTGGAGCGAATCGACCTCTTTTACCTTCACAGGGTGAGTAACGCAACCCCGATCGAAGAGAGTATGGATTGCCTGCGCACCCTTGTTAAAGAGGGTAAGATCAACCACATCGGCCTTTGCGAAGTGTCGGCTTCAACGCTGCAACGGGCGCATGCGGTGCATCCGGTCACCGCATTGCAAACAGAATATTCTCTGTGGACACGAGACATCGAGGAAAACATTTTGCCGGTCGTGAAAGCGCTAGGTATCGGCCTGGTGCCCTACTCACCTCTTGGCAGGGGCTTCCTGACGGGAAAATACCTGAACAACAACGATTTTGCAGAAGGTGATTTCCGCAAGAATAACGAACGATTTGTTCAGTCCAGTCTCGATCATAATCGCCAGTTGCTCGATATCATTACCCCGCTGGCGACAAAATACGGCTGTACCGCAGGTCAGATTGCGCTTGCCTGGTTGTTAGCACAATACGATCGGCTGGTTCCCATTCCGGGTACTAAGCACGTCAGCTATCTGGCCGAGAACGCGCGCGCTGCCGATATTGTGCTTGAGAAGAGCGATATCGAATCGTTGAACAACCTTCATCGCCGGGTAGCGATTAAAGGCGATCGTTATTCTGCTGAGGGTATGAAGGGCGTGAATGCCTGATACAGCATCTTGAAAATAAAAAACCGGGTTTCCCCGGTTTTTTTATATCTACAGATACGCCGTTAGCGATAAACGCTCAACGCGACGCCTTCCCCGCCGCCAACGCACAGTGCGGCAACGCCACGCCTGGCATCATTACGGATCAGGGAATGAACCAGCGTCACCAAAATTCGGCAGCCGGATGCACCTATCGCATGCCCAAGCGCGATTGCCCCGCCGTATGGATTGATACGATCCGGGGAAATCCCGGCCCGCTGAATCACGGCCAACGCCTGGGCGGCAAACGCTTCGTTGGATTCGAGATGATCGACATCCTCAGGCTTCCATCCCGAGCGGGAAAGACAGTCGGCAATGGCCTGAATCGGGGCTGCACCCATTAATGCCGGCTGGATACCGGAATTGGAAAATACGCCCAGCGATGCCAGAACCGGCAAACCACGTGCTTCGGCAGTCTCACGCGTACAAAGCAGGACCGCCGCAGCACCGTCATTCAACGATGAAGCATTTCCCGCCGTCACCGTACCCTCTTTTCGGAAGACAGGCTTCAGTTTCGTCAATTTTTCGATACTGGTTGCACGGGGTCCTTCATCCCTCTCCACGCTGATCGTTTCACCTTTTCGCGTCTGCCATTCAACCGGGACAATTTCACACTCAAAAATGCCACGCGCCTGCGCTTCAAGCGCATTGTGGTGAGAGACAAGGGCATATTCATCCTGCATTTCGCGGCTGATACCAAACTCCGTCGCAACATTCTCTGCAGTGATACCCATGTGATAATCGTTGAAGGCATCCCAGAGCCCGTCAGAAACCAGGCTATCTTTGAGAGTAATATCACCCAGCCGCGTTCCGCTACGCGACGTCGTGGCGATATGCGGCGCGTTGGACATGCTCTCCTGACCACCGGCGATAACAAACTCAGCCTCCCCCGTCTGCAGCGCCTGCATGCCAAGATGGACCGCCTTAAGCCCGGACCCGCACACTTTGTTTACCGTCAGACATTGCGTATCTACGGGCAACCCAGCATTCAGTGCCGACTGTCGGGCCGGGTTCTGGCCGCACCCCGCAGTAAGTACCTGTCCCATAATGACCTGAGAGATATCACTGGCTTCTACGCCAGATTCTTTCAGGAGCGCCTGAATAACGCGGCTTCCCAGGTCAGAGGCTGAATGCTCCGCAAGCGCGCCCTGAAATGCGCCCGTCGCCGTGCGGCGGGCTGCAATAATAACAATCTCGCTCATGCGTCGCTTCCCTTCAGTCCTGGCAAAGTATGGCCCGTCGCGGCCATTGCCGCGCGGTATGCAGTAAGACCATTCATGCAGGCGGGAACGCCAGCATATACCGCCATCTGTATCACAATTTCAAGCAGCTCTTCCGGCGTCACGCCGGTATTGAGCGCGCCTCGCATATGCAGTTCTAGCTGCGGCATGGCATTACCCAGCGTCACAAGCGAGGCGACGGTCAACATTTCGCGCGTTTTGAGATCCAGTCCCGGACGACCCACCACATCCCCGAACGCATAGTCGGTAATCAGGGCGGGCAGCCCCGGGTCCAGCTCGCTCAGGCGGCGGGTGACTTTATCCGCGAGCCCCGCTTCAAGACGGTCCATAATCTCTCTGCCATAGCGCGTGCGGTCATTAATTTGACTCATAAGATTTCTCCATACGGGATTGTTTTGCGGTTAACGTTGCCGGAATAACCGCGACAAGCAGAACGGACAGACCGATGGCCGTACCGGCGACGATATACAGGAGCGGCATTGAAAATGATGAAACCATCCAGGCACCGACTGACGCACCGATACCAATGGCGGTATTGAAAAATGAAACGTAGATTGCGGAGGCCGGGAAGGCTTTATCCTCTGCCATACGTAAAACCCACGTCTGGAAACCGACAAATATTCCTGATACGGCGACACCCCAGACAACCATACTGGTAAATATCAACGCAGCAGAGAGCGAGGAACCAGACAGGCCCAGGAACAGCAGCACTGCACAGATCAGCAGTACAGACAAAGAGACCGTCAGCTTGAGATACTTATCAATCAACACGCCGGTCAGGAAATTACCTGCCAGACCCGCGATGCCGTAAACAAAAAGCACAGCAGGAATAATGGTGGTGGACAGTAAACTCTGCGTGTGTAGCCAGGGTTCAATGTACGTAAAGGCAGCAAAGTGAGCCGTCACAGCCAGCAAGGTTGCTGAGTAAATTTTCCATAATGTTGACGATTTCAGCACGCCTTTAAGCGCATCCAGCCCGAGCGCGCTTTTGCTGGTAATCCTGGGAACAAGAACGCTAATACCCACAAAGGCAATTACGCTCAGCGCGGCCATCAGCCAAAATGCCTGCCGCCAGCCGAAGTGAATACCAATATAGTTGGATACCGGTACGCCAAAAACGCTTGCTGCGGAAACAC
Source organism: Enterobacter cloacae complex sp. P47BA (assembly GCF_014930485.1). NCBI lineage: Bacteria > Pseudomonadati > Pseudomonadota > Gammaproteobacteria > Enterobacterales > Enterobacteriaceae > Enterobacter > Enterobacter cloacae complex sp. P47BA. The sequence continues at coordinate 88,786 of NZ_JADBRF010000017.1, read as the reverse complement.
CACCAAATACGATTGACGTCGCCGCCCCTATATATCTGGCAGGGACCATAGCCACCGCCGTTGCGCCGATCATCGCCCAGAATGCGCCGTGAGCAAGCGCTCCCAGTACGCGGGCGCTAAGCAGCATGCTATAGACGTTTACCGTCGCAGCCATAACGTTAGAGACCAAAAGTACCACGGTGAGCACAAGTAAAAGCCGCTTCTTGGCCACATTCCCTAAAAAGACGGAGGCAAACAGCGCACTCAACGCCCCCACCCAGGCATAAAGCGACACGGTCATGCCCACCGCAGATTCCGAAGACTGTAGCCCCTCTGCGATTGGCGTTAATAATCCGACTGGCGCCAGTTCGGTGGTGACAATAGTAAAGGTTGAAATTGCCAGAATGAATAAAGCAAGCCATGACCTTAACGTCATATTCTGCGGAGTGAGTTCTGAAGTCATACTACTTACCTCAATAAGGATTTAAATAATGTGCCAATTTTTTTCAGTTGCATATCTGGTAAGCGCGGAATGCTCTCCCACACAGACGGGATGGCCAGTGGCTTCCAGCATTGGAATATCCGAAAGATCGTCGCCGTAGGCATAACAATCCACGGGGTTAATCTCTTTATCATCGCAAAAGGCGATAAGCGCGTCTTTTTTACCTGTTCCAATTGTTTGAGGCAGGCCGATTTCACCCGTCAACTCACCTGCGTCATTTATTATCACCGGCGCACAGAGTACTTCCGTTACTCCAAGATATTTTGCAATGGGTGAAAGAATCGGAAGCATAGAGCCCGATATAAATACGGTATACATGTTCTGGTTCTGATGTTTTTTAAGGGCTGAAACAGCACTCTCAATAAAAAACTCGCTTTCCAGCTTACGCCTGAACCACTTCTCACCCATTTCTTCCAGATAACGACAAGACACACCTTTAAACTGACGATAATAATCTCTGTTCAGGGCTTCCCTTGGCACGCCGTTTTTCACGTCGGTGCGAAAACGAGACATATAGCGTTGAAGACGATCGTTTTGATTATTTTCCCTGCACCAGAAATCATAGAAATCAAACATGCTTTTAATATTTATAAGCGTTTCATCAACATCAAAAAAAGCGGCATGTTTACGCAAATTTTATTCCTCGTAGTTTTTTCTTCGACTCTTAACCGGAAAATCTCTATCCGTACCAGACACGCCTGCATCCGCCCAGCGGGAAGGCGCAATTTCAGAAACCACCACGGAAATTTTATCCAGCGGCGCACCCGTGTTTTTGTGAACGGCAAATGTAATATCTTCCTGGAGTCTGATGATTTGATTTTCATCTTTCGCAGGCCAGGTCATAACATGAACAAATGGCATATTTTTCTCACTCTATAGTTGTAAATTCATCGAAGGAACGGCCTTTGAGTTTTAAATGGGCATGGATATCGCCTCCAAGACCATAAAAGCCAATTGCACCGCCATAGCTCTGACGCGAGCTCATATAAAGTACGACTACGTTAATAATTCTGTTTCCTTTCCTCGCCGGAGCCGGGAAAGGATCGGTTAACTCTGCCCAATATTCGGCATTACCTTCGCTATCGGTTATAAATACGTTGGGTATTCCCAGCGGACCTGGCCTGCTCGGATCCTCCGAGGCTAGATCGTTTTCCCTGAGACTCATCACGGTGTAAACGCTATCCGGAACAAGGCTCCGGAACGAAAACGTGAACCGGGCTCGTTTCTTATCTTCGGACAATGTGACCTCAAAGGTGCCCTCTGCCTCGAGCCAGGCAGCGAGGGTCACTGGCTCGATCTCTCGCTTTCCATCGCTGCTGCGATAATCCGCGATATAGCCTTCATGAAGTGGCAGGCCAGGCCTTATTTCATTATTGGCCTGCGGCCGCTGTTCTGGTGCGAAAACCATCCGATAGTTGTTCATCGGAATGGGTAACGGAAGAGTATGAAGAATGATGTCCTTCAACGCGTCCTGAGGCATCTTGTCCAGATCGCACAGAATGTTATAGGGTGCGACTTCCCCAAATGCCGGAAGCGGGCTGTCCGGAGAGACAATGACGCTTCGCCACTGCAGTCCGTTATCCCCTGGTACCATGCCAACCACGACAAAATTACCCTTCCCGTCCATGACCTCCGCAGGGGGGTAAAGCGGCCCCTGCGTGGTCGCAGCCAGACGGTATTTCTGGCTACGTAATTCAGGCATGCGTTACCCCCTGAGTCACCCCTTGCTGCTCAACAATGGTCGCCTGCATGGCAACCTCAGCCAGAGATTTCTCTTTCTCTGTAATCAGGGCGGAAGGATAGACGGTGAACGAGACATCCATTGTCGCGCAAAGCGTTTGGTGCTGAGTGACGCGAACCTGAGCCTTGAAACGCCCCCGGCGGTCGTTAATATCTTTTTCAAGAAATTCAAAGTGGACCAGCGCCGGTAAAGGGAACAGGAAACTGGCGAAATTGATTGCCATGCTATTAATGACGTAATAGCGTCCACTTTCCTGCTGGTAAATAAATTCTTCGGTGACACCGATAAAGGCCTGTCGGCTGGCTTCAACCAGGAGCATTCCCTGAATATGCTGCCCCGTCTGATGATCCGCCATCAATTCGCAACGCTCATCGATTAACAGCGGCATCGCATAAAGGTCGTGGTTATGCTCAGCTTGTTCCGCAGGTCCTATAAGTACATTCTGTTCCAGTCTTTTATGGCAATAAGCATTTTTTTTGTCGCTAACCAGTTTTTCCAGAGAGCACATTTTTAACTTATTACCATGAATCGCATTTCTTGCCTGGTTTGAAATTACCTTTCCGGCAAAATCCTTGCGCACGCCCTGCCCAACAATAATTTCATGTTCTTTATCAATGATATTCGCAGGGATTTGAGTCAATAATTCTAGCTGAGATATAGTCAGTACATCTTTACCATTAGCAAATTCATTAAATTTATCGCCAACAACTACCAACTTTTTACAGTTCATTCATTGTCCCTCAACAACAGCAAGCACGATAGATACGTGTATAAAGGCCGTCATTACCGCCAGTAATAAAGTTATCGCCGGCCTGTTGAATGATTTCCTGATAACGCGCATTGGTAAATGCTTCTTTATATGCTGCTTTATCGCCGTTGAATGAGGAGATAAACATTACACCCGGAACGCCACTGATCAGTGAATGAAATGCTTCGAAACTTTCAATCTTATCTTTGTTATCTCTTACAACATTAAAAATGGTTTCATCGCGCCACTGACGGTACTGCTGATAGTTATGCGCAGGCACTTCGACGTGTCGGAGTTGAATATAATTTGATTGTGGCAAGCTATTTTTATTATCAATTGGGGATTCAACAAACTTAAGCAGTTCGCGACGGATATCGGCAGAAAGAACTTCAGAGAAACGATGGAACATGGATTCCATTTCACTTTCAACCCATGCAATTTCTTTAATATCGTTGAATGCGCGTAATTCCAGCAATTCATTAATGCCGTTTTCTTCACAGGTATAGTAGCGAACGTTTTCATTGCTTTTTAAGGAAGTAAATTCTTTTTCAGAAAAAGTGTTTTTTAATGGGAAGCGTGATACCAGTACATATTTAGACGACATAATTACTCCGAGTATTGATTAAGTGAGGATTCGGATAGAAATTTATCAATACAGGAAACTATTGGAATTGTTAAATTTGTAATATATTTTTTGTATTACTGTTAAAACGGGTTTTGCTGCCAGCATTTAGCGTGTAATATCGAAATGGAAAAAAGACGAAATACCTTTTCGCATTTAGGACCCACGTATGGCTACAGCAGAACATTTAATCAGCAATAACCTGCCCAGTATCAAACAATTACAATGCTTTCTCGCTGTTGCACATGAGCTGAACTTTCGTAAGGCTGCCGAACGTCTGCGCATGACTCAACCGCCTCTGACGCGTCAGATAAAATGCCTTGAAGCGGTGTTGAAACGTCAGTTGTTCAGTCGCAGTACGCATGACGTTAGCCTCACTGAAGCAGGCCGAGCGCTGGTCGTTCAGGCAGAAAAAATACTCAAAGACATCAGCAGCTTAAAAGAAGACCCTCACTCTTCAGAAACGAATCTGCGCATCGGTCTCACGCGCACGCTTAATTTTGAATATATTGAACCTGTAAATACCCAGCTTCAAAAAATGAACGCCGGAGATGACGTTGAAACGCCCGACCTGACGTCAGCACAGCTGCTGCAAAGCTTGTCTAAAAATATGCTGGATCTGGTGCTGACCGGGGAAAAAGGAACGGGTCATGAAGACATTGTTCAATACCGCTGGGTCTGCCAGGAACCGTTGCTCATCGCAATGCCTTCTTTACATCCTGCCAGTCTGAAAGAGAAAGTCTCGCTGGAAGACATTAGCGATCTTCCACTTTTTTGGTTTTCGAGAAGCGCTAATCCGTCATTCTATGATAAATGCGAAAGCTACTTTGACACGCTGAAAACGCCGCTGAAGCGTATTAAAGAGCCGGATGATTCCCTCGTGATGCTAAGCCGTATCGCAAGAGGGAAAGGGTTTGCGCTGCTGCCTCAGTCAAAATGCACCTTCAATCAGGAGGGGCTATGCTATCGCGAACTAACGGACGATGAGGCAAAGAGATTAAATATTGATATCTATGCCGCAACTCGCCTCAATGAAAACAGAGAGGAGATCCTGAACGCTCAGAATATCTTGTGCGGCAAAAAGGCTTAATGCAGATAAAACACGCCTTCTTCCGGCAGAAATAGCTGGTTATAGCGCAGCTGGAAGACGTTCAGCTCCTGCGGATCGGGCTCCATTTCGCGCATAAAGCCAAGTGCCAGACGAATTTGCGCATCGGTAATGGGTGCAGCAAGGCGGGCTTTACGCAGCATACGGTGCCAGGTATGCAGATTCTCTTCGCTACCGTCGACAATACAGACCTGCCAGATGAGCAGCACCTGCGCGGCGTTTTGCAGATGCGCCTCGTCAGGCCGCTCAAGGTAGCGGATAAATTCATTGCCCGGTGTTTTACCGAACTGGTCAATCATCGACTCGATCGGCATCGGGGTAATCCCCAGCCGTTCGCTTAAACGTTTGATGGCGCGGCGGGAATCTGAGGTCAGGACACGAAATCCCACCACAAACACCACGGCAAGCGTTGCCAGCATTATCCAGACCATGCGTTCTCCTTAGACTAGCCGCTCATCATAGCGGGAAACGCAGCGTGTCGACAGCGGGTACGGCCAGAATAGTGAACCGAAAAAAGCTGGATAAATGCGATAAAAGCAATCCCGCGCAGGCGTGGCTGCGCGGGCTGTTGCTGGAGACCCGTCAGCGCGCCTGAAGCCCCTTCAACAGCGCCTCGTGAAAGCGTGCGGGATCCTGCATCTGCGGCGCGTGGCCCATGTCGTTAAACTCCACCAGCGTCGCGTGCGGGATGCGCTTCGCCGTCTCTTTGCCCAGCACCGCATAGTTGCCGAGCGTCTTGCGGACCTCCGGCGGGGCGAGGTCTTTCCCGATGGCGGTGTTGTCCTTCGTGCCGATCATCAATAATACCGGCATCTTCAGGTCGCTAAATTCATAGATGACCGGCTGGGTGTAGATCATGTCGTAGAGCAGCGCCGAGTTCCACGCCACGCGCGCTTTGCCCGGCCCGTTGTTCAGCCCGGCAAGCATGGTCACCCAGCGCTCGTATTCCGGCTTCCACTCCCCGGCGTAGTAGGTGTTTTTCTCGTACTGGCGAATGCCGTCGGCGCTGACCTTCAGCTCGCGCTGGTACCACTGGTCAACCGTGATATGCGGCACGCCGCGGGCTTTCCAGTCTTCCAGGCCTATCGGGTTCACCATCACCAGCTGCTCTACCTGCTGCGGCCACATTAGCGCGTAGCGGGTTGCCAGCATGCCGCCGGTCGAGTGGCCGATAACCGTCGCGCGATCGACGCCAAGCGATGTGAGCAGCGCGTGGGTATTGTCCGCCAGCTGCTGGAAGGTGTACTGATAATGGTCCGGCTTGGTGGATTTACAGAAGCCGATCTGGTCGGGTGCGATCACGCGATACCCGCTGGCCGACAGCGCACGGATTGTGCCGTCCCAGGTGCCGGCGCAAAAGTTTTTGCCGTGCATCAGCACCACGGTACGTCCGTTGGGTTTTTCCGGCTTCACGTCCAGGTAAGCCATATCCAGAGACTGGTTTTGCGAGGTAAAGGTAAAGTGTTTTACCTGCCAGCCGTAGTCGAAACCTTCCAGCTTCTCGCCGTAGGTGGGGGCATCCGCGGCCATTGCGGGGGACGCCAGCGCCATCAGCAGCGCCAGGCAGGACAATCGTCGGGTTAACATGCAAGCTCTCCGTTAGCAAAAGGGGCTAAGGCTGCACGAAAGGCGGCAGCAAAAAACACTGTAGAGCATGGAGAGGAGTGGGTGTGTAAAGCGGGGTAAAGGTAGGACGAGCAAATAAAAAAAGCCCGGCATCACACACCGGGCAAAGAAGTTACCTGCACACTCAGGCCGCTTTTAATTTCTGCGCGCGGTTCTCGCGGCGAATTTTACGTTCTTCCAGCACCGCGACCATCGCCATCAGGACGATACAGCCGATCGCTGCCGCATCCAGCGCCGCGAAGGTGCCCGCCCAACCGGTGAGGCCGAAAATCGGCGTACCGTCGGCGATCATCCCCAGGCCAAGCTTGGCGAAGCTGTCGCCGATCAGGTAGGCGAAGGTGCCTTTAATCCCATCGGCGGCGCCGATCGCTTTTTTCGGCACGAACCCTACGGCCGCCACGCCAATCAGCAGCTGAGGGCCAAACACCAGGAAGCCGAGCGCGAACAGGGACGCCAGGTAAACGTACTGGTTGCTGGCGTGCTGGTAGATGCCGAGCGTGGCGATAATCAGCGCCAGCGCGACGCAGGCCACCAGCGCGCGACGGCCGTTGGCGAGGTCGGAGAGCCAGCCCCACAGCAGCGTGCCGACCAGCGCGCCCACTTCGAACAGGGTGAAGCCCTGAATCGCCACCTCTTTCGACAGCTTCAACTCCTGGAAGGCGTACACCGTTGACCACTGGTCGATGCCGATGCGCACCACGTACAGGAAGATGTTTGAGAAGCACAGCAGCCAGATCACTTTGTTTTTCAGCACGTACTCAACAAAGATCTGCCATTTGGACATCTCGTTCTCTTCGGTCTCTTTGTCCTCTTCGCTGATCTCCTCCCCGAACAGCTCTTCGGCTTTGCCGAGGCCGTACGATTCCGGGGAGTCGCTGCCGAAGCGCAGGCCGATAAAGCCGACGATCAGGGCGATTATCGACGGGAAGATAAACATGCCGATCACGTGGCCGTCGAACAGATAGTTCGCGCCGAACAGCGCCACGCCTGCCGCACCCGCCCCGCCGAGGTTATGGGAAATGTTCCACATGCCGAGGTACGAACCCCGCTTGCGGCGCGGCGTCCATTTGGTGATGGTGGAGTAGCTGCACGACCCGCCGGTGCTCTGGAAGAAACCGCTCAGGGCGTAGAAGGCGATCATCAGGAACAGGCTGACGGAGCCCGCGCCCATGCTGGCGCTGAAGCCGAGCATACAGATGGCGGAGAGGATCAGCATAAACGGCAGGAACTGCTTGGTGTTTTTACCGTCCGCGTAGTAGGACACAACCGTTTTCCCCACCCCGTAGGTGATGGAGAAGCCCAGGCCAATCATCCCCAGCTGCGTCATGCTCAGCCCGTAGGTGGAGATCATGTCGTTCTGCGCGATGTTAAAGTTTTTGCGGATCAGGTACATGGTCAGGTAACCGATGAAAACCACCAGATAAGACTGCATGAACGGTTTGAACCACATCTTGCGCCGCACGTCGAGCGGCAGATCCAGGGTCGGCTTGCGCACCTGGTTTAAGAAGGCCAGCATGGTTGGTTTACTCCTGAGCTGATTTTTGCAGCATTGTAAAAATCAGCCGGGAGAGATTCCTGAGACAGCGTCCAGGTGAAACCGGGAAAATTTCCTAGTTTTGCGCCATTCGGCAACAAAAGGTGAGGCACGTCACGCTTCGCGCGGCGCCTGGGCGTGCAAAAACGGCAGCAGCAGCAAGGCCGAGATGCCCGCCGCGATGGCGATCGCCGCGAAGAACCCGCTCCAGTGCCAGACGTCGATGACCCGCGCCAGCGGCCAGCCGGAGAGCGACGCGCCGAGGTAGGCAAACAGCCCGACAAAGCCCGTTGCCGCGCCTGCCGCCTCCTTGTGCGAGCACTCCGCCGCCGCCATGCCGATCAGCATCTGCGGGCCAAAGACAAAAAAGCCGATGGTGAAGAAGCACGCCGCCTGCATCACGTAGCTGGCGAACGGCATCAGCCACAGCGAGCCGACGGAGAGTAAAATCCCGGCGGCAAAAATCAGATTCATCGGGCCGCGGTTGCCGTTGAACAGCTTGTCCGAGCCCCAGCCCGCCACCAGCGCGCCGATAAACCCGCCCAGCTCAAACATCGTCACCGCAGAGTTAGCGGTCACCAGGTCCACGCCGAGCGTCTCGGACATGTACAGGTTACCCCAGTCGTTGATCGCCGCGCGCACCACGTAGACCAGCACGTAGCAGAGGGACAGCAGCCAGATGTACGGGTTTTTCAGCACGTATTTGGTGAGGATTTCCTGGCGGGACAGCCCGGCGCCCTCCTGCTGCTGGGCGATCTCCATCTCGTCGTGCCGCCAGTCGCCCACCGCCGGTAGGCCGACGGTTTGCGGCCTGTCGCGCAAGCGCCAGCAGAGGAACAGCCCGGCGACAATCGCGAGGGCACCGGCAATCATCATCCCCGTGCGCCAGCCGTAGTGCAGCGCGGCAGCCCCCACCACCATCGGGATCAGTGCCCCGCCGACGTTATGCGCGGTGTTCCAGATTGCCCACCATCCGCCGCGCTCGTTGCGGGAGTACCAGGCGGTGAGCAGGCGGGCGCAGACCGGCGCACCCCAGCCCTGGAAAAAGGCGTTCAGCGCCCACAGCAGGGCAAAGGCCCACAGCGAGGTGGAAAAGCCAAACAGGATGTTCACCACGCCGGTGGCGATCAGCCCAACGCCCATGAAATAGCGCGCGTTGGAGCGGTCGCTGACGATGCCGGAGAAGAACTTCGACAGCCCGTATGTGATGTAAAACAGCGTCGCCAGCAGGCCGATATCGGTGCGCGTCATCACGCCGCTGGCGAGGATTTCCGGCGCGGCGGCGTTGAAGCTTTTACGGGTGAAGTAGAACAGCGCGTAGCCGAGCCAGATGGTGATCAGGATATGGCGACGCCAGTAGCGGTAGCGGGCGTCGATTTCCGCCTTGTCGCGCAACGGAGCCGCGCTGGTTGGGGTTTTAAACATGGTACGTCCTTAACGGCAAACTGACGCTGACGCGCGTCCCGTGGGTGCAGGAGAGGGTCAGCGTGCCGCCCAGCGCCTTGACGCGCTCGCGCATGCCCGCCAGGCCAAAGCCCTGCTGGCCGGAGCCCGGCGGCAGGCCGCAGCCGTCGTCTTCAATCACCAGCATCAGGCGCTCGTCCTGCTGCCAGCCCTGGATCGTCACCGCGCTGGCATTGGCATGTTTAACGATGTTGTTCAGCCCCTCCTGACAGACGCGGAACAGCGTCACGCGCTGGCCTTCGCTGAGCAATGATTCATCAATGCGCCAGTCGAGATGGCTGACAATGCCGCGGCTTTCCAGCTCCATCTCGCGCATCAGGGAGCGTATCGCCTGCTCCAGCGACAGGTCATCAAGCTGGCGCGGACGTAGCCGTCCCAGCAAGCGGCGAACGGCGTCATAGACACCCAGCGAAAGCTGTTCGATATGCGCCCCGCCCTGCTTCACGCCCGCGTTATCCGCCGCCAGGCGCTGAACAATGCCCGCCTGCGTGCGGATGGCGGTAATGGTCTGGCCGATATCGTCGTGCAGCTCGCGAGCCACCTCCTGACGCACGCTCTCCTCGGTCTCCAGCAGACGCTCCGCCAGACGACGGTTGCGCGCCAGCTCGGCTTGCAGGGACTGGTTCAGCTCGCGCAGGCGCTGAATGCCCGCGCCGAGCAGCAATCCGGTCAGGCTCTGGGCCAGCAGCGAGAGCAGCAGATCCACCGGATGATCGTGCCAGGTCTGGCTGGCGATCAGCGCGATGGCGTTCATCAGCGTGGCGATCAGCGCCCCCTGCCAGCCGTAGTGCCAGGCCAGAGCGATGATCGGCAGCGCCAGGCAAAACGGCGTGAAGCGCGAAAGCTCGGCGGGCAGACCAAGCTGTAGCCACAGGCTCACCATAAACAGCAGCAGATACCAGATGAGGTGCCGGGCGCGCCAGTTCACCGGCTGGGAGACCAGCGCGGGGCCGAGCGGTTGCCAGACGGTGCTGGTGAGGTAGTGCCAGAAAACCAGACAGGTCGGCGCGAGGGTCAGACCGCCGGTCAGGGTCAGAAGCAGGGCGTTAAGCATCTCCTTCTCGCCGATCCACGGCAGGGACTGTAACAGCGCGGCGGCAATCAGCGCCGCCCCCTGACGCAGCAGCGTGCGCCAGTCGCGCTGGTGGCGGTAGCGGGAAATCAGGGCAACGGGGAGAAGCGTGAGCAGGCTTCCGGTCATCAATAAGGGAAGATGCGCGAGGGCCACCTCCTGCGCCAGCCAGATCAGCATCAGCCACTCCGCGCCGAGCAAAACGGGCCAGTAGCCGCGCGGGCACTGGAGCATTAGCCCCAGACGCAGGCCGAAGGGAAACAGCAGCACCGCCAGCTCCGGGCGCTCCACCAGGTGCAGGCTGATGCTCCACAGGCAAAACCACGCGGCGGAGAAGATAAAAAAGCTGGCGACGACGGCGATCAGCCGCGAAAACATGGGACTCATTGCCAGCTGTCGAACATGCGGCGCGCCAGCTCGACGTCGTTGCTGACGTTGAGTTTTTCCATCAGGTTGGCGCGGTGGACGTGCACGGTTTTCGGCGACAGATCCAGCTCGGCGGCAATCTCTTTCACCGACATGCCCTGGGCAAGCTTCTCCGCCACCTGGCGCTCGCGTCTGGTGAGCGGATCCTGACGTCCGGCCGCCAGCTTGATGGCGATATCCGGCGTCAGGTAGCAGCCGCCGGTGGAGACGGTGCGCACGGCAGCGATCAGCTCGTCCGGGCTACAGCGTTTGGAGAGGAAGCCGCGCGCCCCCGCGTTGAGCGCCTGCTCGACCAGCGCCGGGCTGTCGTGAACCGAGAGCATGATCGTCGCCATCCCTTTCGGCAGCTGGCTCAACAGCTCCAGCCCGGAGAGATCCGGCATCGAGATGTCACAGATACAGACCTGCACCCCGCGCCCCGGCAGGCCCGCCAGCGCCTCGCGACCGGAGCCAAACTCGGCCACAACCTGAAAATCCGGTTCGAGGTTAAGAAGCTGGGCAAAGCCGGAGCGGACGATGAGGTGGTCGTCGATAAGAGCGATGGTGGTCATGTGTGTTCCTGCGGTCTGAAAAAGCCGGATGACGCTGCGCTTATCCGGCCTACAAGAGCGAAAGACGCTTACCTTAAGCGATTTACTCGAAAAACACCGCAATTTTGTTAAACATGGTGGGATCGGACTGGTTGCGCGCCACTTTGGTGACGTCTTCCAGCTTGTCGATCTGCGCTATCATCTGCTCCAGACGCTGGTCGTCATTAACCAGTAGCCAGATGCGGCTGTGCTCGCTGCCCTGAATCGGCAGGCAGAGAATACCTTCCACGTTAAATGCCCGGCGGGCAAACAGCCCACAGACGTGGGTCATAACGCCAGGGTGGTTGCGGACGGTGAGTTCCAGAATGACGTTATCATGTTGTTTCTGCATGGTTTATTCCCCCACCATCTCAGTATTGGCCGCACCCGGCGGCACCATCGGATACACTTTTTGTTCAGGGTCGATACGCACGTGGATCAGCGCCGGGCCGGGGCGAGAAATCGCCGCCTGCAGCGCCGCGTGGGCGTCTTCTTCCGCGTTCAGATCGCAGGTGTGCAGACCAAAGCCGGCGGCAATCTGCATAAAGTTAATCATCCCCGGATAGGTCGCCGCAAACACGCCCTGCTTGTAGAACAGGCTCTGCTGCTGGTGTACCAGACCCAGCGCCTCGTTGTTCATCAGGATGATTTTCACGTCTAACTGGTTTTCGGCCGCGGTGGCCATCTCCTGAATGTTCATCATCAGGCTGCCGTCGCCGGAGAAGCAGATAACCTTGCGGTCCGGGTTGGCGAGCGCCGCGCCTACTGCCGCCGGCAGGCCGAAGCCCATGGTGCCGAGGCCGCCGGAGGTCAGCCACTGGCGCGGACGGTTCAGCGGATACGCCTGCGCGGTCCACATCTGGTGCTGGCCCACGTCGGTGGTGATAATCGCGCTGTCGTCCACGCAGGCGGCCACGGCGTTGATCAGCCCGTAGTGGCTCAGCGGGTCGCCCTCAGCTGGGATGGCGCCCGGGAACTCGCGTTGCAGATCCGCCACCAGCTGACGCCAGTCGGCCCGGTCAGTTGCGTCCGTCTGCGGGATCAGCTGCGCCAGCACTTCGGCCACGTCGCCCTGAATCGCCACGTGCGGCTGTTTGATTTTACCCAACTCGGCGCGGTCGATATCCACGTGAATGATTTTGGCGTTCGGGCAGAACTCCTCGGTTTTGCCAATCGCCCGGTCATCAAAACGTGCGCCCATAACAATCAGCAAATCCGCTTCTTGCAGGATGTAGTTGGTGCTGCGCGCACCGTGCATGCCCAGCATACCTAATGACAACGGATGCGCTTTAGGCAGCATACCCAGCGCCATCAGGGTCATGGTGGTCGGCAGGTTGGCCTTTTCCGCAAACTGGCGGATTTCATCCGCAGCGTTAATCGCCCCGCCGCCCAGATAGAGCACCGGGCGTTTCGCTGCATTAATCATGGCGGCGGCGTCGCGCACGCTTTCAGCGCTGAATTCCGGCGCGGGGGCGCGCTCGCCCGGCTCCGGCAACACGTCGATCTCGATCTCTGCGGTCTGGACATCCTTAGGAATGTCTATCCACACCGGGCCCGGGCGGCCAGACTGCGCAATGCGGAACGCATCGCTGATAACCTGAGGAAGCTCGCTGATATCGCGAACTAAATAGTTATGTTTGGTGATGGGGATAGAGATGCCGTAGGTATCCACTTCCTGAAACGCATCGGTACCGATCATCGAGGACGGTACCTGGCCGGTAATGCAGATCAGCGGAATGGAGTCGAGGCGCGCGTCGGCGATGGCGGTCACCAGGTTGGTTGCGCCGGGGCCGCTGCAGGCCATACAGACCGCCGGTTTGCCCTGCGTACGCGCCATGCCCTGAGCGATAAAGCCTGCCCCCTGCTCGTGACGCGCCAGCACGTGGCGGATCTGCGTGCTTTGGCTTAACGCATCGTACAGCGGCAGCACGGTTCCACCCGGGATACCCGCAACCGTGGTGATGCCCTGTCGTTCCAGTAAATGAACAATCAGCTGCGCGCCTGTAAAACGCGTCTTTGTGGATGTTGTGCCCGAACTTGCCATGCTCCAGTCCTTTTCTTCTGGGCCGACTTTCCGGGGAGGGTCCTAAACGAAAAACCCCGCCCGGTTTGCGCCGGCGGGGTTTTGGATTCGTGTGTTGATCCAGTCCCTACGGCGCATTGCCGACGACCACCACCACACGCACGACGACCACTGCGGCTGGTTGCGCAGTTTTTAGTAGGGTCGTAGTGAAGATGGATGAAGTCATTGGGGACCTGTGTTTGGAATCATTGATTGAATTTATACAAACACAGGTTTTCGGGCGTGACAATGGAAATATTTTCATCTGCGCAAAAATGCGTCAGGGATCACGTTTCAGTACGTTGCTCGCTCATTCCAGGAGTCACTATAGATGACATTGCCGTCGCAATGCTTCCAGGTGATTTTCTCATAGCGTATGAGAACCGTTTCAAGGTGTGTTCCCGTGTTTGCGCCGGGATACAGGTCAGGTGTGATTGAAGTTATTTTCACATTCTCCAGGAGGATATTAAAATATTCCTGTTCTAAACCCGCCTCATTAATCTGATACATCTTAATGGTGGCTGACTGGAGTGTTCTTCCCGTACTCAGCGCGCGAAAGAGAAGCGGGGTTACACGATCAAATTCTTTCTGGAACATGATGGGCATGTGTATGCGCGTGCCCGTCAATTTCCCGGTATTCCCATCGACTGGAATGTTGACATTATGAGTGAATGATTTGAGTTCAATTGCACCTTCACGCCCTGTCACAAGGCAGGGGCCAACCATGGGGGAACCATTTTCATCTGTAAGAAATAAATAAGCCGGATTTGACATAAAGAATACCTTTTTTTTTAAAAATCAATCGTACTTATCAAAACGACCAAAAATTATTGGATGAACAAGAATAAATACACCGATAGCAATAAATGTGAGTAATACCCAGTGGTCAGGTATCAACCATAGAAAAAAAGAGGCGCATACAAAAACATAAACGGGAAATAAAATATCCGTAAATAGAATTGATAACAGACTATTAAACACGCTACTTGTCCCTTAAGTCGTCATAAATCGCTTCAAAATCCCTGTAGAAACCCATTTGAACCTTCTTAATCAGTTCAGACAGGAATGGTTCAATAAAGTAATAGAGCATTTCCAGTTGTGCGGCATAGAGGGTGGCGTAATACTTTGGGTCCAACGTTTTCAGGCGACGAGCAGCAAGCGCGCACTTCTGGTCCGTGCCAATCAATTGAAATGCCATGACAACGTTCGGTACGCGACGTGCAAGCCGTTCGACGACGATTTCTGAGAGCAGGCCAGATTTGGAAAGATATATTGCCAACCCCCATGCTATTGCTAAACGCGCTGCTTTGCTTGTCGGGATATTTTTAACAAATCCGGTTACTTGTGAACCCGTCTTGCGGGCGCGATTTTGTTCATTTCCATTTTCAGAGTCATTTAGAACACTTTTAAAATAAAGATAGAGCATCTGTGCTATTACATCACGATAACGGTAAAGAGACACAATGGAGAGGTACATTCTCTTTTCTTCTGAGAGAAGCTCATCACATACATCGTGATAGCTGGGGATTAAGCATGATGAGTACCAGCTTACACGCTCCATTCCTGAATAGATATCAGAGCCGATTCCCTTTAATGCTTTCCATGTCCCGGCAACGCCTTGCTGTCCATAAATAGCCAACTGTCTGTCGCCCTGGAACTTCATCTTCAAATAATCCGATGCTTGCATAAGATATCCATATCATGATTGTGGCTATAAAAATATACAATGAAAAGCAGTGTAATTCAAACTAGTGAATTGCCTCAAAAATACATTCACGAGAAAAATAATTCGATTGAATATTATTTTTTAAGGCTATATACGATGCGGTTTTAATATCCTGGCGAGTCTGTTTTTTATATTAAATGACTTATTTGGTGCTGCATCTCGTAAAACTATCCCGGTTCCCCTGCATAAAATTGATTTCTTAAGAGGCCTGACCAGGCCACCGCTTATCCCGGTATTTTTTGTGGGCAGACCAGAAAACAAAAAACCCCGCCGGAGCGAGGTTTTTATCAGGGTTTTGCGGTTGGTCGCCGCAGAACACACTGTGTTACGTCAACGCGAAAAGTATACGCGATAGAACTCGAACGCGCAATTCCGGCACGGATTTTGACGTTTTTGAGTATGGATCACCTTCCAAATTTTGTCCAAAAAATACTGTTCATAAATACAGTATTTATCTATACTGAGGGTGTTCGCAGTGAGCGAGGGGGCCGCAGTTTACCGGCGCAACGAAGTCCTGGCTGAAACGGGTGGTGCCGTCAGTGCCTTAACCCCTGAAGTGAGCACACTGTGTTACGTCAATCCAGGTGCTGGCAACAGGCGGCGGAAAGGTACGCCAGCATCGTGCTCCTTTTAACCAAAAGGAGACGCGTATGAGCGTAGTGGATATGGTGATACTTATCCTCAAACTCATTGTTGCAGTACTGCAACTGCTTGATGCTGTCCTGAAATACGTTCGGTAATTCAGGTTCAAGTCGCACCTGAGAGGGGCGGGCAACCGCCCCTCTTTAATAACGAGGGAATGCTATGTCGCGTCTGTTAATTGAGCCTGTCACACCGGATGAGCCGGGGTATATCGCCCTGAAGGCGGAAAGTATCGCGCTGAATTTCAACATGCTGCGCAGGCTGGAAGAGAACTGGCTGCGGGGTGAGAACCGCTTTAACGCGCCGGGTGAAAAGCTGCTGGGTGCGTTTCTTAACGGCAAGCTGGTGGGCGTGTGTGGCCTCAACCGCGATCCGTTCAGCCAACAGCCGCGTGCCGGACGCATTCGCCATCTCTACGTCAGCGAGAAGTGCCGCGGGCTGGGCATTGGAAAACAGCTTTTAACCGTAGTGATGGCGGATGCCAGCATCTGGTTTGATTTTCTGAATACTCACGCGCCGGACAGCGCGTACGGATTTTACAATCGAGCCGGTTTTACGCTGGTCTCAGACGAACCACGGGTGACGCACCGCCTTTTTTGTGCGGTGTAACCGGCTGGCGGCATCAGGATGTGAATGTTACAGTTGAGTGACAATTCATCACCCAATACGCCATGACCATCACCGTTTTCTGCATTTTGCTTTTCGCCGCACTGCTGCATGCCAGCTGGAACGCTATCGTTAAAGCCGGAACGGATAAACTCTACTCTGCGATCGGCGTTAGCGGCTCAGCCGCGATTATTGCCCTGATTTTACTGCCCTTCTCACCACAGCCTTCTGCGGCAAGCTGGCCGTTTTTGATCGTCTCCTGCGCCTTACAGGTGGTCTACACCGTGCTTGTGGCGAAGACCTATCAGGTCTCGGACATGAGCCAGACCTATCCGCTGATGCGCGGCACCGCCCCGCTGCTGGTGGCGCTGATCAGCGTGCTGGCGCTCGGCGACCATCTCTCCTGGCTCGCCTGGTCCGGTATCGGAGTCATTTGCCTGTCGATTCTGGCGATGGCGATGAACGGCCGCATGCAGTCACGCAGGGGGATCTGGCTGGCGCTGCTGAATGCCTGTTTTATCGCCGGGTATACGCTGGTGGACGGCACCGGCGTGCGGCTGTCGGACACCGCGCTGGGCTACACGCTCTGGACCTTCTTTATGAACGGCTTCTGCCTGCTGGGCTGGGCGATGGTGGCGCGTCGGCGCGAGGCGTCCAGCTACCTGCGCCTGCACTGGAAAAAAGGGCTGCTCGGCGGGGTGGGGACCATGGGCTCTTACGGTCTGGCCCTCTGGGCGATGACGCAGGCGCCGCTGGCGGTGGTCGCCGCGCTGCGTGAAACCTCGATTCTTTTCGGGGCGCTAATCGCCTTTGTCCTTTTAAAAGAGAAGGTTGCGGGCCTGCGCATCGCGGCAGCGCTGGGTATTGCTGTCGGCGCAATTCTGCTGCGTCTGGCGTAAATCGCTGGCAACATTAGTTGCCGTTCTTGTTTACAAATCCTGCCTTTCCCGGTTTTTTCATTCACCGCAACAATGCTTAAATCGTCATCTGTCTGTGGTAGATTCCTCGCGCATTTATGGGAATGCGTAGTCACTTATTCTTCATTTCTCTCTTTTGGCAAAAGTATTCAGCGACATGAAAAAGCAAAGGAACGTTAACTTATTGTTGATGCTGGTGTTACTGGTGGCCGTCGGTCAGATGGCGCAAACCATCTACATTCCGGCGATTGCCGACATGGCAAAGGAACTGAACGTCCGCGAAGGCGCGGTGCAGAGCGTGATGGCAGCCTACCTGCTGACCTATGGCGTTTCACAGCTCTTCTACGGCCCGCTCTCCGACCGCGTCGGGCGTCGCCCGGTGATCCTGGTGGGCATGAGCATTTTCATGGTAGCGACGGTGATTGCCATTACCACCCACAGCCTGACCGTACTGATTGCCGCCAGCGCCCTGCAGGGCGTTGGGACGGGTGTCGGCGGGGTGATGGCGCGAACCTTACCGCGCGATATGTATCAGGGCACCCAGCTCCGCCACGCCAACAGCCTGTTGAATATGGGCATTCTGGTCAGCCCGCTTCTCGCTCCGCTGATTGGCGGCCTGCTGGACACAATGTGGTCCTGGCGCGCCTGTTACGCCTTTCTGCTGGTGCTCTGCGTAATTGTCACCTTCAGCATGGCGCGCTGGATGCCGGAAACCCGTCCAAAAGACGCGCCGCGCACGAAGCTTCTCACAAGCTATAAGACGCTGTTCGGCAATGGCGCGTTTACCTGCTACCTGCTGATGCTGATCGGCGGCCTGGCGGGTATTGCAGTGTTCGAAGCCTGCTCCGGCGTGCTGCTGGGCGCGGGTCTGGGCCTGAGCAGCATGGTGGTGAGCATTCTGTTTATTCTGCCGATCCCGGCGGCGTTCTTTGGCGCCTGGTTTGCCGGGCGTCAGAACAAACGCTTTTCAACCCTGATGTGGCAGGCCGTGATCAGCTGCCTGCTGGCGGGTCTGATGATGTGGATCCCGGGGCTGTTTGGCGTGATGACCGTCTGGACGCTGCTGATTCCGGCGGCGCTGTTCTTCTTCGGCGCGGGAATGCTGTTCCCGCTCGCCACCAGCGGCGCGATGGAGCCGTTCCCGTTCCTCGCCGGCACGGCGGGCGCGCTGGTGGGCGGTTTGCAGAACATCGGTTCCGGCGCGCTGGCCTGGCTCTCCGCCATGATGCCGCAGACCGGGCAGGCTAGTTTGGGCCTGCTGATGACGCTAATGGGGCTGCTGATTTTACTGTGCTGGCTGCCGCTGTCGTCGCGCGTTCCGCATCACGAGCAGCCGGTTTAACCGCATGATGGCCCGGCTTCTCGCCGGGCTTTTCACAGACGGGCGCAATCATCGCCTGCAATAATGGCTCCGGCGCAGGCCGCCAGGCCCCCTCTTCCCCGTCGTAAAACTGGAAATCCGCGTTAAGCGCATACGGGATTTTCGCCTTTTGCAGCTCGCAGGCCATAAAGGTGGCGAAGGCCATTTGCGAAGCGGTTGGCGTGAGGTGGTTTGACTCCCCCACGCCCCAGCCCCCGACCCAACTGACGTGCCCGGTTTTTTGCTGCCAGCGCAGCGCGGTGCTGATGCGGTTACGGATAGCCGCCTTCTCCGCCGCCGTGCCGGACGTCCACGGGTATTTACCGCTATTTTTCAGCGGCCCCCACGGGAAAATATGCCACTCCGCCAGCAGGTAGTTTTGACTGTGCGCAGGTAGCTTCAGGCCGGATAAATCTTCCGGCGCGGCACGCAGGCGCGGCGCAATGAAAATCATGCGCTGCGGGTCGATGTCGTGGATCGCTTTAATGGTTTTTTCATACACGCGGTTTAACGACGCGAGGTTGTGGTTAAGCTTGTCGGCTGGCTCATAGATGAGATCAAAACCCAGCAGCGGATAGCTCTGGCCGAAATAGTGCGCCACGGCAATCCACCAGTTGATCGTCTCTTTCTCGTTATCGGCTTTGGGGTCGTTTTTATATTCATCGGCCTGATAAGCGATAATCGGGATCACGCCATACTGCTCGCAGGCTTCCACCAGCTTGCGCAGGTGGATCAGCCGCGCTTCCGTCGGCTCATCGGCGACGCGAATGCGCACGTGGGTAATGCCTTTTGCGCGAAAATCGCGAACCACCAGCGGGTCGAACTCGCGTATGCCGCGCTCGGTGCGCGCCCAGTCCACATCCATCCCGACGCCCAGCTGCTGCGCATAGTGGGCAGCCGTCAGCGGCGGCTCAGCGGCAATGGCCCAGCCGGAAGAGATCAGTAACGCGGTAGCAATGAGAGGCTTTAGCACGGTTTACCCTGGATAAATCGAAAGCATTACCTGTATTTAGCACGCTTTTTCACATTTGGTGTAGAGCGAAAGCGTAATAATTCTTCAACCTGCCAGCTCTCTCAGCCAGCCGACAAAGGCATCTATTTTCGGCCACTGACGACCAGAAAGCGTCGAGATATAGTAGTGCTGATGACACTTGAGGGTCTTTTCACCAAACGGGGCGATCAGTTCGCCCCGTTCAAGCCGTTTTTGCACCAGCCGCTTTCTCCCCATCGCGATGCCGACGTGGTTGATGGCCGCAATAATCGCCAAATCCGACCGATCAAAGCCAATGCCCGACGATGACGGCATATTTACCCCAAAATGCTGCGCCCAGCTCAGCCACTCATCCGTACCAGAATCATTACTCCAGGCCTGACGATCGTGGAGTAATGCGCAGTGATTGAGGTTATCGGGGTTTTTCAGCAACTCATGTTCGCGGGCATACTGCGGTGAGCAGACGGGCAGAATCTCCTCGTCCATCAGGAAGTGATGAGCAAGGTGGTTTGGCGGCGTATCGTCAAAATAGAGCGCCAGATCGACGCCGGTTCGCTGCATATTGACGTAATCATTGCCGGTCAGGATGGTGAGTGAAATCGACGGGTAGCGGCGGGTAAAGTCGCCCAGCATGGGTACCAGCCAGCACTGGGCAATCGACGGGCGGGAGTAGACCGTCAGCGTGCCGGAGAGCGCCTGGTTTTTGATATCCAGGATCTCCTGATTCAGGATGTCGAGGGACGATTTTAGCGTCCAGTAAACGCGCTTTCCCTCCTGCGTCAGCTCGACTTTACGGTGCGAGCGGACAAACAGCTGAATACCCAACTCCTCTTCCAGCAGGTTGATGCGGTGGCTCACCGCGCTGGGGCTGAGCGACAGCTCCTCCGCCGCCAGGGCGAAGGACTCATGCCGGGCAGCCACTTCAAAGGTATACATTTTCGACAGCTGCCAGCCGTTTAACAGCCGGTTTCTGGCTTCATTTGCATCGGTCATCACAATTCTCACGCGGGGTTTCTGCGCTCAGCATACCGCTCAAGGGTGAATTTATGTGAACCTAATACGAATTAAGTGCACTTTTTAGAGCGTAGTCACTCAGTTGATCCAATCTGGCTCACCTGAACGCCAATTTATATCGTTTGTCAGCCCCCGCCGTTTTTTCGTCCAATACCCACAGATGACATAAGGGTGAGGTGAGATATGGGATCTCAGGTCTGGGTTGTGGCAACGCTGCTGGTCAGCATTGTGTTGATTGTTTTAACCATCGTAAAACTGAAGTTTCACCCGTTCCTCGCGCTGCTGCTGGCGAGCTTTTTCGTTGGCGCGATGATGGGGATGAGCCCGCTGGATATGGTGAACGCCATTGAGAGCGGGATTGGCGGTACGCTGGGCTTCCTGGCGGCGGTGATTGGTCTGGGCACCATTCTCGGCAAAATGATGGAAGTCTCCGGCGCGGCGGAACGCATTGGCATTACGCTGCAGCGCTGCCGCTGGCTGTCAGCAGACGTGATTATGGTGCTGGTGGGCCTGATCTGCGGCATTACGTTGTTCGTGGAAGTGGGCGTGGTACTGCTGATCCCGCTGGCGTTTTCCATCGCCAAAAAGACCCACACGTCGCTGCTCAAGCTGGCCATTCCGCTCTGTACCGCGCTGATGGCGGTGCACTGCGTGGTGCCTCCGCATCCGGCCGCGCTGTTTGTGACCAATAAATTAGGGGCGGACGTCGGGACGGTGATTGTCTACGGTTTGATGGTCGGCCTGATGGCCTCTCTGGTCGGCGGCCCGCTGTTCCTGAAGCTGCTCGGTAATCGTCTGCCGTTTAAACCGGTTCCGGCGGAATTTTCAGACCTGAAGGTGCGGGAAGAGCACACCCTGCCGTCGCTGGGCGCTACCCTGTTCACGGTGCTGCTGCCAATTGCCCTGATGCTGGTGAAAACCATTGTCGAGCTGAATATGGCAAAAGAGGGCACGCTGTATACGCTGCTGGAGTTTATCGGCAACCCGATCACCGCGATGTTTATCGCCGTGTTTGTCGCTTACTACCTGCTGGGCATCCGCCAGCAC
The DNA here is from genome assembly GCF_014930485.1 of Enterobacter cloacae complex sp. P47BA. Taxonomy (NCBI): domain Bacteria; kingdom Pseudomonadati; phylum Pseudomonadota; class Gammaproteobacteria; order Enterobacterales; family Enterobacteriaceae; genus Enterobacter; species Enterobacter cloacae complex sp. P47BA. The sequence continues at coordinate 67,030 of NZ_JADBRF010000017.1, read as the reverse complement.
ATGGGCATGGGCGCAATGCTGACCCATACGGAGCGCGGCTTTGGCTCTATTGCCAACATTTTGCTGATTATTGGGGCGGGCGGCGCGTTCAACGCCATCCTGAAAACCAGCGGGCTGGCGGACTCGCTGGCGCATATTCTCTCGAACCTGCACATGCACCCTATCCTGCTCGCCTGGCTGGTGGCGCTGGTGCTGCATGCCGCCGTAGGCTCCGCCACGGTCGCGATGATGGGCGCCACGGCGATCGTCGCGCCGATGCTGCCGCTCTACCCGAATGTGAGCCCGGAGATCATCACCATTGCCATCGGTTCCGGCGCCATTGGCTGCACGATCGTGACCGATTCTCTCTTCTGGCTGGTGAAGCAATACTGCGGCGCGACCCTGAATGAGACCTTCAAATACTATACGACGGCGACGTTTATCGCCTCGGTGCTTGCACTTGGCGGCACATTCCTGCTTTCCTTCATTATCTGAGCGCGAAGAGACGTATTATGGAAAACGCAACTATCACTACTTTAACCGCACAGTTTCCTCTGGTTGAGGATCTGATTGCCCTGAAAGAAACCACATGGATTAACCCGCGTACCACAACGCTGGCGGAAGGATTGCCGCATGTCGGGCTGACCAAAGCCGACGTGGACGACGCGCACGCTCGCCTGAAACGCTTTGCGCCGTATCTGGCGAAAGCCTTCCCGGAAACGGCGGCAACGGGCGGGATTATTGAATCCGAACTGGTCGCCATCCCGGCAATGCGGGCGCGGCTGGCGAAAGAGTCCGGCAAACCCATTCCCGGCAGTCTGCTGCTGAAAAAAGACAGCCATCTGCCGATCTCCGGCTCGATTAAAGCGCGCGGCGGCATCTACGAGGTGCTGACCCACGCGGAAAAACTGGCGCTGGACGCCGGGTTGCTGAGCGTTGAAGACGACTACAGCGTTCTGCTGGAGCCGCGCTTTAAGGACTTCTTCAGCCAGTACAGCATTGCGGTGGGCTCAACCGGCAACCTGGGGATGTCCATCGGTATCATGAGCGCCCGCATCGGCTTTAAGGTGACGGTGCATATGTCCGCCGACGCCCGCGAGTGGAAGAAAGCCAAACTGCGCAGCCACGGCGTCATCGTCGTGGAATATGAGCAGGATTACGGCGTGGCGGTGGAGCAGGGACGCAAAGCGGCAGAAAGCGATCCGAACTGTTTCTTCATTGACGATGAAAACTCCCGCACCCTGTTCCTGGGCTACGCGGTGGCAGGCGAGCGGCTGAAGGCGCAGTTTGCCGAACAGGGCCGCGTGGTGGATGCCGAGCACCCCCTGTACGTCTACCTGCCGTGCGGCGTCGGCGGCGGCCCCGGTGGGGTGGCGTTTGGCCTGAAGCTGGCCTTTGGTGACAACGTCCATTGCTTCTTCGCGGAGCCCACGCACTCCCCGTGCATGCTTCTGGGCGTCTACACCGGCCTGCACGACGAGATTGCCGTACAGGACCTTGGCATTGATAACGTGACGGCAGCGGACGGGCTGGCGGTAGGACGTGCGTCCGGCTTCGTGGGCCGCGCGATGGAGCGCCTGCTTGACGGGTTCTATACGCTTTCCGATCAGAGCATGTACGACATGCTCGGCTGGCTGGCGCAGGAGGAAGGCATTCGGCTGGAACCGTCCGCGCTGGCGGGCATGGCCGGACCGCTGCGCGTGCCTTCAGATGCTAGCGTTACCCACCTGGTGTGGGCGACTGGTGGCGGCATGGTGCCGGAAGACGAGATGGCAAAGTATTTAGCAAAAGGCCATTAATCGTAGGCCCGGTAAGGCGTAGCCGCCACCGGGCTTTAAAAGCTCACAATTTGCTGAATGTGAGTCACTGCGAAGAGTAAAGACAGAGACAGCACAGCCAGGGCGATCAGGAACTTATCCCTCACCGCCTTCGGCTGGACAAAGTCGTTCTGCGCCACGTCCATCAGATTACGGCTGCGGGTATAGCGCCATAAAATGATGGCCACCAGCGCCAGCACAATAATAGAGATCCAGAATGGCACCCCGGTTCGGTGCCAGTTGTGCTTAATCGCCAGGGCAATCAGCGCGCCATACCCCAGCAGCGTGCGCAGCCAGGCCAGCGACGTCCGCTCCGGCTGCAGGCCGGGGTCCGCTTCGCGCCGCGCTTTGCGGCTATCCGCCATAGAACACCAGCCCCATCACCACGCCCGCCACCGCAAGCAGAATCACGCTGATGATGAGCAACCCGCGCGTATAGGGCAGATCCTGCTTCAGGCGCATCGCCTTCTCATTGCGCAGCCATCGCAGGTAGCCGTAAATCGCCAGCACGCCCGCGAACAGGCACAGCAGCAGCGCCAGCACTTCACGAATCAGCGGCGTGGCAAAATCGGGGGCGAGCTGGTCAAGGCCGACGCCTGCGGCCAGAAAGCCCAGTGCGGTGCGGATCCACGCTAAAAAAGTGCGTTCATTAGCCAGAGAGAAGCGGTAGTCCGGCGCTTCACCGAGGCGGGAAATTTTCATTGAGATTCCTTGTCGTGCTACGGGCAGGCTTCAGCATAGCGTAAATCGACAAGGACAAGGAGACCGGCATCGGGCGATGCCGGTCAGGACGATTAATGCAGCTCTGGCCAGTACTCTTTGTTGGCCTCGATCAGGTCATCCAGAATCGCTTTCGCGACGGAGGCGCTCGGCACGGTTTTCGACAGGGTAATGGCCTGCCAGAGCTTCTGGTACGAGCGCTGCTCCCAGGCATCCACCACCAGTTTTTCCACCGCCACCTGCTGGCTCATCAGCCCTTTCTGGAAGTGCGGAATATCGCCCACCGTAAGCGGCTCCGGTCCGTTATGGCCCACCAGGCACGGGATCTCCACCATCGCGTCAGCATCAAAGTTATGGATGGCACCGTTGTTTGGCACTATCAGCAGCATCCGCTCCTGGGTGTTAAAGGCAATCGCAGTCGCCAGATCGACGATGTACGACGCATGTTCGTCGATTTCCAGCTCACCGGCGGCGGAGTTGCCGGCTTCGATAATCGCCCGACAGGCGCTAAACACATGCTTCTCACGGTGATCCATAACTTCATTGGCGCGGGTCCGTTCCGGGTTGGAATGCGCGACCACGTAGTCCGGGAACAGGTAATACTTCAGGTAGGTGTTCGGCATGGTGTCCGGATCCAGCGCCTGCACGTCTTTAGCTTTGGCAAAGGTATCGTTCCAGCTCGCTTCGGTATGCGCATCTTCCGAAGGCGGAACATAGCCGTTTTTCGCCACGTATTCGCGCAGCTTCGGCATCAGATCGGTGCCGTTCAGGTCTTCAATCGACGTCCACCAGCCGAAGTGGTTCAGGCCGTAGTAGCGCACGCGCATCTCTTTGCGGTCTTTCAGGCCGACAATCTGCGCCATGCGCCCTTCAATGCCGATCGGCATATCGCAGATGTTGAGGATTTTAGCGTTCGGACGCAGGCGGCGCGTGGCTTCTGCGACAATCGCCGCCGGGTTGGAGTAGTTCAGCATCCACGCGTTCGGGGAGTACTGCTCCATATAATCCACCAGCTCCAGCACGCCGCCGATAGAGCGCATGCCGTAAGAGATACCGCCCGGTCCGCAGGTTTCCTGGCCCAGCACGCCGTGGCGCAGCGGGATTTTTTCATCTTTTTCGCGCATCGGGTATTTGCCCACGCGGATGTGCGCCATCACGAAATCGACATCGGTAAACGCCGCTTTAGGATCGGTGGTGTAGCTGAATTCAATCTCCGGGGCCTGCTCCTTAAGGATGATTCTGCACGCTTCGGCGATGGTCTCCTGACGCGCGCCATCGTTGTCATAGAACTTCAGGGCGCGCAGCGGGAAACGGTCACGGTTGGCTAACAGCATCAGGACGATACCAGGCGTAAAGGTGCTGCCGCCGCCTGCAATGACAACTGAGAATTTTTTCATGATATAGCCTCTGTCAGGGTGGTTTGTTCATTTGTTAAAGGAGTTTTCATCAGCGATTCCAGCTGGTCGCGCACCTGAGGAACGTGCAGGCCGACAATCACCTGAATGCCGTTGCCGCGTCGCACTACGCCGTGTGCGCCCAGGGCTTTGAAGACGTCGTCGCTTTGGGTTTTCGCCATATCCACCAGCGCGATACGCAGGCGGGTGGCGCAGTTATTGATGCTTTCGATATTTGTTGCACCGCCGAGCGCCTGCAGGAATCCGGCGGCTTGCCCAACCTGCTGGCTGGCCGCCGCCGGGGCGGTGGTTTGCCCGCGCGCCGCCTTATAGTCGGCCTTGCTGTAGAGTTTGATTTCGCTCTCTTCCCGGCCCGGCGTTTTCAGGTTCAGACGCTCAATCAGCGTTTTGAAGATCACGAAGTAGATGCCGGTGAAGCAGATGCCAATGCCGATCTGGGTGAACACCGTCGAGGCGTGGTTATGGAACATCGGGATCCAGTTTTGCGGCAGGAACTGGTCCAGCAGGCCGCCGCCCATGTTCCCCACGACGCCGAAGGCGTACATCACCGTCGCCATGGTGGCCGCCAGCACGGCGTGCACGGCGAACAGCAGCGGCGAGATAAACAGGAAGGTGAACTCAAGCGGTTCGGTAATGCCCACCAGCACGGCGGTGAGCGTGGCCGGAACCAGCAGGCCCGCCACCTTGACGCGATTTTCTGGCGACGCGGTGTACCAGATAGCGAAGGCAATCCCGACCGAGCCAAACACTTTTGAGTTGCCGTGCAGTGCAAAGCCACCTTCCGGGAAGAGGGTCTTCAGCGGCAGGGTGCTCTGGCTGAATTCCTGCAGATGCTGCGCCCAGTAGACCTGAATACCGCCCTCCACCGCCGCCGGGCCGAAGATGAACGGACCGTAGACGAAGTGATGCAGGCCAGTTGGGATCAGAATGCGTTCCAGGAAGGTATACACCCACACGCCCAGCGCACCGGCAGAGCGCAGGAACGCCTGCAGGGACTCAATACCCATCTGCACCTTCGGCCAGCCCAGCAGCGTCAGCCAGGCACAGGGGATCATCACGAAGAACGCGAGGATAACGACAAACGAGCTGCCCTGGAAAATCCCCAGAAAGACCGGCAGCGGCTTGTCGAAATAGCGGTTGTGGATGGCGGTGACGATGCCTGAGATCACGATGGCACCGATGATGCTGGTATCGAGTGTTTTGATCCCGGCAATCATCGCCAGCCCGCTTCCCGCCGTCGGTTCGGCGGAGAAGTCGACGCCAAAGAAAGGCCCCCAGGTCATGCCCATCGCGTTAATGAAGTAGTTCCAGGTCAGGAAGCTAATCAGCACCGCCAGGCAGGCGCGACCCTGGGCCTGCTTCGCCAGCCCAATCGGCAGGCCGACGGCAAAAATCAGCGGCATATTGCGAAACACCGCCCAGCCGCCCTCTTCAATGATGTGAACGATCTGCGCGAAAAGATGATCGGGGGCGGTTAAGGCTTCGCCGACAAACAGCGGGTTGCGAAGCATGATGGCGATTCCCACCACGATCCCGGCAAACGGAAACAGCAACACCGGGGTAAACATGGCACCGCCAAAACGTTGTATTTGACTGAGCATTTTTAAATCCTCACGTAACAACCTGTAGGGGTAGAGGCCTTTATGGTTTTGTGCTGGCCTGAGGTGAGCATAAGAACTTACTGATGCGCGAACATGGCGTGCCGCTGCGATTCGTGATCGCATTCATGGTTTTATTTTGACCAGTCAGGTCTACTTCTTGCGGTAAATATGGACATGTCAGGACGCATTCCACGCCCTGATAAGGGCAGAGAGGTCTACTGGTGATCTACAAATCAATTGCTGACAGGTTGCGGCTGCGGCTGAATTCATCGGACTACAACATCGGCAGCCCGCTGCCTGGTGAAAAAGCGCTGGCGCAGGAGTTTGGCGTGGCGCGCATGACCATCCGCAAGGCGCTGGATCTGCTGGTGAGCTGGGGGCTGGTTGAGCGCCGGCACGGCAGCGGAACGTTTGTCTCGCGCAAAGACGTTCACCACGAAACCACTAACCTGACCGGGCTGGTGGAGGTGCTGCGTCAGCAGGGAAAAGAGGTGCAGAGCAAGGTGCTGCAGTTCGAAGTGATGCCCGCCCCGCCCGCCATCGCCAGCCAGCTGCGGATCCAGGTGGATGAGCGGATCTACTTTTCACGGCGGGTGCGCTACGTGGACGGAAAGCCGCTGATGCTGGAAGACAGCTTTATGCCGGTGAAGCTGTTCCGCAACCTGTCGCTGGCGCATCTTGAGGGGTCTAAGTTTGATTACATTGAGAAGGAGTGCGGGATCACCATCAGCGGCAACTACGAGAGCCTGACGCCGGTGCTGGCAGATAAACAGCTGGCCGGTTATATGAATCTGCCGGAACAGACGCCGCTGCTGCGAATTACCTCTCTCTCCTACAGCGACAGCGGCGAGTTCCTCAATTATTCCGTGATGTTCCGAAATACCAGCGATTACCAGGTGGACTACCATCTGCGGCGCATCCACCCGGAAGAGCTGCTAGCCCATCCCCCAGAACAGCACCGCCAGTAGCTGCGGTGTGATGATGCGCAGGAACATCACCAGCGGGTATACGGTGGCATAGGAGAGCGCGGCCGCGCCGCTGGTGGCGTGCAGGTTGTTGGCAAAAGCGAGCGCTGGCGGGTCGGTCATGGAGCCCGCCAGCATGCCGCACAGCGTCAGGTAGTTCATTTTGGCGAACATCCGCGCCAGGATTGCCACCGTCAGCAGCGGGATCGCCGTGATAAAGATGCCGTAGCCGACCCAGCTCATCCCTTCGCCCTTGACCAGGGTATCGACAAAATCCCCGCCGGACTTCAGCCCGACAACCGCCAGGAACAGCACGATGCCCAACTCGCGCAGCGCCAGGTTAGCGCTCGGCGGCATAAACCAGTAGAGCTTCCCGATACAGCCGATACGCCCGAGGATCAGCGCCATAATCAGCGGCCCGCCCGCCAGGCCGAGCTTGAGCGCCACCGGGAAGCCCGGCACGTACAGCGGAATAGAGCCGAGCAGCACGCCAAGCCCGATGCCGATAAACACCGGCAGCATCTGCACCTGCTGCAGTTTTTGCTGGGCGTTGCCCACCATGTCCGCTACGGCATCGATGGACGACGGGCGTCCGACCAGGTTGAGGATATCCCCGAACTGCAGGCTGGCCTCCGGGCTGGCAACCAGTTCGACGCCCGCACGGTTGAGGCGGGAGATGACCACGTCGTAGCGCTCTTTTACCTGCAGATCGCGTATTTTTTTGCCCAGAACGTGCTCGTTGGTCACCACAACGCGCTCGACGCGCATATCGGTGCCACGGGTTGAGAGCGAAGTATCCACTTCCTGACCAATCACCAGCCGCGCGTTGTTTAAATCCCCCGGCTGGCCGACCAGGTGCAGCAGGTCACCCTGCTGGATCATCGTGCCGGGCGCAGGAACCATCAGCACGTCGTCGCGCTTAAGGCGGGAACAGATAATATTGGCGCTGTTCAGGATCGGTACGTCCTGAATCGCCATATTGTTCAGGTTGGGGTTATCGACGCGAATGTTGATGGTTTTGATCGGCATGTGGCCATTGGTGAGCGTGGTTTCGTGATCCTTCGCCTCTTTGTCGACGTTAACGCGAAACAGGACGCGGACCAGCCACATGGAGAGCAGAATGCCGCAAATCCCAAACGGATAGGCCATGGCGTAGCTCATCCCCATTTGGTCGACAATGCCGGGTTCAATGCCCAAATCGCGAAGGATTTGCTGCCCGGCTCCGAGCGCCGGCGTGTTGGTAACCGCACCGGAAAAAATGCCCAGCACCACGGGCAGCGGGATAGCAAAGATTTTGTGCAGGATCGCGGTGACCAGCCCGCCCATCACCACAATGCCGAGGGCAAACAGATTGAGCCGTAGCCCGGAGACGCGCAGGGAAGCGAAAAAGCCCGGCCCAACCTGAATCCCGATGGTGTAGACGAAGAGGATCAGGCCGAACTCCTGAATAAAGTGGAGCATATCGGCGCTGAGAACCAGCCCGAGCTTGTCAGCAAAATGCCCGACAAAAATGCCGCCAAACAGCACCCCGCCAATTCCAAACCCGACGCCACGGATTTTGATATTGCCAATCCATAGCCCTACAACCGCGGCCAGGGCCAACACGCTTACGGTTAACGCGATATCACTCATGATCCACATCCTTGGCATAACCTTAGTTATAACAAGGATTTTCTCAGAGCCGGATGCGGTTGTATGGGCGATGGCGCACAAAAAAGCCCTGCTGGAGCAGGGCTTTGTGCAGTCTGTGAGTAAAGCGGATTAGCTGTTCAACGCCGGCCGCTCGCTAATGGCGATACGCTGCGGCGCGATGGCTTCCGGCACGTTACGGATAAGATCGATATGCAGCAGCCCGTTGGTAAACGTCGCACCGGACACTTCCATATGGTCTGCCAGGGTAAAGCTCAGGCTAAACGGCTGATTAACCAGACCCTGATGCAGCCACCGGGTTTCGGTCTCTTGTTTTTCCGGCGTACCCTTCACGGTCAGGCGCGCGCCTTCAAGCTGGATATCCAGATCTTCCTGGCGGAACCCGGCCAGCGCAAGGGTGATGCGATAGTGGTTATCGTCGCTTTTTTCAATGTTGTACGGCGGAAATGTCTGTTGCTCGGTGGTGCTTTGCAGGGCATTAGCCAGTTTGTCAAAACCAATCCACTGACGCAGCAGGGGGGATAAATCATAGTTACGCATACTAAATCTCCTTCTGAGAAGCGAGTTCGGCACAGTTTAATTTTGTGCACAGTTGTTCCTGCAAATCCGGATGGATTCGCATATGCTCCCGTTACGGCAAGCAAGTCTGGGTGGGCCGCTCGCGCGACCCGCATAATTAGTTAATTTCGATACGACGCGGTTTTTTCTCTTCCGGAATCACGCGTTCCAGTTCGATAAACAGCAGGCCGTTAACCAGGTTCGCGCCTTTAACGTGAATGTTCTCGGCTAACTGGAACTTGCGTTCAAAGTTGCGCTCGGCGATGCCCTGGTAAAGGTAGGTACGTTCTTTCTGCTCGGCCGTATGGGAACCTTTCACCACCAGCAGGTTGTCCTGCGCGGTGATTTCCAGCTCGTTTTCTGCAAAACCGGCGACGGCAATGGCGATGCGGTAGTGGTTTTCGTCAACCAGCTCAACATTGTATGGAGGGTAGCCGTTGCTCTGGCTTTGGTTATTTTCTAAATGGTTAAACAGGCGGTCAAAACCAATTGCAGAACGGTATAGCGGAGAAAGATCGAAGTTACGCATAGATAATACTCCTGAAATCAGCGAGAAATTGTAGCCTTCCACCATGGACAGGCCTTTGCGCCCCCGAGCACCCATCAGGCGTGTTCGTTATCGGGTCACATTCTTAAAATGGGTCTGGAACCGGGCTTTTCAAGACTATTTAGGCGAGATTTTTTTGCACTTTGCTGGTTGTCGCATAGACTCTGGGACAACAGCACAAAGAGTTAAATTGCGATGGCTGCCACAGTGCGGGGTTATCGGGCTATTCATTTCGGATAAGGCTCGCTATAACCCTGAGTTGCAGGTCTATGCAGTGCCATTAACGATGACTGAGTGATGATGAAAAATGTTCTGATAAAGCTGACGACGTTCAGCGGGGTGGTTTTACTTTGCGGGTGTTCGAGCGTGATGTCTCACACCGGCGGTAAAGAAGGAACATATCCGGGGACGCGCGCCAGCGCGGCGATGATCTCCGATGACGATACGAACTGGGGCACCAAATCCCTGGTTATCCTGGATATGCCCTTTACAGCAGTGGCGGATACGCTTCTGCTGCCGTGGGATGTATTCCGTAAGGACGATTCCGTGCGCTCACGGGTAGAGAAAAGCGAGCAGGAAAATCTGGCGACAAACGCCGTTATCCCGCCCGCTGAGATGCCGCCGCGCTAGTCCTGCGCGGTTTCCGTTACCCAAAGCTGACGGAAACCGCCCGTCTCTTGCATCCACGCAATAAAGCGCCCGTCCGGGGAAAACACGACCGCATCAGCAGACGGCGGATTGCCGTGATCGGACGTCAAAAACGTCACTTCTCCACTCTTCGCGTCACAGCAGGCGATTCGGTTTTCAAGCACAAATCCCAGCATGTTCCCGGAAGGGTGCCAGTTAAACGCAGACTGAATACCGCTCCCGGTGCGCGTCAACTGGCGCGGCTCGCCGCCCTCAGGAGAGATCAGCCACAGCTGCACAATGCCGTTATCATCCCGCATCAGAAACGCGATTTGCGTCCCCTGGGGGTTACTGCGCACCCAGTGACGCGGCACGTTCACCACACCCGGGTAGGCCCTCTGGTGGGTAAAGGTCAGACGACGCTGCTTCACCCCGGCAGGCGGCGCTGGCAGGGTGTCTGGGGTGCCCTGCAGCGGCGCATCGCCCGCTTGTTTCCAGCCCTGCTCGCCTTCTGGCAGGTTAACAATAAACAGTTCAGGCACTTTTTCGCCCTGCGCGGAGAGGGTGTCGCCGATAAACGCCAGCCTGTTGTTGCCCACCCAGCCCTCTTCGTAGGCGCGGTTGATTTCATCGCTGCCCGGCTGCGGGTTGGGTGTTGTGCGGCTGACCAGCACGCTCCAGAACGTGCCTGAATATTCACGTGGATGATTCCCCTGCGGGTTCACCGGGCCAAACGGTGCCGCCACGCCGACGTTGCGTAAATCGAGCTTCGGATCGCGCTCATGTAAAACATGGTCGTTATAGGTGAAGCTGACGAACCGCCCGTTCGGGCTAAAGACGTGCACGTGGCTGCCGCCGCGCAGCGCGCCTGCGGTATAAGGCGCGGTGATATCCATCGCGTCCAGGTTGCTCACCTGACCGTGATGCACAATCACACCCTGACGATGATGAAAATCGTAGTGCCAGCCAGCATCCGGGTTTTTCGGACCGTGGATAAAGACGTATTTTTCCTGTGCCGGATGAACGGTCACCACGCCGACATGCGCGCCGTCAGTGGCGCGATAGACCACCTCCACCTCACCCGTAACGACGTTGACCTGCTCAATGGTTTCGCCGGTAAATGACGCGCCTGACGGGCGCACGTCGTAGACCAGCCACTGGCTGTCCGGCGTCCAGGTATTGATGTTGGTCAGCTGGTGGTTGCGGGAAGCGAAGGTGATTTGTTTCATGAGGATACCCTGATGCACGGTGAGTGCATCAGGGTAAAACATCCGCAGGGATTAGCCTACTCGTTTCACATCGCCCACCAGCAGGATGTAGGAGAGTGCCCCGATCAGCGCCACGGCAGAGATGTAGACCAGCGCCGGGCCGAAGCCGTAGTCCTGCGCCAGGTAGCCGATGACCAGCGGTACGGTGATCCCGCCCAGTCCGCCGACAAAGTTGAACACACCGCCGGTCAGGCCAATCAGCCGCATCGGCGCAAGGGACGACACCAGCGACCAGGTGATAGAGGCGAAACCGTTACCAAAGAACGCCACCGCCATCAGGGCCATAATCCACACCGGATCGTTGGTGTAGTTGGCACCCATGATGCAGGTTGAGATCAGCAAGCCGCAGATAATCGGCGTTTTACGCGCCACGCCCAGTGAGTATCCTTTTTTCACCAGCTTATCGGCCAGCCAGCCGGAGAGCAGCACGCCGAAAAATGCGGCGAGGAACGGCACGGTAGTCATAAAGCCCGCCTTCAGCGCCGCGATCCCCTTTTCCTGGGTCAGGTAGTTCGGGAACCAGGTGAGGAAGAACCACAGCGTAGAAGTAACCGCGAACTGACCCAGATAAACGCCCACCAGCTTACGGTGGAAGACCAGCTTCCAGTCCGCTTTGGTCAGCGGCTGGCGCGCCTCTTTTTTCACCGGCGCATCACCATCCACCAGACCGCCACCGTCGCGGATGTAGTCCAGCTCGGCCCTGGTGATACTTTTGGTCAGACGCGGCGGCTGGTAGACCTTGAACCAGATGAGCGACCAGATAATGCCAATCCCGCCGGTGACGATGAACACCCAGTGCCAGCTCAGCAGCTCCTGGATCCAGATCAGCAGCGGCGTCAGGAACGCCAGGCCGACAAACTGGCCAGAGGTGTAAAAACCAACGGCGGACGCGCGCTCGTGTTCCGGGAACCAGCTGGTCACCATACGGTTGTTGGTCGGAAACGCGGGCGCTTCGAAAACCCCGGTGATGGCACGCAGGCCAATCAGCGACATCAGCCCGGTGGCGAAGCCCTGGAATAGGGTCGCCACGGACCAGCCTAATATGGCGATAAAGTAGGTCAGACGTGAACCCACGCGGTCAAGAAACCAGCCGCCGGGGATCTGACAGAGCGTATACAGCCAGGCAAACGCCGAGAAGACGTAGCCCATTTCCGCTTTGGTGATGCCAAACTCTTCCTGAATATGGGCCGATGCCACGGCAAGGTTGGCGCGGTCGACATAGCAAATGACCACGGTAATAAAGATCATCATCAGCGTCAGGTAGCGGCGACGCCCGATTTTTGTAGCGGTAACTGGAATATCCATCGCAATCTGTCTCCAGATTTTGGGCATAGCGAAGCCGCTCACCATGCCCTGTAATTTACAGAGGGTTATATTTTTGTATGTATGATTTTTGCCCGGAGGCTTACCGGGTCTACGGGATGGCGATTACCATTCCGCTACGCTGCCGTCCTCATGACGCCACAGCGGGTTTCGCCAGTCCGGCGCATTCTTACTCAGCTCAATGACTTTAGCTTCGTCAATTTCCACGCCAAGGCCCGGCTTCGTAAGCGGTTTAAAGAAACCGCCTTCCATGCAGAAGTCTTCTTTATTTTTCACAAAATCGAGCAGTTCCGCGCCCTTGTTATAGTGAATCCCCATGCTCTGTTCCTGGAACACCGCATTGCGGGAGACGAAGTCGACGTGCAGGCAGGCCGCCAGCGCGATTGGGCCGAGCGGGCAGTGCGGCGCCAGCGCCACATCGTAAGCTTCTGCCATCCCGGCAATTTTGTAGCATTCGGTGATGCCGCCCGCATGAGAAAGGTCCGGCTGTAGGATCGCTATGCCGCCCGCTTCAAGTACGCGTTTAAACTCGAAGCGCGAGAACATACGTTCACCCGCCGCGATAGGAATGTGGGTCTGTTCAGCTAACTTCGGATAGTACTCCGCCTGCTCGGCCAGCACCGGCTCTTCGATAAACAGCGGGCGATACGGCTCAAGCTCTTTAATCAGCACTTTGGCCATCGGTGCGCTGACGCGGCCGTGGAAATCCAGGCCAAACTCAATCTCGTTGCCGAAGGCTTCACGAATTTGCGCCACGGTATTGACCGCCCGGTCTACCGCACGCGAATTGTCGATAACGCCCATCTCTTCGCAGCCGTTGAGCTTGAAGGTGTCAAAGCCGATATTGCGCAACTGCGTGATGCCGTCGATCACTTCCGCAGGGCGGTCGCCGCCCACCCAGCTGTAGGCTTTGATTTTGTCACGCACCAGGCCGCCCATTAATTGCCAGACCGGGGCATTCAGCACTTTGCCCTTGATATCCCACAGCGCCTGGTCGATACCGGCGATGGCGCTCATCAGGATCGGACCGCCACGGTAAAATCCCGCGCGGTACATCACCTGCCACAGGTCGTTAATGCGCGCCGGATCCTGACCAATCAGGTATTCGCCCAGCTCGTGTACTGCCGCTTCAACGGTGCGCGCGCGCCCTTCAATCACCGGTTCGCCCCAGCCTACAACCCCTTCATCGGTTTCGATTTTCAGGAACATCCAGCGCGGGGGTAAACGGTACGTGGTGAGTTTGGTTATTTTCATTTCACTGCCTCTCGATACGCTTTCACAAATGCTGCCGCCTGCTGTGCGGTACGTTCCACGGACTGTCCAGCACGATAAAGATCGCTACCCAACCCTGCGCCCACACAGCCAGCGCTCATCCACTGGCCCAGGTTTTCTGGCGTTACGCCGCCCACGGCAAAGACCGGCACGCTGGCGGGCAATACCGCTTTCAACGCCTTGATGTAGTCCGGTCCAAAAGCCGATGACGGGAAAATTTTGAGCGACTGCGCGCCCGCATCAAGGGCAGTAAAGGCTTCCGTGGCGGTGGCGCAGCCCGGGCAGACCGTCATGCCGTAACCCACCGCGCGGCGGATCACCTCAGGCTGAATATTGGGCGTGACGATAAGCCTGCAGCCCATCTTTGCCAGCCGATCGACCTGCTCAGGCTGTAACACGGTGCCTGCGCCAATCAGCGCCTTATCGCCGAAAACCTCGACCACGGCCGGAATGCTTTTTTCCCAGTCGGGCGAGTTGAGCGGGATTTCTACCGCGTCGAATCCGGCGTCGATAACCGCGCCGACGTGGTCTAACGCCTCATCGGGCGTGATGCCGCGCAAAATCGCGATAAGGGGAAGATCAGTTTGCCACTGCATGAGCGATGCTCCTTATTCCTGCCTGAAATGCCGTGTCGCCGGATACCGTCGAAACATCACGCCCAACGGCGCGAAATGCCTGTTCGTAGCGCGACATTAGCGATGCGCCTGCGACAATCGTAATGGCCTGCTCGTGCGCGATGAACTCACGCATGCTGGCGACCTCTGCGCCAATCAGCAGGCCGGAGAGAAACTCGCTGACCTGCTCGCGCGGGAGAAGTCCCAGCACGTGCGAGGCGCGAACCTCAAAAAGCTGCGGCAACACATCAGGGGAGGCGATCCCACGTTCAAGCCCGGCGGAAAACGCCTCTGACGAGGATTCCTGCTCAGGTAAACCGGCCCCGACCAGCGAATGGTTGAGCAGCAAATGGTGCAGCTCGCCGGTCATTACGGTGCGAAAATCGTGGATTTGCTCAGCGTCAGCCTGGACCCACTTACAGTGCGTGCCGGGCATGACGTAGACAGAAGAAGGAGAGAGAGAGCGCGCGCCAAGCAGCTGCGTCTCTTCGCCGCGCATCACGTTGTGGTTATCGTCGCGAGAGACGCTCAAACCGGGAATAATCCAAATATTGTCGCCAACGGACGTTAACTGCTCGCCAATAGCGGAGAAATGGACGGGAACCGGCAGATAAGGTGCAATTTTCCAGCCTACGTTACTGCCCACCATTCCCGCCATTACCACTGGCGTGGCGCTGTCGCGCCAGTTTTGTGTGACCTCTGCTAACACCGCCTCGGGGGATTTACCGTTCAGGCGCGTCACGCCTGCTTCTGATTGCCTGCTCTCCAGGCACTGCTCGCCCTGATAAAGCCAGGCGCGCAGATTGGTCGATCCCCAGTCAATTGCGATGTAGCGAGATGTCATGTGATTTCCTTCAGCCTTCGTGTCGAGCTGGCAATCATGGTAAGTGCCGCCTGCTCTGCCGCATCGCCGTCCTGATGCCGTATCGCATCGAACAGCGCTTTATGTTCCTGGAGCGTTTTTGGCATGTTGGCCTCATCACCCATCCAGGTACGTTCAAATACCGCTCGCTGTAGCGAGCTGATCGCCACGCTAAGCTGCTGTAATACCGGGTTATGCACCGACTGCAGCACCGCTTCGTGGTAGCGAATGTCCGCCTCGTTGAACGCCTCCCGGTTCTGGTTATTGGCGATCATGTCGTTTAAAGCCGATTCAATCTGGGCCAAATCACCGGAGGTCGCGCGTTCCGCCGCCCAGCGCGCAATTGCCGGCTCCACCAGGTTTCGAACTTCACTCATCGCGCCGATAAGCCGCGGGTCGTAGTCGTTTTCCAGCACCCACTGCAGCACGTCGGTATCGAGGTAGTTCCACTGGTTGCGCGGAGCAACAAACGCGCCGCGATAGCGCTTCATTTCAATCAGCCGCTTCGCCATCAGCGAGCGGAACACTTCCCGGATGATGTTGCGCGAGGTTTCAAACTCCTCGCACAGTTCAGCCTCTGCAGGGAGCGGCGAACCGGGAACGTATTTACCGCCCACAATCTGGGTGCCCAGCGTAATAACGATGCGATCGGTTTTATTGAGAGTCATGGAGAGTCCTTGTGCTCTGTATGTCCATCACTACTTTACCGCGACCGCTGAATTTCGCCTCACTTTTGCAGTACAAACGTGAGGCCATTCGTCTTTTCCGTGGTAACAATGTAGTACAATCAGTTAATGTTGTACTACAATCAAGATCACAAAAAGAACAATTCGATAAATTCAGGGCAAAAAAAAGCCCCGGTTGATAACCGGGGCTGATGATTGTAAATAAGCGTTACTGCAGCACAAACTTCTCGATCGCGTAGGCAACGCCGTCTTCCAGGTTAGATTTGGTGACGAAATCAGCCACCTCTTTCACCGAAGGAATGGCGTTATCCATTGCCACGCCAACGCCCGCGAATTCAATCATCGCGATGTCGTTTTCCTGGTCGCCGAGCGCCATGATTTCTTCCTGCTTAATCCCTAACGCATCAGCAAGTGATTTCACGCCGGTGCCCTTATTGACGCGTTTATCGAGGATTTCGAGGAAGTACGGCGCGCTTTTCAGCACGGTGTACTTCTCTTTTACCTCCGCCGGAATGCGCGCGATGGCTTTATCCAGGATCTCCGGCTCGTCGATCATCATCACCTTCAGGAACTGCGTCGCCGGATCCATTTTCTCGGCTTCACAGAACACCAGCGGAATGGTCGCAACGTAGGATTCATGCACCGTGTAGTAGCTGATATCACGGTTGGCGGTGTAGAGCGTATTGCGATCGAGCGCGTGGAAGTGGGAGCCCACTTCACGGGACAGTTTTTCGAGGAACAGGTAGTCATCATAGCTCAGCGCAGTTTGCGCAACCGTGCTGCCGTCTGCGGCTTTCTGCACCAGCGCGCCGTTATAGGTGATGCAGTAATCGCCCGGCTGATTCATGTGCAGCTCTTTCAGGTAGCTGTGTACGCCCGCATACGGACGCCCCGTGGTCAGAACCACATTCACGCCCTTCGCACGTGCGGCGGCGATCGCGTTTTTAACGGCAGGAGAGATAGTGTGGTCTGGCAGCAGCAGCGTGCCGTCCATATCGATTGCAATGAGTTTGATAGCCATGAGTTCCCCGGGATAAATGAGTGCTACCTCATGCTAACGCGATTAAGCACACAAAAATAGAGCTACATTGCGCAACAGAAACACCCCTTTTACGCTTAACCCGGGGAACGACGACTTACTCGCGGGTGAGAACAATTTTACCGAATGCGCCGCGATCCAGATGTTCAAGGGCCTGTTCAAGCTCGTTAAAACGGTAGCGATGCTCAATCACCGGCTTCAGTCCCGTGACGTCAACAGCACGGACGAAATCCTCCAGCGCCCGGCGGTGTCCCACGCCAATCCCCTGAATGACGGGGGATTTCAGCAGCAGCTCACCAGCAGGCAGCGAAATATCAGTCCCGGCCAGCACGCCAATGACGGAGATACGCCCATGAACGGCAACGGCACGCAGGGAATGCTTCAGGTTTTCCCCACCTACGGTTTCGATAATATGGTCGATGCCGCGATCCTGAGTCAGCGCCAATGCCTCTTCAGCCCAGTCACTCTTCAGGCGGTTAACGCCCTGGCTGGCACCCAGTTTTTTGGCGAGCGCCAGCTTTTCATCGCTCCCGGACGTGACAATAACCTCTGCGCCGTGCGCTTTTGCAATTTGCAGGGCGAAAATCGCCACGCCGCCCGTCCCCTGTACCAGCACCGATTGCCCGGCGCGGATCTGACCCCGCTCCACCAGCGCGAACCAGGCGGTAAGCCCTGCGCAGGGTAACGTGCTGGCCTCTGCGTCATTCAGAGTTTCCGGAGAGGCTACCAGCGCGTTTTCATTTACAACCACATATTCGGCCAGCATGCCCTGGAAATAGCCGCCGGACGTTTTGTAGGGCAAATCACGCGCGTCTGCCTGCGGCTTGCCGTCGATCCACTCCGGGAAGAAGGTTGAAATGACGCGAGCGCCGGGTTTGAAACGCGTGACACCTTCACCTACGCTTTCCACCACGCCCGCCATGTCAGACGCCGGGGTGAACGGGAAGGAAAGCGGAATCGGCATCGTGCCTTCGATAACCATTTTATCCCGGTAGTTGAGCGCAACGGCATTTACCCGCACGCGAACCTCACCGGGGCCTGGCTGTGAAACCGATTCATGAATGAGTTTGAGATTCTCGCGCCCGAGGGCGTTCATTGACCAGCGCTGCATTGTCTCTGTCATTTTTTCCTCCTGCCATCAGATAAGCTTCAGTAATGACAGTCTACCGTTGACTCCTCGTCACCAGTGGCGATAAGTTTTCTCTTCATTGACGCCTGAATGGATACAAACCGTGACCGATACGCTGAAAGATATTCCTGTTTTTGTCGCTGCCGTGGAGGCAGGAAGCTTTGCGCAGGCCGCAGTTCGCCTGCACCTGTCGCGCTCTGCGGTGGGTAAAAGCATTGCTCGACTTGAGGAACGTCTGGGAGTGCGGCTGTTTCAGCGCACCACCCGCAGCCAGCGGCTCACCGATAACGGCGCCCTGTTCTACGAGCGCTGCCTGCGCGCGCTGGAGGAGATCAGGAGCGCGGAATCCCTGCTGGAAACGGGGAAACATCAGATCAACGGTCGGCTTCGTGTTGCCATGCCGGTGCTGTTTGGACGCCAGTGCGTCGCGCCGCTGCTGATTGAACTGGCGCAGGAACACCCTGGGCTTGAGCTTGAAATGTCGTTCAGCGACCGCGTGGTGGATCTGGTCGAGGAAGGCTTCGATATGGCGGTACGTAACGGCACGCTGCAGGACAGCAGCGTGCTGGTAGCCAGAAAGCTGGGAGAACACCGCATGGTCCTGTGCGCCTCGCCCGACTATCTGCAAAAAAGAGGTCATCCAGACGCTGTGGATGATTTATCCCGGCACGCGGCCATTAACTATCTGCGCGCAGGCCGCGTGCTATCCTGGCAGCTTATGGACAGCGACGGAACGCCGCGCACGTTTACGCCGCGGTCATCACTCAATATGGATGATTTGCAGGCCATCTGCGACGCGGCGGTGACCGGGCACGGCATTGCCTGGCTCCCCTGCTGGATGGCCATCAAAGAAATTCATCAGGGAAAGCTTGTCCCGCTCTTTAAGCAGGCGCCGGATGTCCATTTTGACGTCCATGCCGTCTGGCAACAGACGCCGTACCTGCCCCTGAGGGTAAGAATGGCCATAGATGCGCTGGCGAGCCGTTTACCGGCGGCGATGTCGCTGGACATTCCTGCGCCCATAAAAAAGCCGCGCTAAAAGCGCGGCCAGTTTTCATGCGGGATAGCGACTGTTAAATATCGATATTCGCCGCTTTTAGCGCGTTCTCTTCAATGAACGCACGACGTGGTTCTACCGCATCGCCCATCAGGGTGGTGAACAGCTGATCCGCTGCAATCGCGTCTTTAACGGTGACGCGCAGCATGCGACGGCTTTCCGGATCCATGGTGGTTTCCCACAGCTGATCCGGGTTCATTTCGCCCAGACCTTTATAACGCTGGATAGACAGACCACGACGGGATTCTTTCACCAGCCAGTCCAGCGCCTGCTCGAAGCTTGCTACCGGCTGACGACGCTCGCCACGTTCGATGAAGGCATCGTCTTCGATCAGGCCGCGCAGCTTCTCGCCGAGGGTGCAGATGCGGCGGTATTCCGGGCCAGTCACGAATTCGTGCTCCAGCGGGTAGTCGGTGTCGACGCCGTGAGTACGCACGCGAACAATCGGCTCAAACTGCTGTGCCGCATTCTGTTGAACGTCGAACTTCCACTGGCTGCCGTGCTGCTCTTTCTCGTTCAGCTCGCTCACCAGGGTATTCACCCAGCGGGTCACGGCCTGCTCGTTGCTCAGATCGGCTTCGGTCAGGGTTGGCTGATAGACCAGCTCCTTCAGCAGCGCTTTTGGATAGCGGCGTTCCATACGGCCAATCATTTTCTGCGTGGCGTTGAACTCGGAGACCAGACGCTCCAGCGGCTCGCCTGCCAGTGCCGGCGCGCTGGAGTTCGCGTGCAGGGTCGCGCCATCAAGGGCGATCGCGATTTGGTACTGATCCATCGCATCGTCATCTTTAATGTACTGTTCCTGCTTGCCTTTCTTCACCTTGTACAGCGGCGGCTGCGCAATGTAGACGTGGCCGCGCTCAACGATTTCAGGCATCTGACGATAGAAGAAGGTCAACAGCAGCGTACGGATGTGCGAGCCGTCGACGTCCGCATCGGTCATGATGATGATGCTGTGATAGCGCAGCTTGTCCGGGTTGTACTCGTCGCGGCCAATGCCGCAGCCGAGCGCGGTGATGAGCGTCGCCACTTCCTGAGAAGAGAGCATCTTGTCGAAGCGCGCTTTCTCAACGTTGAGGATTTTACCCTTCAGCGGCAGGATCGCCTGGTTCTTACGGTTACGGCCCTGCTTCGCAGAACCGCCCGCGGAGTCCCCTTCCACGAGGTACAGTTCGGACAGCGCCGGGTCACGTTCCTGACAGTCAGCCAGCTTGCCCGGCAGGCCTGCCAGGTCCAGCGCGCCTTTACGACGGGTCATTTCACGGGCTTTACGCGCCGCTTCACGGGCACGTGCCGCATCGATAATTTTGCCCACCACGATTTTCGCGTCGTTCGGGTTTTCCAGCAGGTATTCGCTCAGCAGTTCGTTCATCTGCTGCTCAACCGCCGATTTCACCTCAGAAGAAACCAGCTTGTCTTTGGTCTGTGAGGAGAACTTCGGATCCGGCACCTTCACGGAAACCACGGCAATCAGGCCTTCACGGGCATCGTCACCGGTGGCGCTGACTTTCGCTTTTTTGCTGTAGCCTTCTTTGTCCATGTAGGCGTTCAGGGTACGGGTCATCGCCGCGCGGAAGCCCGCAAGGTGAGTACCGCCGTCGCGCTGCGGAATGTTGTTGGTGAAGCAGTAGATGTTTTCCTGGAAACCGTCGTTCCACTGCAGCGCCACTTCCACGCCGATACCGTCTTTTTCGGTGGAGAAATAGAAGATATTCGGGTGAATTGGCGTTTTGTTCTTGTTCAGATACTCAACAAACGCCTTGATACCGCCTTCGTAGTGGAAGTGGTCTTCTTTATTGTCGCGTTTGTCGCGCAGGCGAATAGAGACGCCGGAGTTCAGGAACGACAGTTCACGCAGGCGCTTCGCCAGGATGTCGTACTCGAACTCGGTGACGTTGGTGAAGGTTTCAAGGCTCGGCCAGAAACGCACCATGGTACCGGTTTTATCGGTATCACCGGTAACGGCCAGCGGGGCTTCAGGCACGCCGTGCTGATAGATCTGACGGTGAATTTTGCCTTCGCGCTGAATAACCAGCTCCAGCTTTTGCGACAGGGCGTTTACTACGGAAACGCCTACGCCGTGCAGGCCGCCGGAAACCTTATAGGAGTTATCGTCGAACTTACCGCCTGCGTGCAGTACGGTCATGATCACTTCCGCAGCCGATACGCCCTCTTCCGGGTGAATACCGGTTGGAATGCCACGGCCGTCATCGGTAACGGAGACGGAGTTGTCCGCATGGATGGTGACCACGATGTCTTTACAGTGACCCGCGAGCGCTTCGTCGATAGCGTTATCTACCACCTCGAATACCATGTGGTGCAGACCGGTGCCGTCATCCGTGTCGCCGATATACATACCCGGGCGCTTACGCACCGCATCCAGCCCTTTCAGGACTTTGATACTGGAGGAGTCATAAGAATTCGACATCAACGTTTCTCGCTCATTTCAACTTGGGTTAATCCGTTATTTTACCCTTTTCCACGGTAAACATCTTCGAATTTTCGTCCGACATGTCCATAACGTGTTCAGCGCTAATGGCGCTGACGAAAACCTGCGACTGCGTGGCTTTTAA
This sequence comes from Enterobacter cloacae complex sp. P47BA, assembly GCF_014930485.1. NCBI lineage: Bacteria > Pseudomonadati > Pseudomonadota > Gammaproteobacteria > Enterobacterales > Enterobacteriaceae > Enterobacter > Enterobacter cloacae complex sp. P47BA. Next base: position 45,328 of record NZ_JADBRF010000017.1, on the reverse strand, counting down.
GCGGCTGGCAAGCAGCCCGCGCCGCGCGTCGTCAAGTTCCGAGGCAAAATCATCTATCAGGTACAGGCAGCGTCGTCCGCTCTCGCGGGTGAGGAACTCCCCCTGCGCCAGGCGTAGCGCGCACATCAGGAGCTTGAGCTGCCCGCGCGACAGCGTGTCTTCCACCGGCGCACCGTCGGCACGAATGCGGAAATCCGCCTTGTGCGGGCCGTGCGCGGTGTAGGTCAACATCCGATCGCGCTCGAAGCTTCTCTCTAACACCTCGGCATAATCCGTCTCTTTCTCCCAGCCACGCTGGAAGGAGAAGGTGAGAGAGAACTCGGGTAAAAACTGTTTGCAAGTGTCGGCCATATCTTCGGCGATACCCGCGCTGTATTCGGCACGCCAGCGGCTGATCTGTTCCGCAAGAGGGATGAGTTCCATGTCCCACGGACGCAGCTGGGCGTAGCGCGTGACCTGGCGCAACGCGGCGTTACGCTGTTTAAGCAAACGCTTCAGGTTGCTCCAGGCGTTAAAGAAACCGGCTTCATTGTGAAAGCATCCCCAGTCGAGGAACGCTCTTCTGTATTTGGGGCCGCCGTTGAGTAAAGTAAACCCCTCGGGCGTAATCAGCTGCATTGGCATCAGCAACGCCAGCTCCGCCACCTTGTGGCCGTCGGTGCCGTCGATGCGCACCTTGCTGTCGCCCAGCTTGTCTTTGGTCAGGCCGATGGCGGTTTCCCGCTCTGCGCCCTGCAAACGCCCGTGCAGAACAAAGGATTCCTGCTCGTGGCGAATGACGCGACCAATCTGCAAACTGCGAAACGCCCGGCCATGGCCGAGCGTATAGATGGCTTCCAGCACGCTGGTTTTGCCGCTGCCGTTCGCGCCAACCAGGAAGTTAAAGCCGGGGGATAAAGCGAGATCCGCGCTTTCGATATTGCGAAAGTCGCGGATCAACAGACGGGTGAGCGACATTACAGTCTCATTGGCATGACAACATAAGCCGCGCTTTGGCTGGCCGCATCTTCAATCTGTACGCTCGAAACGGAGTCGGTCAGCAGAATGCGCACATTCTCGCATTTCAGTGCATTGAGCACATCCAGCACGTAGCTGACGTTGAAGCCGATTTCCATCTCAGCCCCGGCGTAGGTGACGTCCAGAATCTCTTCTGCCTCTTCCTGCTCCGGGTTGTTGGCGGTGATTTTGATCTGGTTTTCACTCACGTACAGGCGTACGCCGCGGAATTTCTCGTTCGAGAGAATGGCCGCGCGGGCAAACGCCTGCTTGAGGCTATCGCAGCCCGCTTCCAGCGTTTTGTCCGGGTTCTTCGGCAATACGCGGCGATAATCCGGGAAACGGCCATCAACCAGCTTCGAAGTGAAGACAAAATCGCCCACGTGGGCACGGATATTATTGCTGCCAATCTGCACCCGCAGCGGCGTGTCACCGCCGTCGAGCATACGCATCAGTTCAATCACGCCTTTACGCGGCACGATCACCGAATGGTTCGGCAGCGAGTCGCCAATCGGCATGGAACAGACCGCCAGACGGTGGCCGTCTGTGGCCACGGTACGCAGCTCTTCACCTTCGGTTTCGAACAGCATGCCGTTTAAGTAGTAACGAACATCCTGATGCGCCATGGAGAACTGCGTGGCTTCAATCAGACGCTTCATCGTCGCCTGCGGAAGAGTGAATTCAACTTCACTCTGCCAGTCGTCCAGGTTCGGGAAGTCCGCAGCGGGTAGCGTGGAAAGGGAGAAACGGCTGCGGCCAGAGCGCACCAGCATGCGGTCGCCCTCCAGCTGCACGGCGATTTCAGCGCCTTCCGGCAACCCGCGGCAAATATCAAAGAATTTACGTGCCGGAACCGTGGTCGCGCCCGCGTCGTGCGGCTGCGTCAACGTAACGCGCGCGATCATTTCCATTTCCAGATCTGTACCGGTCAGCGACAGCGTACCGTCCGCGACCTGAAGCAGCAGGTTTCCGAGAATAGGCAGCGTTGGGCGGCCGCCTAATGGGCCACTCACCTGTTGCAGCGGTTTTAATAAATGTTCACGTTCAACGGTAAATTTCATAGCGTCACGATGATAATGTTCTGATTAGATTGGAAAAATCTTCTTTTATGTCGTGGCTTTCTTCGCGTAACTGCTCAATCTTGCGACAAGCGTGCAGCACGGTCGTATGGTCACGGCCACCAAACGCATCGCCGATTTCCGGCAGACTGTGGTTGGTTAACTCCTTTGCCAGCGCCATCGCCATCTGACGCGGACGCGCCACCGAGCGGGAACGACGTTTAGACAGTAAATCTGCCACTTTGATCTTGTAGTACTCAGCCACCGTCTTTTGAATATTGTCGATGGTGACCAGTTTTTCCTGCAATGCCAATAAATCGCGCAGTGCTTCACGCACAAAATCGATGGTGATCGCACGACCGGTGAAGTTGGCATTGGCAATAACGCGGTTCAGCGCCCCTTCCAGCTCACGCACGTTGGAGCGCAGGCGCTTGGCGATGAAGAACGCCACTTCACCCGGCAGGCGGATGTCGTTCTCATCGGCTTTCTTCATCAGGATCGCGACGCGGGTTTCCAGCTCCGGTGGCTCGATCGCCACGGTCAGGCCCCAGCCGAAGCGGGATTTCAGACGATCTTCAACGCCATTGATCTCTTTAGGATAACGATCCGAGGTCAAAATGATCTGCTGATTACCTTCCAGCAGGGCGTTGAAGGTGTGGAAAAACTCTTCCTGCGATCGTTCTTTATTGGCAAAGAACTGGATGTCATCGATCAGCAGCGCGTCAACGGAACGGTAGTAGCGTTTAAACTCTTCGATTGCATTGTTTTGCAGGGCTTTTACCATGTCCTGAACGAAGCGCTCGGAGTGCATATACACCACTTTCGCGTTGGGCTTGCGCGCCATAATGCCGTTACCCACCGCATGCAGCAGGTGGGTTTTACCGAGACCCGTGCCGCCATACAGGAACAGCGGGTTGTAAGCACCGCCGGGGTTATCGGCAACCTGACGGGCTGCCGCGCGCGCCAGTTGGTTGGACTTACCTTCAACGAAGTTATCGAACGTGTGTTTCACGTTAACGTTAGAGCGGTAGGTTGGCTCTGCGGGGGCAGGGACGTTATCCCAGCCCTGACGAGCAGGTGCAACGCGAGGCGCCGGAGCCGGAACAGCCTGAGCGGGCGCGGCTACATTTACGGTTTCACGAACGGTTTGGGTGACCGGCTTTGTGCCCACTTCAAAACGCAGCTGTGGGACATCTGACCCGCAAAAATCGTTCAGCAGGCCATTGATGTTATTGAGGTACTTGTCTCTTACCCAATCGAGCACAAAACGGTTTGGCGCATACAAAGCCAGCGTGTTATCGCTCAGCTCCGCCTGCAACGGGCGGATCCACATACTGAATTCTGTGGCTGGTAACTCATCCTGCAATCGGGCAAGACACTGCTGCCAAAGCGAAAGTGACACGGCGGACTCCACTCGAACAATAAAAGAAAACTATTGAATATTCATGATTGTTGGCGCACATCGACATGACCCTGTGTAAAGGGGGACGTGCGAATTGCTATCTGCAATTTATCCTGACCAGGATCCTGGGATCCCGATCGGGACCGCGGATCATAGCGTAAACTGAGCCAGAGATCTTCTGTTTCTCACAGATTCTTCCCGATTTATCCACAGGAAGATCCGAAACGGGGTAAGTGTAAACGATCCTGGCGCGAGTGCCCCGCGATTTAGCCCGCATATTGGAAAATTTAATGAGCAGCGACAATTTATTGCTTAAATGATCTAACGAAGATCCGGGACGATCCTTGCGCTTTGTTGGCGAGGCCGTATAATCCTCGACCCGGCGCGTGATGCTCATCTTCCTGCGTCGTCCGTTGCTCATTTTCCACGCGAAATCGTGCGGAAATACGCGGGAAATAAGGAAAGAGAATTGACTCCGGAGTGTACAATTATTACAATCCGGCCTCTTTAATCACCCACGGCTTCGGCGTCCGTCATTCGAAACTCGGTCGGGCATCCGCAAAAGTCATGAATTTTTTCAAGTTTAGGTAGAAATCGCCATGAAACGCACTTTTCAACCGTCTGTACTGAAGCGCAACCGTTCTCACGGCTTCCGTGCTCGTATGGCTACTAAAAATGGTCGTCAGGTTCTGGCACGTCGTCGTGCTAAAGGCCGCGCTCGTCTGACCGTTTCCAAGTAATAAAGCTAACCCCTGAGTGGTTAAGCTAGCATTTCCCAGGGAGTTACGTTTGTTAACTCCCACTCATTTCACTTTCGTCTTCCAGCAGCCACAACGGGCTGGCACGCCGCAAATCACCATCCTCGGCCGCCAAAATTCGCTGGGGCATCCCCGCATCGGTCTCACAGTCGCTAAGAAAAACGTTAAGCGTGCGCATGAACGCAACCGGATTAAACGTCTGACGCGTGAAAGCTTCCGTTTACGTCAGCACGAACTGCCTTCTATGGATTTCGTGGTGGTGGCTAAAAAGGGGGTTGCCGACCTCGATAACCGTGCTCTCTCGGAAGCGTTGGAAAAATTATGGCGCCGCCACTGTCGCCTGGCTCACGGGTCCTGATAGCCCTCATTCGGGTCTATCAACGCCTGATTAGTCCGCTACTCGGGCCGCACTGCCGTTTCACACCAACATGCTCAAGCTACGGAATTGAGGCATTGCGCAGGTTTGGAGTGATAAAAGGCAGTTGGTTGACGGTGAAACGCGTATTAAAATGCCACCCTTTACACCCCGGTGGAGACGACCCCGTCCCCCCAGGACCTTTTGATACCAGAGAACACTAACGATGGATTCGCAACGCAATCTTCTTATCATCGCTTTGTTGTTCGTGTCTTTCATGATCTGGCAGGCATGGGAGCAGGATAAAAATCCTCAACCCCAGCAGCAGACCACGCAGACCACGACCACCGCAGCGGGTAGCGCCGCCGACCAGGGCGTACCGGCCAGTGGCCAGGGGAAACAGATTACGGTTAAGACCGATGTGCTTGAGCTGACTATCAACACCCGTGGTGGTGATGTTGAGCAGGCGCTGCTGTTGACCTACCCGAAAGAGCTGAAGTCTAACGAACCGTTCCAGTTACTGGAAACCACACCGGAGTTCCTGTATCAGGCGCAGAGCGGCCTGACCGGTCGTGATGGCCCGGACAATCCGGCTAACGGTGCGCGTCCACTGTATAACGTCGAGAACGACACCTTTGTACTGGCCGATGGCCAGAACGAACTCGTTATCCCGATGACCTACACCGACGCGGCAGGCAACACCTTCACCAAAACCTTCACCCTGAAACGCGGTGAGTATGCGGTGAACGTGGGCTACAGCGTACAGAACGCCGGTGCGAAACCGCTGGAACTGTCTACCTTCGGTCAGCTGAAGCAGTCCATCAATCTGCCGTCACACCGTGACACCGGAAGCAGCAACTTTGCGCTGCATACCTTCCGTGGCGCGGCGTACTCCACGCCTGATGCGAAGTACGAGAAATACAAATTCGACACCATTGCCGATAACGAAAACCTGAACGTCAGCTCCAAAGGCGGTTGGGTCGCAATGCTGCAGCAGTATTTCGCGACCGCGTGGATCCCGAATAACGACGGTACGAATAACTTCTACACCGCGAACCTGGGCAACGGTATTGCAGCCATCGGCTACAAATCACAGCCTGTTCTGGTTCAGCCGGGTCAAACCGGTAAGCTGGCAAGCACCCTGTGGGTCGGCCCGGAAATCCAGGACAAAATGGCTGCCGTCGCGCCGCACCTGGATCTGACCGTTGATTACGGCTGGTTGTGGTTCATCTCTCAGCCGCTGTTTAAGCTGCTGAAGTTCATCCACAGCTTCCTGGGTAACTGGGGCTTCTCCATCATCGTTATCACCTTCATCGTTCGTGGCATCATGTACCCGCTGACCAAAGCGCAGTACACCTCCATGGCGAAGATGCGCATGCTGCAGCCGAAGATTCAGGCGATGCGTGAGCGTCTGGGCGATGATAAACAGCGTCAGAGCCAGGAAATGATGGCCCTGTATAAGGCAGAGAAAGTGAACCCACTGGGTGGTTGCTTCCCGCTGCTGATTCAGATGCCAATCTTCCTTGCGCTGTACTACATGCTGATGGGTTCCGTTGAGCTGCGCCACGCGCCGTTCGCTCTTTGGATCCATGACCTGTCCGCACAGGACCCGTACTACATCCTGCCGATCCTGATGGGCGTGACGATGTTCTTCATCCAGAAGATGTCGCCAACCACCGTGACCGACCCGATGCAGCAGAAGATCATGACCTTTATGCCGGTCATCTTCACCGTGTTCTTCCTGTGGTTCCCGTCAGGTCTGGTGCTGTACTATATCGTCAGCAACCTGGTGACCATCATCCAGCAGCAGCTGATTTACCGTGGTCTGGAAAAACGTGGCCTGCATAGCCGCGAAAAGAAAAAGTCCTGATTCGGTAAGATAACGCTAAAATAAGGGCGGTCGATTGACCGCCTTTTTTATTTGTATTGAACGAGACCAACCATGAGCCATAACGACACTATCGTCGCCCAGGCAACCCCACCGGGACGCGGTGGTGTAGGCATTCTGCGCATCTCCGGCCTGAAGGCACGCGAGGTGGCCGAAGCGGTGCTGGGTAAACTGCCAAAGCCGCGCTACGCTGATTACCTGCCGTTTAAAGATGCCGACGGCACGGCGCTGGACCAGGGCATTGCGCTGTGGTTCCCCGGCCCGAACTCCTTTACCGGCGAAGACGTGCTGGAACTTCAAGGCCACGGCGGCCCGGTTATCCTCGACCTGCTGTTAAAACGTATTCTGACCCTGCCGGGCCTGCGCATTGCGAAGCCGGGCGAATTCTCCGAGCGTGCCTTCCTGAACGACAAACTCGACCTGGCACAGGCCGAGGCGATTGCAGACCTGATCGACGCCAGCTCTGAACAGGCGGCCCGCTCCGCCCTGAACTCGCTGCAGGGCGCGTTTTCCGCACGTGTGAATCACCTTGTGGAAGCACTTACTCACCTGCGCATCTACGTGGAAGCGGCTATCGACTTCCCGGACGAGGAGATCGATTTCCTCTCTGACGGTAAAATCGAAGCCCAGCTCAACCAGGTGATGAGCGATCTCGACGCCGTTCGCGCCGAAGCGCGTCAGGGCAGCCTGCTGCGTGAAGGGATGAAGGTCGTCATTGCTGGTCGCCCTAACGCCGGGAAATCGAGCCTGCTGAACGCCCTGGCGGGCCGTGAAGCGGCAATCGTAACCGACATAGCCGGTACCACCCGCGACGTGCTGCGCGAGCACATCCACATCGACGGCATGCCGCTGCACATTATCGATACCGCGGGCCTGCGCGATGCCAGCGATGAAGTCGAGCGTATCGGTATTGAACGCGCCTGGCAGGAGATTGAGCAGGCCGACCGAGTGCTGTTTATGGTAGATGGCACCACGACCGACGCCGTTGACCCGGCGGAGATCTGGCCGGACTTTATCGCCCGTCTGCCGGCCAAGCTGCCTATCACCGTGGTGCGTAACAAAGCGGACGTTACCGGCGAAACGCTGGGCATCAGCGATGTGAATGGTCACTCACTTATTCGCCTTTCGGCACGTACAGGGGAAGGCGTGGAAGCCCTGCGTAACCATCTCAAGCAGAGCATGGGCTTTGACACCAGCATGGAAGGCGGCTTCCTGGCGCGTCGCCGTCACCTGCAGGCGCTGGAAGAGGCGGCACGCCATCTTGACCAGGGTAAAGCGCAGCTGATTGGTGCGTGGGCGGGTGAACTGCTGGCGGAAGAACTGCGTCTGGCGCAGCAGAATCTGAGCGAGATCACCGGGGAGTTCACGTCGGACGATCTGTTGGGCAGGATTTTCTCGAGCTTCTGTATTGGTAAGTAATTCCCGCTAATCCATGGTGATTTCCTCCCAGGAAATCACCATTGTCCAAATGGCAACTCGCTTAATCCCTTTTCACCCCCTATCCTGCATGCCTGCATCTATGGGGGGTTTATGGCGCGTTTTCTGTTTTGTAGTTTCGCATTAGTTCTGCTTTATCCGTCGGGTATTGATATGTATCTGGTGGGATTACCGCACATCGCTCGCGATCTGGGTGCCAGCGAAGCGCAGCTGCATATCGCGTTTTCGGCCTACCTCGCAGGAATGGCGTCGTCGATGGTCTTTGCCGGGAAGATCGCGGATAAGGCTGGCCGTCAGCCCGTCGCAATTACCGGAGCCATCATCTTTGCCCTGGCCTCTCTTCTCTGCTCACAGGCACAGAACAGTACCTTGTTCCTGGCAGGACGGTTCATCCAGGGCATTGGTGCCGGCGGCTGTTACGTGGTGGCGTTTGCCATTTTGCGCGATACCTTAAGCGCCCAGCGCCGTGCTAAAGTGCTCTCCATGCTGAACGGGATAACCTGCATCATTCCGGTGCTGGCACCGGTTGTAGGCTATCTGATCATGCTGAAATTCCCGTGGCAGAGCCTGTTCTGGACCATGGCTGCAATGGGCGCCCTGGTCTTTGTGCTGTCGATCGCCGTACTGAAAGAAACCCACCCGGGCTCGCAGAACACCGGCCATACCGCAACCATTCATCCGGCAGAGAAACTTCTCAATCGCTTTTTCCTCAGCCGTCTGGCCGTAACCACGTTAAGCGTGGCGGTGATCCTGACGTATGTAAACGTTTCCCCGGTGTTGCTGATGGAAACCATGGGTTTCGATCGCGGTGAGTATTCCACGGTGATGGCATTAACCGCTATGGTCAGTATGGCCGTCTCATTTTCTACCCCCTTCGCGCTGAATCTCTTCCGCCAGCGCACGCTGATGCTGACCTCACAGGTTTTATTCCTTGCCGCAGGCGCGATCCTGGCAACCACCAGCTCGCATGCGCTGATGCTGGTGGGCATTACGCTCATCTGTGCCGGGTTCTCGGTTGGCTTTGGCGTGGCGATGAGTCAGGCGCTCGGCCCGTTCTCGCTGCGGGCAGGCGTGGCAAGCTCGGTCCTGGGGATCGCGCAGGTCTGCGGTTCGTCTCTGTGGATATGGCTGGCGGCAGTCATCGGACTTAACGCGCTCAATATGCTGATCGGGATTCTGATTGGCTGTAGCATAGTCTGCATCACCTTACTTATGGTCATCCAGCCCGCGGCACAGTATGAAGAAGCCCATCAGCAGTCTCGATCTTAACCTGTTGCTTTGCCTGCAGCTTTTGCTGCAGGAGCGCAGCGTCACCAAAGCCGCAAAGCGGATGAACGTGACGCCGTCGGCGGTGAGTAAATCGCTGGCCAGGCTGCGCGACTGGTTTGACGACCCTCTGTTTGTCAAAACGCCGTTAGGGCTGCTACCTACGCCGCTGACGGTCAGCCTGGAGCAGGATTTGGCCGACTGGATGCAGATTGGCAACCAGATCCTCGATAAATCTCACCATGATTCGCCTGGCGGGCTGACGTTTGTGCTGGCCGCCGAAACGCCGCTGATGCTCATCCGCTTTAACGCCCTGCTTGAGCAGGTGAACCAGCGTTATCCGCAGGCGACGGTGAAGGTGCGTCACTGGGATTACGACTCGCTGGACGCCATTACGCGCGGGGAAGTGGACGTTGGCTTCACCGGTCGCGAAACCCACCCGCGCTCGCGTGAACTGCTGAAACTGATGCCGTGGTTTATCGACTACGAAATCCTGTTTAGCGACCGTCCATACGTCTATTTGCGTGAGGACCACCCCGCTCTGCAGGAGGAGTGGAATCTGGAGACCTTCCTGCGCTATCCCCATATCAGTATCTTCTGGGAACGGAGCGACACCTGGGCGCTGGATGAGGTGCTAAAAGAGATGGGGCGGGAGAGAAACATTGCCATGTGTTTGCCGGGCTTTGAGCAGTCGATGTTTATGGCGGCGCAGCCCGGCCATAACTATATCGCCACGGCTCCCCACTACTGCCGCCACTACAATGAACTCCACCAGCGGAAGCTGATCGCGCTTCCTATTCCCATTGACGAAGCGCAGGCTGAAAAGCTGACCGTTCCCTTCACGCTGATCTGGCATAAACGGAACAGCCATAATCCGAAAATCCTCTGGCTGCGGGAGACCATCAAGGCGTTGTACGGTGGCAGCGATCCAATTTTTGCCTAAGAAAATGTAAAGTTCGGCCTTCAGGCTTCTCTTACTCCGATTTACTGATTAAAACAGGAGCCAAGTTAAGCGATAATCATGTAACCGTTTAACCGATTACGACCATTATCAAGGAGCGAAAAATGGCAACGCACTTTGCAAGAGGGATACTTACAGAAGGACGTCTCGTATCGGCCAGACTCTCTTCAGCCTGTCACAGTGAGGCGCTCAAACTCCCCGAACACCGCAGGACGCGGTTTTTAGCCTCGAGAGCACTTCTCGCAGAACTGCTGTTTATGCTGTACGGCACCAGCGAACTGCCGGAGATCGTCACACAACCAGAAGGCCGCCCGGTCTTTGCTGACCCGGAACTCCCCCGTTTTTCCATTGCCTATACGGGCAATATCATTGGCGTGGCGCTGACCACCGAAGGGGATTGCGGGCTGGATATGGAGCTTCAGCGTGCTACGCGGAGCTTCCACGGTGCTAACGCGCATAACGACTACCCGCTCTCCAGCAATGAAAAGCTGTGGGTACGCAATCAAAACGATCCTGTTGAAGCCAGAGCCCAACTCATTACCCTGCGTCAGAGCATTCGTAAGCTCTGTGGATGTGCGTCTGACGATGCCAGTCTGTTGCAACTGCTGCCAGGATCAGGACGCCTGCGCGCCACGAGAGCCACGCTGGTTGAAGCGCTCAGCGATGCTGAGGACGTGTTGATCTGGTCCATTGCCGTCACCCCGGCCATCGAACGCATGAAAATCTGGGAATTTGACAGCCAACAGGGATGGCGTAGCCTTCCTGATGTGCCCGAGCGCGCCAACGAGCCCGCCGCGCGTCTGATGCGTTTAACCAGTTTACCGGCAGAAAAAGCATTTACCCATAGCTGATCCAATCAGGGTCATCATGATGAAACAGGAGTAATCATGTCTGATACGTTGAAAGTAGTTACGTTACTGGGAAGCCTGCGCAAAGGTTCATTTAACGGAATGGTTGCCCGCACGCTGCCGCAGCTGGCCCCGGCAGGTATGGAAATTAGCGCCCTGCCATCTATTGGCGATATCCCGCTGTATGATGCAGATGTCCAGCAGGAAGAGGGGTTCCCGCAGAGCGTGGAGGCGATAGCCGAGCAGATCCGCCAGGCCGACGGTGTGGTCATTGTCACGCCGGAGTATAACTACTCGGTTCCGGGTGGCCTGAAGAACGCGATTGACTGGTTATCCCGTTTACCGGAGCAGCCGCTGTCTGGCAAACCGGTGCTGATCCAGACCAGCTCAATGGGCGCGATTGGTGGCGCACGCTGCCAGTATCACCTGCGTCAGATCCTGGTGTTCCTGGATGCGATGGTGATGAACAAGCCGGAATTTATGGGCGGTGTGATTCAAAACAAGGTCGACCCGCAGACGGGTGAAGTGGTGGATCAGAGCACGCGTGACCATCTCTCTGGCCAGCTGACCGCGTTTGGGGATTATATTAAGCGGGTGAAGGCGTAAGATAATTGCGGCCTGATGCCCTCACCCTGACCCGCTCCCACGGGGAGAGGGAACAAACACTAAAGCCCTTTTCGAAGAAAAGGGCTTACTGTTTATTTGGCGTCAATAAATACAATCTTCAACACAAACAGCAGCGCAACGATAATCACGCACGGGCTGAGTTCGCGGAAGCGGCCGGTACCGATCTTCATTACGCAGTAAGAGATAAAGCCCAGCGCGATACCTTCGGTGATCGAGAAGCTGAACGGCATCATCACGGCGGTAATAAAGGCCGGCACCGCTTCGGTTAAATCTTCCCACTTCACGCGCGCCAGGCTCGACGTCATCAGCACGCCCACGTAAATCAGCGCGCCGGCAGCCGCATACGGTGGAACCATACCCGCCAGCGGAGAGAGGAAGATCACCAGCAGGAACAGGATACCCACCACCACCGCCGTCAGGCCGGTACGGCCACCCACGGACACGCCGGAAGAGGATTCAATGTAAGCGGTAACAGACGAGGTGCCGATGAAAGAGCCGGCGACGGACGAGATGCTGTCCACATACAGCGCCTGCTTCATGCGCGGGAATTTGCCTTTCTCGTCAGCCAGACCCGCTTTGTCCGTCACGCCGATCAGCGTACCGGAGGAGTCAAACAGGTTGACCAGCATGAAGGAGAAGATCACGCCCGCCAGGCCCAGGTTCAGGGAACCCGCCAGGTCAACGTGACCAACAACGGTAGAGACGCTCGGTGGCGCCGAGACGATTCCCTTGTAGTGAACGTCGCCAAGCATCCAGCCCAGAAGCGTCGTCACAATGATAGAAACCAGCACCGCAGCGTGGATGTTGCGCGACGCCAGGATCGCGATGATGAAGAAGCCCAGCACGCCCAGCAGCACACTGTGCGAGGTCAGGTTACCGATGCTCACCAGCGTTTCCGGGTTCGCCACGATCACACCGGCGTTTTTCAGACCCATCATGCCGATGAACAGACCGATACCGCTGGTGATACCCACGCGCAGGCTCACCGGGATATTGGCAATCATCCAGTAGCGGACGCGGAAGATGGTCAGCAGCAGCAGGCCGACCGCACCCCAGAAGATAGCGCCCATACCAACCTGCCACGGCAGGCCCATCGCCTGAACCACCACGAACGCGAAGAACGCATTCAGGCCCATAGCGGGTGCCAGCGCCACGGGCAGGTTAGCGAAAACGCCCATCAGGATGCTGCCAAGGGCCGCGATCAGACAGGTGGTAACAAAGACGGCGCTGGTGTCCATGCCAGCCACGCCCAGAATTTGCGGGTTCACAAAAACGATATAGACCATCGTCAGGAAGGTGGTGAAACCGGCGATCACTTCGGTGCGTGCCGTTGTGCCGTGCTCGCGCAGTTTGAATACGCGCTCAAGCAGACCCTGACCAGATGTCTGGGTTGTGTGTTGTTGACTCATCATCAATTTCCGAACAAGGAGGGAAAATTCGTCGCTATCCTATACCAAAATGCGACAATAGTGGCGGTTACGGGATACTTTTTTCATTGATTATGCTTATACGGCAACGATTGCGTCTCGTAAATGTGTCGTACGTAAACGTTAAACTTGTTAAAAGGGAAGGGCATGTCCGGAATTGAAGCGGTATTTTTCGACTGTGACGGTACGCTGGTCGACAGTGAGGTCATTTGTTCCCGCGCGTATGTCGCCATGTTCCAGGAATTTGGCATTACGCTCGATCTCGAAGAGGTGTTCAAACGCTTTAAGGGCGTGAAGCTGTACGAGATCATCGACATCATTAACGAAGAGCACGGGGTGGATCTGGCGAAAGCGGAGCTGGAACCGGTGTACCGCGCCGAGGTCGCACGCCTCTTTGACTCAGAACTGGAAGTTATTGCCGGGGCTAACGCGCTGCTGGATGCGATGACGGTGCCAATCTGCGTAGTTTCCAACGGTCCGGTCAGCAAAATGCAGCATTCACTGGGCAAGCTTGAAATGCTGCACCACTTTCCGGAAAAACTGTTCAGCGGCTACGATATCCAGCGCTGGAAGCCCGATCCGGCGCTGATGTTCCACGCGGCGAAAGCGATGAACGTCAACGTGGAGAACTGCATTCTGGTGGATGACTCGCCTGCGGGCACCCAGTCGGGGATTGATGCGGGGATGGAGGTGTTTTACTTCTGTGCCGATCCGCACAACAAGCCGATCGATCATCCAAAAGTGACGACCTTTACCGATCTGGCGCAATTGCCAGAGTTGTGGAAGGCACGCGGGTGGGATATTACGCGTTAAGCTAACGTAGGGCGGGTAAGCGCCAGCGCCACCCGCCACAACCATCACTCTTTCGGATCTTTACCCGCCAGCAGCTTGTCCAGCTCGTCGCCGCCCACGTGACGGAAGTCCTGACCCTTCACGAAGTAGAAAATATATTCGCAAATGTTCTGGCAGCGGTCGCCGATACGCTCGATAGAGCGCGCGCAGAACAGGGCCGTCAGCACGCTTGGGATGGTACGGGAATCTTCCATCATGTAGGTCATCAGCTGACGCACAATGCCTTCATACTCCTGGTCGACTTTCTTGTCTTCACGGTAGATACGCACCGCTTCGTCCAGATCCATACGCGCAAAGGCATCCAGCACGTCGTGCAGCATCTGCACAGTGTGGCGGCCCAGCGACTCCAGGCTCACCAGCAGCGGCTGATGCTGCTGGGAAAACTTCTCCAGCGCGGTGCGGCAGATTTTATCCGCCACGTCACCAATACGTTCCAGCTCGGCGATGGTTTTAATGATCGCCATTACCAGACGCAGGTCGCTCGCGGTCGGCTGACGCTTGGCGATAATACGCACGCAGGCTTCGTCGATCGCCACTTCCATCATGTTGACGTTATGGTCGCCTTCGATGACGCGCTTCGCCAGCTCGCTGTCCTGGTTATGCATTGCCGTAATCGCATCAGAAAGCTGCTGCTCGACCATGCCACCCATGGTCATCACCTGCGTGCGAATACTTTCCAGCTCTGCGTTGAACTGGCCTGAAATGTGTTTATTAAGATTGAGGTTGTCCATGGTTTCTCCACATGCACTAAGGCAAATCAACCGTAGCGGCCAGTAATATAATCTTCGGTTTGTTTCTTCGCGGGCCGGGTGAACAGCGCGTCCGTATCGCTGAACTCAATCAACTCGCCCAGGTACATAAACGCCGTGTGATCTGAGCAACGCGCAGCCTGCTGCATGTTGTGGGTCACGATAACCACGGTGTAATCCTGCTTCAGCTCGGTGATCAGCTCTTCAATACGGCCGGTTGAGATCGGGTCCAGCGCTGAACATGGTTCATCCAGCAGCAACACTTCCGGGCGAATGGCGATACCGCGCGCAATGCACAGACGCTGCTGTTGACCACCGGAGAGAGAGTACCCGCTCTGATGAAGTTTATCTTTGGTTTCGTTCCATAATGCGGCCTTGGTCAATGCCCACTGCACGCGCTCGTCCATGTCCGCCCGGGAGAGCTTCTCAAACAGGCGAACGCCAAACGCGATGTTGTCATAGATGGACATCGGGAACGGCGTCGGTTTCTGGAACACCATGCCCACTTTGGCACGCAGCAGGGCGATATCCTGGGCTTGGGTCAGAATGTTTTCGCCATCCAGGATAATTTCACCTTCAGCGCGCTGCTCCGGATAGAGCGAATACATTTTGTTAAAGGTACGCAGCAGCGTGGACTTGCCACAGCCAGACGGACCGATGAATGCCGTGACCTGGTTCTTCGCGATATCCAGGTTGATGTTCTTCAGGGCATGGAATTTGCCGTAGTAGAAGTTCAAATCACGAACCTGAATCTTACCCGGGGCAGTATCAACCATACTCATTGACTCATTTCCTCATTCGACGCCGCGAGCTGCCGCGCCGTAAAAAATTAACCGTGTTTCTTCTTCGCGAAAATGACGCGCGCCAGAATGTTCAGCAACAGTACGCAAAGGGTGATGATCAGCACCCCGGCCCAGGCCAGCTGCTGCCATTCCGCGAATGGGCTCATCGCAAATTTAAAGATCGTCACCGGCAGGTTGGCGATCGGCTGCATCATGTCCGTGCTCCAGAACTGGTTGGAGAGGGCAGTAAACAGCAGCGGTGCCGTTTCACCAGCAATACGGGCGATAGCCAGCAGGATACCGGTCATGATCCCGGAGACCGACGCTTTGAGGGTGATCGCAGAAATCATTTTCCATTTCGGCGTACCCAGCGCGTAAGCTGCTTCACGCAGGCTATCCGGCACCAGTTTCAGCATGTTTTCGGTGGTACGAATGACGATAGGCACCTGCAGCAGCGCCAGCGCAATTACGCCTGCCCAGCCGGAGAAGTGTTCCATTTGCGCGACTACAATGGTGTAAACAAACAGGCCCACGACAATCGACGGAGCGGAAAGCAGGATGTCGTTAATGAAGCGAATCACCTCTGCCAGCCAGGATTTACGCCCGTACTCGGCCAGGTAGATGCCGGCCATGATGCCCAGCGGCGTACCGAAAACGGTCGCCCACAGGATCAGCAGGCCGCTGCCCGCCAGGGCGTTCGCCAGACCACCACCTGCCGTATTTGGCGGCGGCGTCATCTCGGTGAACAGCGCCAGAGACATTCCATCAATACCACGGGTGATGGTGGACATCAGGATCCAGATCAGCCAGAACAGGCCGAATGCCATCGTTGCCATGGAAAGCGTCAGCGCAATGCGGTTTTTAAAACGACGCTTCGCCTGCATTTTGCGGCGGGATTCGGCAAGCTGAGCGGTGCTTTGCATTTCGAGAGTTGCCATCAGCGTGCCCCCTCATTTTTCGCGAGACGCAGGATCATCAGCTTGGAAATCGCCAGAACAATGAAGGTGATAACGAACAGAATCAGACCTAGTTCCATCAGCGCTGCGACGTGAAGCCCGGATTCCGCTTCGGCAAATTCGTTTGCCAGCGCGGAGGTAATACTGTTACCCGGCATATAGAGCGAGACGCTGTCGAGCTGGTAGGTGTTACCGATGATAAAGGTGACCGCCATAGTTTCACCCAGCGCGCGACCTAAGCCCAGCATTACGCCGCCGATCACCCCATTTTTGGTGAACGGAAGGACAATGCGCCAGATAACTTCCCAGGTGGTACAGCCGATGCCGTAGGCCGACTCTTTCATCATCACCGGGGTTTGTTCGAAGACATCGCGCATTACCGCCGCAATGTACGGAATAATCATGATGGCGAGGATCACACCTGCCGCCAGAATACCGATACCGAATGCCGGGCCAGAGAACAGGGCTCCCACAAACGGAACAGCGGAGAGAACATTACCTACCGGCTCCTGGAAGTACGTGGCAAACAGCGGCGCAAAGATAAACAGGCCCCACATGCCGTATACGATACTTGGGATGGCCGCCAGCAGTTCGATGGCAATACCCAGCGGGCGACGCAGCCAGCCCGGCGCCAGCTCCGTCAGGAACAGCGCAATACCGAAGCTTACCGGAACCGCAATCAGCAGGGCGATGAACGAGGTCACCAGCGTACCGTAAATCGGCACCAGCGCACCGTAGATATCGTTCGGCGCGTCCCACTCTTTGGTCCACAGGAAGGAGAAACCGAATTTCTGAATGCTCGGCCAGGAGGAGAAAATCAGAGACACGATAATGCCGCCCAGCAGCAATAGCACAATCAGCGCAGCCAGTTTGACCAGCGCGCCGAAAATCATGTCACCTTTTTTACCCGGAGGGTTAAATGCAGGCTTGGTTGCAGCCATAAATCACTCTTCTGTTAAACGCGTTTACGAAATCGGCGGGTAAGCGCAAGCGCCACCCGCCATTTTCGTCAGAATGCTAAATTAATACAATGCCTTACCGCTGCTGTCTTTCACGTTGGTTTTCCATGCAGCACGAATCTGCTCAACCACGCTGTCTGGCAGGCTGGCGTAATCCAGGTCGTTAGCCTGTTTGCCGCCGTTTTTGTATGCCCAGTCAAAGAACTTCAGCACTTCAGTACCTTGCTCTGGTTTCTTCTGATCTTTGTGAATCAGAATGAACGTTGTAGAAGTGATTGGCCACGCGTTGTCGCCTTTCTGGTTAGTCAGATCCTGTGCGAAGGATTTGCTCCAGTCAGCGCCTTTCGCTGCGTTAGCGAAGTTCTCTTCAGTTGGGCTAACCGGTTTGCCGTCAGCAGAAACCAGTTTGGTGTAAGCCAGGTTGTTCTGCTTAGCGTAAGCGTATTCTACGTAACCGATAGAGCCAGGCAGACGCTGTACGAAGGCAGCGATGCCGTCGTTACCTTTACCGCCCAGACCGGTTGGCCAGTTAACGGTAGAGCCGGAGCCGACTTTCGATTTCCACTCTTCGTTCACTTTTGCCAGGTAGCTGGTGAACACGAAGGAGGTACCAGAGCCGTCAGCGCGGCGAACCACAGCGATGTTCTGCGAAGGCAGCTTAACGCCAGGGTTCAGCTTAGTGATGGCTTCGTCATCCCATTTTTTGATTTTGCCCAGGTAGATGTCGCCCAGGGTTTTGCCGTCCAGCACCAGCTCGCCTGATTTCAGGCCAGGGATGTTAACGGCCAGCACAACGCCGCCGATCACGGTCGGGAACTGGAACAGGCCTTCCTGATTCAGTTTTTCATCAGACAGCGGAGCGTCGGATGCGCCGAAATCAACGGTATTCGCGGTAATTTGTTTTACGCCACCGGAGGAGCCGATACCCTGATAGTTAACCTTGTTACCGGTTTCTTTCTGGTAGGTATCCGCCCATTTGGCATACACCGGCGCAGGGAAGGTTGCACCAGCGCCAGTCAGGCTTGCTGCTGCAAAAGCAGAGAAAGCGCTCAGAGATAAGGTCGCGGCGACAACAGTTGCGACAGTGGTACGCATAACTTTCATAATGTCTCCTGCAAGGATTTCGTAAATCATTGTTTAAGTGGCTACGATGAGCAAAATAGGACAAACAGGTGACAGATAAATGTACGAATTATGACAGTTTTATGACAATGCATGCATGCACGTTAACCTCATGAATAAAAACATGATTTTATTTTGCGCAATGCAGCGTTATGAAAGGAAGTGTGGTTCAGAATGGAAAAAATGACAATGACTGTAATATGTAACAGGGGCGGAAACATTTCGCCCCTGTGTTTACTCAGTTGGCGATCTCCAGCGTGATGGTGGCGTAGGCGTCAAAGGTCCCCGGCCTGGGCTGAGCGCCTGTCGCACTGGCTGGCGCCGCGGAAAACGTCAGCGAGTTGGTTTCTGCCCCCTGATTGTTC
The DNA here is from genome assembly GCF_014930485.1 of Enterobacter cloacae complex sp. P47BA. Taxonomy (NCBI): domain Bacteria; kingdom Pseudomonadati; phylum Pseudomonadota; class Gammaproteobacteria; order Enterobacterales; family Enterobacteriaceae; genus Enterobacter; species Enterobacter cloacae complex sp. P47BA. The sequence goes on along the minus strand of NZ_JADBRF010000017.1, from coordinate 26,520 downwards.
GGCCCCCTGTCCATACTCATGCTGCCGCCGTTCACAGTCACCACGCGGTCGGCCTTGTCATAAATGACAATCCCGACATCATCATTACCGTTCACTTTCATTATTGTGGCGCTGGAGTCAACCGGATCGGCATGAAATGAGGAGTAGACGATATTTTCATCCCTTATTCCGGTGCACTGGACGAGGATGGTTTTTGTCACCTTGTGGCTGGAAACGGGCGTGCCCTGCACCGCAGAAAACGCCGTGGCAGGGATTTTACCAAAATCGATTTCCAGCGACTGCCCCGCCGCAATCTCACAGTTTTGCGGCGCGACGATATCACCCGAAATACGAATTTCGGCCAGCTTGTCGGTACTTGCTAAAGAGGATTGCTCGTCTATTCCGCCGTACAGATCCGCGACGATGGTGCCCGGTACCGTCACTTTGCCGATAAAAGGTTTGTTAACCAGAAACGACAGCTTGATCTCCGATCCGGTATCCAGCGTCGCCTGGTCGCCTTCTACTCCGTTCGCTGCGCAATACATGCCTGAGATTACGCGGTTTTGCTCCGCAGAAAAGGGAACCGGGAGAAAGTTACGTCCCAATACATGAATCGAGGTGGCAATACTCAAGTTGTCATTCAGTCTATAGTAGGTATAACCGTTACTCGTCGTATCTGCGTTCAGAGGCGAAGTGGCCGTATAGTAAATCTCCCGAAAGGTGGTGCTATAGCGCGTCAGGCAATTACATTCAACTTTATAGGTCGTGGGGGACGTTAAGGTCTCCAGATCTCTTATCTCCATACCTGCTTTATTTTTGTCAGCCGGTATTTGCTGATTATTCACATTCAGATTGTAGAGATAGGTTCCACCTACTGCATGGCAGATCCCATCCCCCGCAAGCGCAGCCTTGCTCCATGTACTGAATAAAAGCGTCATTACAACAAACAGCCTTTTCGAACCGAATTTCATTGCGCTATCCCTGTTGGCAAACTGCCGTTGTCTGAACCAGCTCGACACCTGTCGGCTTGTTGATGTGGTAATTCACCGTGCAGCGACTGGCATTTCCCTTTCCCCAGTTCAGTAAAAACGTACCTTCTTCCGGCATGCCGGAAAGGTAGACATCGCCGTTATCCCCGACAATGCCGGTCACGCTGCCGGACTCAAGCTCCGCGGACGCCATCGTGCCAAAGGGGACGGGTTGTCCATTCGCCTGACGAACGTTAAACAAGATGCGATAGCCAACGTGCGTAACAAATTCAGCCTTCACCACGGCGCCACGAGTGGGCACCAGGGTAAGGACGCTGTTATCAAGTTCGACGTTGGCTTTGGCGAAGTAATCGCTGTCGAAAGCGACACGGTTTTCATCGTAGGGGTTGAGCTGCGTCTGGACAGTAAAGCCCCGCCAGTCAGTGGCGATGCCACCAGCGTTTTCCAGCTCAAGACCGGCGGCTCCGGGGGCTTTAATCAGCGCGACGGTCTCACCCAGCTCCTGGGAAAAAGTGATCCCTTCGCTGTGTGCCAGAATGCCGCCTTTCACACCATAGTTAAGGCGCTCTGATTCCCGGCTATAGTCATAGCTGGCATTCACCGATCCGTATGTTCCGTCATACCCAAGTCCTGCACTGCCGTTGCTCTCTCGTTCATCAGCATCCCAGGATTGCTGAATGTTATAAGAGAGGTTATGTCCTTCAAGCGCCGTACCGTTTACGCCTATCTGATGCATCCCTTTACCGTGGTTATTTTGCGTCGCGCTATACGAGACGTAGCTGTTGCTGAGCCAGCCCGATAGCGGAACCGATACGGAAAACATGAAGATCTGCTCGCTTTCTGATGAGGTGCTATCGGCATCCTGGCGGCCGCTGGAAGTGGTGGCAGAATCCGAATAGTTCCAGGAGAGGTTCCAGGAGATAGAATGCCAGCTGTTGCTGTAGCCGAATTGCACCAGTCGTTCGACAACGTCCGTCTTCCAGTACTGCTGGCGGCTCAACGTCAGATAGAGGTTGCCCATACCTTCGCCGAAGGTTTGGGTCCACGTACCTTCCAGCCTGCTGCGCCGGTTACCGGTTACCCAGAAATCGCTTTGGTTATTCTGGCGTGAAGCCCACTCATTCAGCGTGTAGTACCCTTCCGTCGAGTACCGATAACCCACCAGCCGGAGCGTCGTGTCGGTATCATCAAAGCGTTTTGAATAGAGGAAACGATAAGACTGCCCCTGTTCATTGTCGTTCTCGTCGAACCAGGCGGCTGCGTGAGTGGCGTCAAAGGAGAGCGCGCCCAGCGACCCCATATCCTTGCCGACTCCGAGCGCAGCGGCGCGATAATCCTGCGCCAGCTGCATGCCGCCGTACAGCGTTAATCCCCACGGCATACCGCGCAGCAGCTGAGCCTGAAACACCTCCGGTGTGAAAGATTGTTGGTCGCGCAACTCACCAGCGCTGATATCCACATCGGTCTGTCCCTCGCGCTTCAGTATGGCTAACGACGCATAGGGCTGCGTGAAGCGTTGTTCGCTGCCGTCCTCTTCTTTGATGGTGACATCCAGATCACCGCCTGAGTGGGTAGTATTGAGATCGGTCAGCGAAAAGGCGCCCGGCGGAACTGCGGACTGATAAATGACATACCCATTCTGCCTGACGATGACGGTGGCGTTACTTTTTGCCACGCCGCGAACCACCGGAGCAAACCCGTTCTGGCTGGCGGGAAGCATGTCGTTATCAGTATAGAGCCGCACGCCGCGAAGCTGCGTGCTGTCAAACACATCGCTGGCGGTAAACGTATCTCCAATCATCACCTGGCTACGAAGCGCGGCAATATTCCGCTCGGCGTAGGTGCTTATAGTGTCATAGGCTGACTGCCCGTTGCTGATATTGAGGATGCTGTAGTTGCGAAGGCGCCATGCCCCCACGTTTATCCCGTTGCGCAGGTTGAGGTAGTAAAACGCCTCGTCATCACCGTCATCGTCGCGAAGCGTTTCAGAGCCTGAAAAATCATAATTCACCATCAATGCGTTAATGCCTTCATCCCAGCGGGAAGGGCTTATCGCATCATGGGCAGCGGCATCAATATAAATCTGCGGGATGGTCAGATTGAGGGCCAGCTCATCCGTATTAAACGTCGAGGTCGCCCCCTCTATCACCGCCGCAGGACGGATACACTGCTTCTCGTCGATCTCTGCCAGCGCCTTTACCGCTTCAACTTTTACGCCAAAGGAGGCCAGGACGCTTTTCGCATCCACAAAACAGGGGGTGATTTCCGCCTCTGCATTATCCTGAACAAACGTCACGACGCGTTGTTCAATACGCTTACCGTTAACAAAAATATCGACCTTGTAATCCCCGGCAGGCAGGCTGTTTGCCCGGTTGAACTGGCTGATGTCCACATCAACGGGACGATCGATCTCCAGCAAGGCGGGATTAAACAGATCCTTTGCCGCAGACATTTTCGCAGCAGAAAAGAATATCCCTGAGATCATCAGGAATTTTATGAGCGGTGAGGAGGCCATTTGCCAGGATATCCCGATGATCAGAGGGTAAGCGCAATAGCGTTACTGATGCCGCCGTAGTCATTGACGTAGCGCCAGACCATGTTATGACCGGACGTTCCCGCAGGCAGCGGAAGACGCAGGGTTTCAAACGGGCGGATAATATTCAAAGGCACATCCTTCCCGTCGACCGTCACATTCATCACGTTGACGTGAATGGCGTTGGGATTATGCACAACCAAAAAACCGCCTTCGGTATGCCAGGTGACTTTCGGCGCGGCGGCTTCCGGGGTGACCTTGAGCGCAGCCGGACGCCAGAAGAGTTTGATGCGCGTTTTGATGGCGATTTCCAGCTGGTTTGGGCTGTTGCCCGAAGGCGGAATATTTTTTACGTTCAGCCAAAAGACGGATTCGCGATCGTCAGGCAGTGCCCCTTTAACTTTCATAATCCGCAGAATTTTTTCCTGCTGCGGCTCAAGCCGGGAAACCGGAGGAATAACGGTAAAAGGTGGTGTAGCGCGATCGCGACTTTCGAAGGGATCAACCCATGTCTGAATCAAATAGGGCAGCGTATTATCATTGTTACGAACCGAAATGGTCGCATCGGATTTATCACTGGAATATATAATACGCGTTCCACCAATAATGATGCCCGCGGTTGAAAAACATGAAAAAAAGACCAGCCACAGCGTCATGAGTACGCCGAATAACACTCTTATCACGAAATAATCCTTTATATAAAGAGCCTGGCAGAAAAAGGGCAACCATCAGGCTCAACAGAGTGTGCGGGGTGATATTATTTCAAATATTCAATAGTAAATTGAGAATCAGCGTTAGCCGTACCCGGCGTGACCGTAGCCAGGGTCTGCACATATTTCGCTTTAAACCCTAAATCGGCTTTGCCTGCGGTGATGGGGCTATAAGCAGAATTGCCGTACAGCGGGACGGCGGTATCGTCTTTCAGGTTGTACAATTTAATCGCCACACCCGTTGCTGCGACAGCGGTATCCCCGCCGGTGAAGGTACCGTCGGTCCCCGTTTCACCCGCGACAGGCGTACCGATGGCAAGATAGCCCTTGCCGATAGTGTCCTTATCTTCCGTACCATCAAAGCGAACGGCAGCCTGAGTGTATGTGGTTGGGCATTTATCCAGTCGGATATGAAAATCTTTTACCGATGCCGTAGAGTCAATACCCGTGAAAGCGGTTTTACCCACCTTACCGATATTCACCGTCTGTCCAGCCGTATCTGAAGTGACTTCACATGTGGTATCCACCACTTCGCCACGGAAGTGTACAATACCGTCAGATGCGATAACCTGATTAGCTAAAAACAGTGAAGAAAGCGCCAAAATCCCTGTAAAAATATTACGTTTCATAGTACTCCGCCATTAAATTAATAAATCCATCCATTACATTCATGATTTAAATAAATCATGGAACTTGCGTTCAGGCGACATAATACAAATAAAATTAAATTCAGCAAGAAATAAAATTATATTATTAAAGGAGTTATTATTTAAGGAGGAATAATAGAATAAACAAATAAAACACTCGGCCTGATTTAATATTATTTCGTATGTATTTAAACTTTACAACAAATGTGTACGAGAAGAAAAAGCAGGTTTTATTTTTCAGATTATATTTATGAGGAAATAAAAAAGCCTTAGCATAGTGCTAAGGCTTTAAGGAAAATAAGCGGACTATTATTCCACCGTTACCGATTTCGCCAGGTTACGCGGCTGGTCAACGTCGGTGCCTTTGATCAGCGCCACGTGATAAGCCAGCAGCTGCAGCGGAACGGTGTAGAAGATCGGCGCAATCACCTCTTCTACATGCGGCATCTCGATGATGTGCATATTGTCATTGCTGACAAAACCAGCATCCTTGTCGGCAAAGACGTACAGTACACCGCCGCGGGCGCGTACTTCTTCGATGTTGGATTTCAGTTTTTCCAGCAGTTCGTTGTTAGGTGCCACAACGATAACCGGCATATCCGCATCAATCAGCGCCAGCGGGCCGTGTTTCAGCTCGCCTGCCGCGTAGGCTTCAGCGTGGATGTAGGAGATCTCTTTCAGCTTCAGCGCGCCTTCCAGCGCAATAGGGTACTGATCGCCACGCCCCAGGAACAGCGCGTGATGTTTGTCAGAGAAATCTTCCGCCAGGGCTTCAATGCGTTTGTCCTGAGACAGCATCTGCTCAATACGGCTCGGCAGCGCCTGGAGACCGTGAACGATGTCGTGCTCAACGGAAGCATCTTCGCCTTTCAGACGCGCCAGCTTCGCCACCAGCATCAGCAAAACGGTCAGCTGAGTGGTAAAGGCTTTCGTGGAGGCCACGCCGATTTCGGTACCCGCGTTGGTCATCAGCGCCAGATCGGATTCACGCACCAGCGAGGAGCCGGGGACGTTACAGATGGCCAGCGAGCCCAGGTAACCCAGCTCTTTAGAGAGACGCAGCGCGGCCAGCGTGTCCGCCGTTTCGCCAGACTGGGAAAGGGTGATCATCAGGCTGTTACGACGCACCGCGGATTTGCGATAGCGGAATTCAGACGCGATTTCCACATCGCACGGCACGCCCGCCAGGGATTCAAACCAGTAGCGAGAGACCATACCGGAGTTGTAGGAGGTGCCGCAGGCCACGATCTGAATATGCTCAACCTTGCCGAGCAGTTCGTTAGCGTTTGCGCCCAGCTCGCTCAGATCCACTTCACCGTGGCTGATGCGCCCGGTCAGGGTGTTTTTGATGGCGTTTGGCTGCTCGTAAATCTCTTTCTGCATGTAGTGACGGTACGCGCCTTTGTCGCCCGCGTCGTACTGCAGATTAGATTCGATCTCCTGACGTTTCACCTGCTCGCCCTTGGTATCGAATACGGTCACGCTGCGGCGAGTCACTTCCGCGATATCACCCTCTTCGAGGAAGATAAAGCGACGGGTAACCGGCAGGAGCGCCAGCTGATCGGAGGCGATAAAGTTTTCACCCATGCCCAGACCGATAACCATCGGGCTACCGGAACGCGCAGCCAGCAGCGTGGACGGATCGCGGGAATCCATGATCACCGTACCGTACGCACCGCGCAGCTGAGGAATGGCGCGCAGTACCGCTTCACGCAGCGTGCCGCCCTGCTCCAGCTCCCAGTGCACCAGGTGAGCAATCACTTCGGTGTCAGTTTCAGAGACGAAGGTGTAGCCGCGCGCTTTCAGTTCTTCGCGCAGCGGTTCGTGGTTTTCGATAATGCCGTTGTGCACGACCACGATGTGTTCAGACACATGCGGGTGAGCGTTGCCTTCTGAAGGTTCGCCGTGCGTCGCCCAGCGGGTATGCGCAATACCGGTACCACCGTGCAGCGGATGCTCTTCCGCGGCCTGAGCCAGCATTTGCACTTTACCGAGACGACGCAGACGGGTCATATGACCTTCTGCATCCACCACTGCCAGACCGGCAGAGTCGTAGCCACGGTATTCCAGACGACGTAAACCTTCGAGAAGGATTTCAGCAATATCACGCTGCGCAACTGCGCCAACAATTCCACACATAATTTTAGATTCCGAATTTAGGCATGATGCCTGCGTTGTCGCTGACCTGTATTTGCCCTTTTCGGGCGCCCCGAGCCTTGTAGAGAGTGGGGTTATTTTTATGGGTACTGCTTGTGGGGGGAGGATTATATTATCCCCTCACCCCGGCCCTCTCCCCAAAGGGGCGAGGGAGAAAAACACCGCCCCCAATAATCCCCTCTCCCCTGTGGGGAGAGGGTTAGGGTGAGGGGTAAATCCGTTAATTTTTCTTCACCGGGCGTTTCCACCCCTGCTTGCTGACCTGCGGTACGCGGCTTAACACCAGCTCGTTCTCAGCCACATCGCGTGTAACGGTTGTTCCGGCAGCAATGGTCACGCCATTGCCCACGGTAACAGGTGCCACCAGCTGCGTATCGGAGCCAACGAACACATCATCACCGATGATGGTTTTAAACTTATTCGCGCCGTCGTAGTTACAGGTAATGGTTCCTGCACCAATATTCACGTTATTACCAATTTCCGCGTCGCCCAGATAGGTCAGATGACCGGCTTTCGAGCCTTTACCCAGACGCGCTTTTTTCATTTCCACGAAGTTACCCACGTGAGCGCCTTCCAGCAGTTCGGCACCCGGACGCAGGCGTGCAAACGGGCCGATGGTACAGGCCGCGTCCAGACGAGCATCTTCCACCACGCTGTACGGGCTAATTTCGCAGTCGTCACCGATAACGCTGTTTTTAATCACGCAGCCAGCACCAATTTTGACGCGGTTGCCCAGCGTGACGTTGCCTTCAATGATAACGTTAGTATCAATCTCAACGTCGCGCCCGTGTGACAAGGTACCGCGCAGATCGAAACGCGCCGGATCGCGCAGCATTACGCCTGCCAGCAGCAGTTTTTCGGCCTGCTCGGACTGATAAATACGCTCAAGACGGGAAAGCTGCAGGCGGTTGTTCACGCCGTCCGTTTCGCTGATACGCGCCGGATGAACGGCAGCAATTTCACGCCCTTCGTGATACGCCATCGCAATGATATCGGTGATGTAGTATTCACCCTGCGCATTGTTGTTGTTGAGCTGAGACAGCCAGCGCTTCATGTCCGCGCCGTTGGCAATCAGGATACCGGTGTTAATTTCCGGGATCTGGCGCTGTTCTTCGCTGGCATCTTTGTGTTCTACGATGCCGGTCACCTTGCCGTTTTCGCGGGTGATGCGGCCATAGCCGCTCGGGTCATCCAGTACGACGGTGAGAAGGCCAATACCGCCCTGGGGTTTGGCTTCACGCAGGCGGGTCAGGGTTTCAACGGAGATCAGCGGAACATCGCCGTACAGCATCAGAATGTCTTCGTCATCGGCAAAGAACGGAGCCGCCTGCTGCATCGCATGGCCAGTTCCCAGCTGTTCAGCCTGAAGCACCCAGTTGAGCTTGTCGTCACACAGCGTCTTTTTCAGTAAATCGCCGCCGTGGCCGTAGACCAGGTGAACCTGACGGGCACCCAGTTCATTCGCTGCATCAATGACATGCTGCACCATTGGCTTTCCTGCCAGCGTGTGGAGCACTTTAGGCAGATCGGAATACATGCGGGTACCTTTGCCAGCGGCAAGGATCACCACGCTCATCGCACTGTTTGACATACGCATCCTGACGGTAGTTTGAGTGAGAAGTAAAAACGTTTGATGCCTAAAATTCTACATCTTTTTCATCATGAATTAAGGATGAAAAAAAAAGCCAGTCTGGTATCCAGACTGGCTTTTGTGCTTTTCAAGCCGGTGTTACATCGCTTTTTTGGTCAACTCGATAACGCGCAGTTTCGCGATCGCTTTGGCCAGCTCCGCAGACGCCTGAGCGTAATCCACGTCACCATGAGAGCTGCTAATGTGCTCTTCAGCCTTACGCTTCGATTCCAGGGCTCGCGCTTCGTCGAGATCCTGGCCACGAATAGCGGTATCGGCCAGAACGGTCACACTGCCAGGCTGCACTTCAAGAATGCCGCCGGACAGATAGATAAACTCTTCGTGACCGAACTGTTTAACGATGCGGATCATACCAGGCTTAATGGCGGTGAGCAGCGGTGCGTGACCCGGGAAAATACCCAGTTCACCTTCACTGCCCGTTACCTGGATTTTCTCGACCAGACCAGAGAACATTTGTTGCTCTGCGCTGACGACGTCCAGGTGGTAAGTCATTGCCATATCACCCTCCGATTAAGGCGTTAAAGTTTTTTGGCTTTTTCCACGGCTTCTTCGATGGAACCAACCATGTAGAACGCCTGCTCTGGCAGGTGATCGTATTCGCCTTCCATGATGCCTTTAAAGCCACGGATGGTGTCTTTCAGGGAAACGTATTTACCCGGAGAACCGGTGAATACTTCCGCAACGAAGAACGGCTGGGACAGGAAGCGCTGGATCTTACGCGCACGTGCTACCACCAGTTTGTCTTCTTCAGACAGTTCATCCATACCCAGGATGGCGATGATGTCTTTCAGTTCCTGGTAACGCTGCAGCAGGGACTGTACGCCACGCGCGGTGTCGTAGTGTTCCTGACCCACAACCAGTGGATCCAGCTGACGGCTGGTGGAGTCCAGCGGGTCAACGGCCGGGTAGATACCCAGAGACGCGATCTGACGGCTCAGTACCACGGTTGCATCTAAGTGCGCAAAGGTGGTTGCTGGAGATGGGTCAGTCAAGTCATCCGCAGGTACGTATACCGCCTGAACGGAGGTGATAGAACCGGTTTTGGTAGAGGTGATACGTTCCTGAAGAACACCCATCTCTTCCGCAAGCGTAGGCTGATAACCTACCGCTGAAGGCATACGACCCAGCAGTGCAGATACTTCGGTACCGGCCAGGGTGTAACGATAGATGTTATCAACGAACAGCAGAACGTCACGGCCTTCGTCACGGAATTTCTCAGCCATCGTCAGACCAGTCAGCGCAACGCGCAGACGGTTTCCTGGTGGCTCGTTCATCTGGCCGTAAACCAGGGATACTTTGTCCAGAACGTTGGAGTCGGTCATTTCGTGGTAGAAGTCGTTACCCTCACGAGTACGTTCACCTACGCCCGCAAACACGGAGTAACCGGAGTGCTCGATCGCGATGTTACGGATCAGCTCCATCATGTTTACGGTTTTACCTACACCCGCACCACCGAACAGACCAACTTTACCGCCCTTCGCAAACGGACACATCAGGTCGATAACTTTGATGCCGGTTTCCAGCAGTTCCTGAGAGCTGGACAGCTCTTCGTAGGAAGGTGCCGCGCGGTGGATAGCCCAACGCTCTTCTTCACCGATGTCGCCTTTCATGTCGATTGGCTGACCCAATACGTTCATGATACGACCCAGTGTTGCTTTACCTACCGGGACTTCGATCGGGTGCTCAAGGTCTTTAACTTCCAGACCACGACGCAGACCGTCGGAAGAACCCATGGCGATGGTACGCACGATACCGCCGCCGAGCTGCTGCTGAACTTCCAGCACCAGGCTCTCGTTACCATTCTGTACCTCAAGCGCGTCGTACACGCGTGGTACGGCGTCCTGAGGGAACTCGACGTCCACCACGGCGCCGATTACCTGGACAATCTTTCCAGTAGCCATCTTGAATCCTCTACGTAATTCGTAAACCTGGTTAAACCGCGGCGGCCCCCGAGACGATCTCGGTGAGTTCCTGAGTAATGCTGGCCTGACGAGCTTTGTTGTAAACCAACTGCAGCTCTTTAATCAGGCTGCCGCCATTATCGGTCGCGGCTTTCATCGCCACCATTCGTGCGGCCTGCTCGCTGGCCAGGTTTTCTACAACGCCCTGATAAACCTGAGATTCAACGTAACGACGCAGCAGGGTATCCAGCAGCGGTTTCGGATCGGGTTCATACAGGTAATCCCAGGCTTTCTGCTTCAGCTCGTCATCTTCTGATGCCGGTAACGGCAGCATCTGAGTGAGCGTTGGAACCTGAGACATGGTGTTAATGAATTTGTTGCTGACAACGTACAGTCTGTCCAGACGGCCTTCATCGTAGGCCTGCAACATCACTTTAACCGGGCCGATCAGTTCGGACAGGGACGGGTTATCACCCATACCGGTCACCTGAGCGACAATGTTGCCACCAACGGAGTTAAAGAAAGAGACGCCTTTAGAGCCAATCAGTGCCAGATCGCACTGAACGCCTTTATCAGACCAGCCTTTCATATCCGCCAGCAGTTTTTTGAACAGGTTAATGTTCAAGCCGCCACACAGACCACGGTCAGTCGACACCACCAGGTAGCCCACGCGCTTAACGTCGCGTTCTTCCAGGTAAGGGTGCTTATATTCCAGATTACCGTTTGCAAGGTGACCAATCACTTTGCGCATGGTCTCTGCATAAGGACGGCTGGCCGCCATGCGATCCTGCGATTTACGCATTTTGGAAGCGGCGACCATCTCCATCGCTTTAGTGATCTTTTGCGTGTTCTGGACGCTTGCGATCTTACTACGTATCTCTTTTGCGCCGGCCATGAGCTTCTCCTCAATGCCAGGCGGCTTGCCCTGAGACAAGCCGCCGGACGATTACCAGGATTGGGTTGCTTTGAAGGAATCGAGGATAGCTTTCAGCTTGCCTTCGATTTCGTCGTTATAGCCACCGGTCTGGTTGATCTCTTGCATCAGCGGAGCGTGATCACGGTCGACGTAAGCCAGCAGAGCGGCTTCAAAGCTACCGATTTTCGCCAGTTCCACATCTTCGAGGTAACCGCGTTCAGCCGCGAACAGTACCAGGCCCTGCTGAGCAACAGACATTGGAGCGTACTGTTTCTGCTTCAGCAGCTCGGTCACTTTCTGACCGTGGCTCAGCTGTTTACGGGTTGCTTCGTCCAGATCGGATGCGAACTGAGAGAACGCAGCCAGTTCACGATACTGTGCCAGCGCGGTACGGATACCACCGGACAGTTTCTTGATGATCTTGGTCTGAGCAGCACCACCCACACGGGATACAGAGATACCCGGGTTAACCGCCGGACGAATACCGGAGTTGAACAGGTTGGTTTCCAGGAAGATCTGACCATCGGTAATGGAGATTACGTTGGTCGGAACGAACGCAGAAACGTCACCCGCCTGGGTTTCAATGATCGGCAGCGCGGTCAGAGAACCTGTTTTGCCCTTCACTTCACCTTTGGTGAAGTTCTCGACGTATTCCGCGTTAACGCGGGAAGCACGCTCCAGCAGACGAGAGTGGAGGTAGAATACGTCGCCCGGGAATGCTTCACGTCCTGGTGGACGACGGAGCAGCAGGGAAACCTGACGATAAGCAACAGCCTGTTTAGACAGGTCATCGTATACGATCAGCGCATCTTCACCGCGGTCACGGAAGTATTCGCCCATTGCGCAACCGGCGTATGGCGCCAGGTATTGCAGTGCAGCAGATTCAGACGCGGTTGCTACCACAACGATGGTGTTAGACAGTGCGCCGTGCTCTTCCAGTTTACGAACCACGTTAGAAATGGTGGACGCTTTCTGGCCGATAGCCACGTACACACATTTGATGCCGGAGTCACGCTGGTTGATGATGGCGTCGATTGCCATCGCGGTTTTACCGGTCTGACGGTCACCGATGATCAGTTCACGCTGACCACGACCGATTGGGATCATGGCGTCAACGGACTTATAACCAGTCTGCACTGGCTGATCAACGGACTGACGGTCGATAACGCCTGGTGCGATAACTTCGATTGGGGAGAAGCCATCGTGCTCAACCGGACCTTTACCGTCGATTGGCGCACCCAGGGTGTTAACAACGCGACCCAGCAGGCCACGGCCAACCGGCACTTCCAGAATACGGCCAGTACACTTAACCTTCATGCCTTCGGCGAGGTCAGCGTATGGACCCATCACAACTGCACCTACGGAGTCGCGCTCCAGGTTCAGTGCGATAGCGTAACGGTTACCCGGCAGGGAAATCATCTCACCCTGCATACAATCGGCCAGGCCGTGGATGCGGATAACACCGTCACTTACAGAAACAATAGTACCTTCGTTGTGAGCTTCACTCACAACATTGAACTGAGCAATGCGCTGCTTGATCAGTTCGCTGATTTCGGTGGAATTCAGTTGCATGCTCCAGTCCCCTTAAGACTGCAAGACGTCTGCAAGGCGCTCAAGACGGCCGCGTACGCTGCCATCAATGACCATATCACCCGAGCGGATGATTACGCCTGCCATTACAGACTTATCGATTTTGCAATTCAGCTTAACTTTGCGTGACAGACGTTTTTCCATCGCGGCGGTGATTTTCGCAAGCTGTTCGTCACTCAGTTCAGTCGCGGAAGTCACTTCGACTTCTGCAGTTGCTTCACTAAGGGCACGTAAGTGCTCAAACTGCTCGAGAACATCCGGGAGCACACGGAGACGACCATTTTCTGCCATGACCTTAATCAGGTTCTGGCCGTTGGCATCCAGTTGCTCTCCGCACACGGCGATAAACGACGCGGCGAGGGTTTCAGGCGCTAACGCACCGGAAAGCAACTCGGCCATTTGTTCGTTTTTCGTCACCTCAGCGGCAAACGCCAGCATATTCTGCCAGCGATCGACATTTTGGTGTTCGACAGCAAAGTCAAAAGCTGCTTTGGCGTAGGGGCGAGCTACCGTAACAAATTCAGACATCAGCCCCTCCCTCCTTACAGTTCAGCGACAAGTTTGTCCACGATGTCGCTGTTAGCAGCTTCATCCACGGAACGTTCGATGATCTTCTCGGCGCCAGCAACAGCCAGAATCGCAACCTGCTTACGCAGTTCTTCACGAGCACGTTTACGCTCAGCTTCAATTTCAGCCTGAGCCTGTGTCACGATCTTAGTACGTTCCTGTTCTGCTTCAGCTTTGGCTTCGTCCAGGATCTGAGAACGGCGCTTGTTAGCCTGTTCAATGATTACCTGAGCTTCAGCTTTCGCTTTTTTCAGCTGGTCTGTCGCGTTGGCCTGTGCAAGGTCCAAATCTTTCTTAGCGCGTTCTGCGGAAGCCAGACCGTCAGCAATTTCTTTCTGACGTTTTTCGATGGCAGCCATTAAAGGCGGCCATACATACTTCATGCAGAACCAGACAAAGAGAATAAACGCGATGGCCTGGCCGAGGATTGTTGCGTTCATGTTCACAGCACAATACCTCTTAAATTTCTGTGGCTTGGGGTTTTAAAACAACTACTACGCGACAGCAAACATCACGTACAGACCCAGACCTACAGCGATCATTGGGATAGCATCCACCAGACCCATAACGATAAAGAACTGAGTACGCAGCAGAGGAATCAGATCAGGTTGACGCGCTGCGCCTTCCAGGAATTTACCTCCGAGGATGCCGATACCGATCGCAGCACCGATAGCCGCCAGACCCATCATCACAGCGGCAGCCATGTACAGCAGATCCATATTCAGGTTTTCCATGACAGTCTCCAGTTTGTTTCAATTAAAACGTAGTAGTGTTGGTAAAAAATCAGTGCTCTTCAGACGCCATCGACAGATAGACGATCGTCAGAACCATGAAGATAAAGGCTTGCAGCGTAATGATCAGGATGTGGAAAATGGCCCATGGCACATTCAGAACCCACTGTGACCACCACGGCAGAAGACCCGCGATCAGAATGAAAATCAGCTCACCCGCATACATGTTGCCGAACAGTCGCAGACCCAGTGAAACAGGTTTGGACAGCAGGCTAACGCCTTCCAGGATCAGGTTGACCGGAATAAACGCCCAGTGGTTGAACGGCTGCAAGGTAAGCTCTTTCACAAAGCCGCTTACGCCTTTCATTTTGATGCTGTAGAAAAGAATCAGGATAAACACGCCCAGCGCCATAGACAGGGTGATGTTCACGTCCGCAGACGGTACAACACGCAGCGCAGGCAGGCCGAAGATGTGCTCGCCGATGAACGGCAGCAGGTCAATTGGCAGCAGGTCCATCAGGTTCATCAGGAAGACCCAAACGAACACGGTCAGGGCCAGCGGAGCAATCAGCTTGCTCTTACCATGGTACATGTCTTTCACGCTGCCATGGACGAAGCCGATGATCATCTCAACGAACGTCTGGAATTTCCCTGGAACACCGCTGGTCGCTTTTTTAGCAACGCTGCGGAACATGGCCAGGAACAGAAGACCCAAAACCACCGAGAAGAACATGGAGTCGATGTTGATCGTCCAGAAGGTGGCCGGGGGGTTATGTGGATCCACCAGCGAGAATGTACGCAGGTCCAGCTGAAGGTTATTCAGATGGTGACCTATGTAATCCTGCGGCGTCATATTTTCTGAAGCCATGATGCCTTTTACCCTTTGTTATTGATTACAGCTGGAGCCAGAACTTGTACCACCAGCACCAAAACCCACGTTGCTATCAGCGGCATGAATACCACTTTCAAAACCGCCAGCGCCATCACCAGTAGAGCAAAGGTCAGCAACACCTTACACACTTCGCCGAGGGCGAAGGACCAGGCCACGCGGCCTTTGGCGGGTGTATGCGCCTGATGACGCCAGGCAAAAATCATAAACAACACGTTTGGCAGCACGACCGCCAAACCCCCGCACACGGCGGAGATGCCCCAGAAGGGGTCTTTGAGGCTAAACAGCAGTCCACTTGCTATCACAGCCAGAAACTGAATGAACAGAAGCTTACGAGCAACGTTTCTACTCAAGAGCGACACAGACATCACGTTTTTACTCCTGCTCCCTTCGAGGTATGCCGCGTGTCGTATAAAACGTCCTTTAAGGCTCAGAGTCAAGCATCAAAAAGCGGACAAATTATACGGTGCGTACCCGTGATTTCAAACATTAAGTAGCGAAAAGGTGAATAAATGTTTAAATATTTTTCCCCAGCGCTATTTTTTAACTTTCGTAGAAAGCACCGACCTTCGAGCAAAACTGCAAACAGCGCGAAAACGTTGACTACAAAGCGTGCACGAGATCACAAAACACACATTTGCGATAAGGTTGTATTTATCAAAGCCGTAAATCGCCCAGGATTATCCTTCTGAAATTAAACACAAAATATCGCAACTATTTTCAAAACAGCCCCGTACACAATAAAAACCTTTTATTGACATTCTTAATAAATAATTAACATTGCGTTCTGGTTACAGCCTTCCACTTTTAGCAGGCTGATATTTTCATAGTTGACTATCTTCGCGATGAATAATCGACTTGAGGTTAACCGCAAGAAAATCCCTGGTAAAAAAGCGGTTAAACGCTCTCTGGTTAATCCCGGTTAGTTGTGCTGTTTTTTAACATACTCAGAACAGCACAAATTCCACATTTTTTATTATTTTTTTAAAAATTGTTTGGCTTAATTATCACCAGATGACGTTCACCGTCGAGCTGCGGAACGTTTAATTTCTCGATGGTTTCAACGCTAAAACCGTCCGGAAGCTGTTCAATTTCATCACCGGGCAGCTGTCCTTTCAGCGCATAAAAACGGCCATCTTCTGCCGGCAGATGCTTACACCAGCTCACCATGTCATTGAGCGAAGCAAACGCACGGCTGATAACGCCGTCAAACGGCGGCTCTGCCGGAAACTCTTCTACCCTGCTCTGTACGGGCGTGATGTTATCGAGCTTCAGTTCATGCTGAACCTGGCGTAAAAAGCGCACGCGCTTGCCCAGGCTGTCCAGCAGCGTGAAATGGCTCTCGGGTCGGACAATCGACAGCGGAACGCCCGGCAAACCCGGCCCCGTCCCCACGTCGATAAAACGTCCACCTTTCAGGTACGGCGCCACCACGATACTATCGAGAATATGGCGAACCAGCATCTCGTTGGGATCGCGCACAGACGTCAGGTTGTACGCTTTATTCCATTTGTTCAGCATATCGACATACGCCACCAGCTGGTTTTTCTGGTGATCGGTGAGCGAAATACCTGCCTGATCCAGCAGACGAGAGAGTTTGTTGAGCACGGTGAATACCTGTTGAGAGTTTTTTTGCCCGGTGGCGCTGCCGCTTACCGGGCCTACGAATAAGTAGGGCGGGCCAGCGAAGCGCCACCCGCCAAAAGCAATGTCAATTACGCGCTACGGCGCAGCATGCCCTGCTTTTTCAGCCACACCAGCAGGATCGAAATCGCCGCCGGCGTAACGCCCGAGATACGGGAGGCCTGGCCAATCGATACCGGTTTGTGATCGTTCAGCTTAGCGATCACTTCGTTGGAAAGGCCCGTCACCTGACGGTAGTCCAGCATTTCCGGCAGCAGCGTGTTTTCGTTGCGCTGCTGTTTTTCGATCTCATCCTGCTGACGCGCGATGTAGCCTTCGTACTTCACCTGAATTTCGACCTGCTCGGCAGCTTCAGCGTCTTCAAGGCCCGGTGCGAACGCGGTCAGTTTGACCAGATTCTCGTAGGTGACTTCAGGACGACGCAGCAGATCTTCGCCGCTGGCTTCACGCGACAGCGGCGCTGTTAAGTGAGCGTTCACTTCGGCAGCGGTTTCCGCCTGTGGGTTTACCCACGTAGTTTTCAGGCGCTGACGTTCCTGTTCAATACGTTCCAGCTTCTCGTTGAAGCGCGCCCAGCGTTCGTCATCCACCAGACCCAGCTCGCGGCCTATCTCGGTCAGACGCAGGTCGGCGTTGTCCTCGCGCAGCATCAGACGATATTCCGCGCGAGAGGTAAACATACGGTACGGTTCTTTGGTGCCCAGCGTGCAGAGATCGTCGACCAAAACGCCCAGATAGGCCTGAGAACGCGCCGGCGCCCAGCCCTCTTTCTCCGCAGAGAAGCGGGCAGCGTTCAGACCGGCAAGCAAACCCTGCGCTGCGGCTTCTTCGTAGCCGGTGGTGCCGTTAATCTGCCCCGCGAAGAACAGGCCGTGGATGAATTTGCTCTCCAGCGTCGGCTTCAGGTCACGTGGGTCGAAGAAATCGTACTCAATTGCGTAGCCAGGGCGAACGATTTTCGCATTCTCCATCCCCTGCATTGAGCGAACAATTTGCATTTGCACGTCGAACGGCAGGCTGGTGGAGATGCCGTTCGGGTAAATTTCGTTCGAGGTCAGCCCTTCCGGCTCCAGGAAGATCTGGTGCTGGTTACGATCGGCAAAGCGCATCACTTTGTCTTCGATCGACGGGCAGTAACGTGGGCCGATCCCTTCGATCACGCCAGCGTACATTGGGCTGCGATCGAGGTTATTGCGGATCACGTCATGGGTTTTTTCGTTGGTATGCGTGATGTAGCACGGCACCTGCTGCGGGTGTTGCGCCGCGTTGCCCATGAACGAGAAGACCGGCATCGGGTTATCGCCGTGCTGTTGGGCCAGTACGCTGAAATCAATGGTGCGCGCATCGATACGCGGCGGCGTGCCGGTTTTCAGACGGCTGACGCGCAGCGGCAGTTCACGCAGACGACGAGACAGCGGAATGGACGGCGGATCGCCAGCACGGCCACCGCTGTAGTTGTCCAGACCAATATGGATTTTGCCGTCCAGGAATGTCCCAACCGTCAGCACCACGGCTTTGGCGCGGAACTTGAGGCCCATCTGGGTCACGGCGCCCACGACGCGATCGTTCTCAACGATAAGATCTTCTACCGCCTGCTGGAAGATCATCAGGTTCGGCTGGTTCTCCAGCGCGGTGCGCACGGCCTGGCGGTAAAGCACGCGGTCTGCCTGCGCACGAGTGGCGCGAACAGCAGGGCCTTTACTCGCGTTTAGTATCCTAAACTGAATGCCCGCATGATCGATCGCTTTCGCCATCAGGCCGCCAAGTGCATCCACTTCTTTTACCAGGTGTCCTTTCCCAATGCCGCCAATCGCCGGATTACAGGACATTTGTCCCAGCGTGTCGATATTGTGTGTCAAAAGCAGGGTCTGCTGACCCATTCGCGCTGCGGCCATTGCGGCCTCAGTGCCTGCATGACCCCCGCCAATGATGATGACGTCAAAAGGATCCTGATAAAACATGGTGGTCTGCCTCGCGTAAAGCGGTATGAAAATGGATTGAAGCCCGGGCCGTGGATTCTACTCAACTTTAGTCTTTCGAGAAAGCATTGGGATCCTGGGCTATTAAAAAGAAGATCTTTTTATTTAGAGATCTGTTCTATTGTGATCTCTTATTAGGATAGCGGACACGTGTGGATAAGTCCGATCCTGCAAATAAGATCATGCAGTTAGGAAGGATCGTTTGCTGTGAATGATCGGTGATCCAGGACCGTATAAGCTGGGATCAGATCGCGACTTTATACACAGGCCAAAAACGACGCTAGGGTTGTTCTTTGGATAACTACGGGTTAATACGAGCTTTTAACCAGAGTTATCCACATCTGTTCGCGCGATCTTTAATCGTTTTTGAGTAAATTTTTCCATTCCGCGAGCCAGATCTCGGCTGGATCTTCCGGAATGTCATGATCGAGGATGTTGATCTTGAGCGTTTCACCCAGCTGTTTTGCTCCGCAAGCGGTAACAGCGGCTTCGACCTTCTCTATTGCCCCGCAAAAGGTGTCATATTCACGACTGCCGATCCCCACTGCGCCAAAACGGACGTTTGACAGGTCGGGCTGCTGTTCCAGCAGTTCGTCATATAAAGGTTGCAGGTTATCCGGCAGATCGCCCGCGCCGTGCGTGGAGGTGATCAGCAGCCAGACCCCGTCAGCCGGGAGATCTTCAAGCAGCGGCCCGTGCAGCGTTTGTGTAGAAAAGCCTGCATCTTCCAGCTTCTCAGCCAGATGTTCCGCTACGTATTCCGCACCGCCAAGAGTGCTGCCGCTGATAAGGGTAATGTCCGCCATTGATCGCTCGCTCAGATAAAGAGGGGATCATTGTACGCTGTGAACGAGCTGGGATCTACCTGTGGAAAATGTGGGAATGAATTTGCCCGATCACGGGCGGATGGTACGCATGATCGGGTTTTGCAGGGAGATCAGTGTCTCGGTGGACTGAATTTCATCGATTGTTTGGATCTTGTTGATAAGTACCTGCTGGAGGGCATCGATGGAGCGGCACATCACCTTAATAAAGATGCTGTAGTGCCCGGTGGTGTAGTACGCCTCGGTGACTTCATCGAGCGCGTTCAGCTTTGCCAGCGCGGAGGGGTAATCTTTTGCGCTTTTAAGAATAATGCCGATGAAGCAGCAGACGTCGTAACCCAGCTGCTTCGGGCTGACGTCGATGCGCGCACCGGTAATGATCCCTGCCTGCTTCATCTTCTCTACGCGAACGTGAATGGTTCCCGGGCTGACGCCAAACTGTTTCGCCAGTTCGGCGTAGGCTGTACGGGCATTGGCCATTAAGGCCTCAAGGATGCCGCGGTCCAGATTGTCGATCTGATAATTTTCCATAGCTTTTTCTTATGAAGATTAATGAATACGGCTATTCTAGCGTCTTATTTTAACGAATCAAAAGTGAAGGTGGCTTTTTGTTGATGGGTTATTGAATTAAGTGTCGGTTCTGTTGCTTAATCATTATCAACAGGACGCAGGAGTATAAATAATGAAAACCGCTTACATCGCAAAACAACGCCAGATCAGTTTCGTAAAATCCCATTTTTCCCGCCAGCTTGAAGAGAAGCTTGGTCTTATTGAAGTTCAGGCGCCGATTCTTAGCCGCGTGGGTGACGGGACGCAGGATAACCTGTCTGGTTGCGAAAAAGCGGTACAGGTAAAAGTGAAAACACTGCCAGACGTCCAGTTCGAAGTGGTGCATTCCCTGGCGAAATGGAAGCGTCAAACCCTGGGACAACACGACTTCAGCGCGGGCGAAGGGCTCTACACGCACATGAAAGCCCTTCGCCCCGATGAAGACCGCCTCTCCCCGATTCACTCTGTCTACGTTGACCAGTGGGACTGGGAGCGCGTAATGGGTGACGGCGAGCGTCATGTCGGTACGCTGAAATCCACCGTTGAGGCGATCTACGCGGGGATCAAAGCGACCGAAGCTGCCGTGAGCAAAGAGTTTGGTCTGGTACCGTTCCTGCCGGATACGATGCACTTTGTCCACAGCCAGGAACTGCTGAGCCGCTTCCCGGATCTGGATGCCAAAGGCCGCGAGCGGGCGATCGCCAAAGAGCTGGGCGCGGTATTTCTGATTGGCATCGGCGGCAAACTGTCTGATGGCAAACGTCACGACGTTCGTGCGCCGGATTATGATGACTGGAGCACCGCGGGCGAAAGCGAATATGCCGGTCTGAACGGCGATATTCTGGTCTGGAACCCGGTTCTGGAAGATGCGTTTGAGCTCTCTTCGATGGGGATCCGCGTGGATGCAGAGGCGCTGAAGCGCCAGCTGGCGGTGACCGGTGATGAAGATCGCCTTAAATTAGAGTGGCATCAGGCGCTGCTGCGCGGTGAAATGCCGCAGACCATCGGCGGCGGTATCGGGCAGTCCCGTCTGACCATGCTGCTGCTGCAACTGTCTCACATTGGTCAGGTGCAGTGTGGGGTCTGGCCGCAGCAGGTACGTGAAAGCGTCGGTTCTCTTCTTTAATTAACGCCGCCAGCGTCTGAGCAGGCGGCTACGCAACCCGGTATCAAAGCGCCAGATATGATCGAAGATGCGCATGATGCCGGGTTTTCCATGTGCGGACATCGCCACGGCATGAAAACGGTGCTGGTGCACGCGCTTCAGCTCCTTCACTTTATTTACCACATCTTCCGGCAGCCGCTGGGCAATGAAATCGGAAATCACCACCGCGTCAGCGTCGTACCAGTCGCCGCCCTGCATCCGTTCTACAATGCTGCGAAAACAGCTGGCCAGATCGGTGCCGCCGCGAAAACGCTGGCTTAAAAAGCGGATGGCCTGCTCAATGCCCTGCTGGTTCGTCAGCTCGTAGCCCACGACTTCGCTGGAGAAGAGCATGATAAAGCAGCGACGGCGGTCAGCGAGCGCCACGCGCATCAGCGCCAGACAGAACGCCTTCGCACACTGCTCGTTAAAGCCGCCCATTGAGCCAGACGTATCCACGCAGACAATAAACGGCCCGCGCGGCTGCTCATCAAAGTCCTGATGCACGACCGGGCGCTGGCTGAGCTTCTCTCGCCAGGCTTCGCCGTGCAGCCGATAGGTGAGAAGCTGTTTTTCCACCAGCCGACGGTAAAACTCATACTCCAGTTCGGTCATTCCCAGCGTGCTTAGCTCGGTCGGCAGCAGGCGCAGGATGTCATCGCTTTGCTGGAGTCCGTCGACCTGCTCCGGCACGGTAGCCGGTTCGCGTACAAGGGTGCGGAAGGTTTCCATCGGGGCATCTTTCTTTGGGACCGATTTGGCCTCTCGCGAGCGGCCGAGCTGTTCCGCGAGCTTCATCAGCTCCGGCTGCTGGGTAAGAAAGTCGCCGTACTTCACGATCAGCTGATAATCCCCGCGCCGCAGCTGCCCGGCGCTCATATCCCAGAGGCGACCAGCGGCGTTTTCATTTTCTACCAGCACCTCTTCGAGCTGACCACTCAGCGTCATGCGTTCCTGGACTTCGCTGAGCAGCTGTTCCCGCTCTTCATCCAGAAGCTGTTGGTTCAGCGTGGTAGCCTGGACGACCAGGCTCAGGCGCCAGCGCTGTAAAAAGAGCGTGTGCAGCGCCGGGGTAAAGGTGGCGTTTTCTGTGACCAGCGTTCTGGCCTGGCTGGCAAACGGAGAGTGGACTTTATCGAGCAGGGTAAGGGTTTGCGGGATCTGGACGATAAACTGTGGCGTCGATAGCCGCTGACACTGCTGATAGGCCGCGACTTCCTCCGTCAGTTCGGGCGGGACTTCTGTCTCCTTAAACCGCTGCCGCAGATTGTCGCGCCAGCGCGGGAGATCGTCCGTCATCGCTTTTTTGAGTTTCGGGAATTTTTCAAAGAAGGCCGCCAGCTGCGGGGATGCCAGAAGGGTAATCACCACCTCCTCGATCAACCCTTCCTCGCTGACGGCCAGCATCATATTGAGCGTGTCCAGCGTTAGCATTGACGCGCCTGTTTGATCTGCGCGCTGACGTCCTGCAGGCTGGCTTCAATGCGACCTAGCCAGTCGCTATGAATAAAGAGGCATTTTTGCTGCTCGCTGAAGCGGGTGTGCTGCTGATGCCATTCGGTATCCAGCGCTTCCAGCTGCTGTTTTATCTCTTCCGGCACGCTGTCCGAGGCGGTGCCGGGAAGCGCAAGACGCGATCCCTGAAGGCTCACGTCGCGGATCACCAGGTGCTGACTGCTGTCCACTTCCATATTCAGCGGCTGCGCGAAACCGATGCCGTTGAGCTTTCCGCGGATCTCCCCGCCCTTATCCAGCCACTGCGCCAGCGGCTCGCGCTCAATCGTAATGTGCACCACCTGCATATCATGCAGCTTGAGGGGCTGCTGGAGCAGCAGTGTCAGCGTCGTGCCGGTCAGATCTGCGGGTAGCTCGTAATGCGGTTTGCGGGCGAACATGCCGCCCAGTCGGTTCACTTTTAGCGCGGTTTTATCGCTTTGCTGCTGCTGGAGCTGAATGCGCCGTTGGGCAATCGCCCCCAGCTGGTTGAGCATCGCCTGCTGCCCCCAGGCGTGCCCGGTCATCAAAACGTCCAGCTGCTGCTGCATCAGGTTCATGCCTTCTGCGTCGTGCCAGAGGCAGTCTTTTAGCAGGATCAGATCGATAGGGGCGACCGCGTCGCGACCGCTGAACAACGCGCTGGCCTGGAGCAGACGGATCGCTTTTTTCCAGCGACGATCCGAGACGTACGGGGCGGAAGGCAGGGAATCAAGCTGCTGGCGCAGCATGAAGATCAGCTCAAAGACGGCGTCGGGCAGCTTAATTTTGCCGATCTCGTCCTGCCACTGATGGTACTCCTCGTCCGTCACCTGCAGTGAAGGTGCCACCGGGTTTTCGTTTTCGTCCTGCTGGCTCACCAGCATTGAACGGAAGTTTGATTTATCCTGGACTTTATCCAGCCACAGGCGGATCAGCATACGGTCATACAGCGCTTCCAGGCTGCTGTCGGCTTCGGGCAGTTCGTTTGACGCAGCCACCAGCAGGCGCATGGGGATCTTCTCTTCGCTCGCGCCGTTACGGAAGCGGCGTTCGTTGATTGCCGTCAGCAGGGTATTCAGAATGGCCGGGCCGGCTTTCCAGATCTCATCAAGAAAGACGATTTCCGCTTCCGGGAGATAGCCCGCCGTCAGACGCTCATAGCGCCCTTCATCTTTCAGGGCCTGAATAGAAAGCGGGCCGAAAACTTCTTCTGGCGTGGAGAAGCGCGTCATCAAATATTCAAATGCGCGAGCGTTCTGGAAAGCGAACTTTAGGCGGCGTGCAATCAAACTTTTGGCAATGCCCGGCGGTCCCAGCAGAAATACGCTTTCACCGCTCAATGCCGCCAGCAGGCAAAGGCGAATGGCGTGGCTACGCTCGTAAAGGCCTTTCTCCAGCGCGCTGCTGAGGCGGGAAATTCTTTCTGCTAATAAATGTGAGTGAGCCATAATAGTTTTGCATCCTTTCGCCGTTGTGGCGGCCAATTGAAGCGAGTATAGACGTTTCAGTCAGGGCTGGTAATAGGCTGAAGTGCGGCGCAATTTTCTTTGCGCTACATTAATGCGGTTGCATTTAGGGGTACGATTTTGCAATGAATCGTGCATACTGTGCGCTTTTTGTGGACCAAGGGACAGGAACACATTTGTTATTTAAACGAAAAGACTAGTCTATGAGCACTGATAATAAGCAATCATTACCCGCAATAACGCTTGCGGCGATCGGGGTTGTCTACGGTGATATCGGCACCAGCCCACTTTATACGCTTCGTGAATGTTTGTCCGGCCAGTTTGGCTTTGGTGTTGAGCGCGATGCCGTGTTTGGCTTCCTGTCCCTCATCTTCTGGCTGCTGATCCTGGTCGTTTCCGTTAAATATCTCTCCTTCGTTATGCGTGCAGATAATGCGGGCGAAGGCGGGATCCTGACCCTGATGTCCCTTGCCGGTCGCAATACCTCGGCCAGAATGACGTCTGTGCTGGTGATTATCGGCCTGATAGGTGGCAGCTTCTTCTACGGGGAAGTGGTGATAACACCGGCTATCTCGGTGCTCTCGGCGATTGAAGGGCTGGAGATTATTGCCCCGCAGCTTGATGCCTGGGTTGTCCCGCTGGCAATCATCGTGTTGACGCTGCTGTTCATGATCCAGAAACACGGTACCGGGCTGGTGGGCAAACTGTTTGCGCCGATTATGCTGGCCTGGTTCCTGATCCTGGCGGCGCTCGGTTTGCGCAGCATTATTGCGAACCCGGACGTGCTGCATGCGCTGAACCCTTACTGGGCGGTGCATTTCTTCCTTGAATACAAAGTGGTTTCCTTCGTGGCGCTGGGTGCGGTCGTGCTCTCCATCACCGGTGTGGAGGCGCTCTATGCTGACATGGGGCATTTCGGGAAGCTGCCTATCCGCGTGGCATGGTTTATTGTGGTGCTCCCGTCGCTGGTGCTGAACTACTTCGGTCAGGGCGCGCTGTTGCTCAAGAACCCGGAAGCGATTAAGAACCCATTCTTCCTGCTGGCACCTGACTGGGCGCTGGTGCCTATGCTGATCCTCGCAACGCTGGCGACCGTGATTGCCTCTCAGGCGGTGATTTCCGGGGTGTTCTCTCTGACCCGTCAGGCCGTTCGTCTGGGATATCTCTCGCCAATGCGCATCATCCATACCTCAGAGATGGAGTCGGGCCAGATCTACATCCCGTTCGTTAACTGGCTGCTCTATTTTGCTGTTGTGATCGTGATTGTTAGCTTCGAACACTCCAGTAATCTGGCGGCGGCCTACGGTATTGCCGTGACCGGTACGATGGTGCTGACGTCACTTCTCTCCACCACGGTGGCGTACCGCAACTGGCACTGGAATAAGTTCCTCGTGGGGATGATTCTGGTGGGCTTCCTGTGCATTGACGTGCCGCTGTTCTCTGCGAACCTCGACAAAATAGTCTCCGGTGGCTGGCTGCCGCTGACGCTGGGCCTGTTGATGTTCATTGTCATGACCACATGGAAAAGCGAGCGCTTCCGCCTGCTGCGCCGCATGCATGAGCACGGTAATTCTCTGGAGGCGATGATCGCGTCGCTTGAGAAATCCCCGCCGGTGCGCGTGCCGGGTACCGCGGTTTACATGTCTCGTGCCCTGAATGTAATCCCGTTTGCGCTGATGCATAACCTTAAGCACAACAAAGTGCTGCACGAGCGCGTTATCCTGCTGACGCTGCGCACCGAAGATGCGCCGTACGTTCACAACGTGCGCCGCGTACAGATTGAGCAGCTGTCCCCGACCTTCTGGCGCGTGGTGGCGAGCTACGGCTGGCGCGAAACGCCGAACGTGGAAGAGGTGTTCCACCGCTGCGGTCTGGAAGGGTTAAGCTGCCGGATGATGGAGACGTCGTTCTTTATGTCGCACGAGTCGCTGATCATCGGCAAGCGCCCTTGGTACCTGCGTCTGCGCGGTAAGCTGTATCTGATCCTGCAGCGTAACGCCCTGCGCGCGCCTGACCAGTTTGAGATCCCGCCTAACCGCGTCATTGAGCTGGGGACGCAGGTCGAGATTTAAGTCTCCGTGCGGCCTGATGCCCTCACCCCGTCCCTCTCCCACAGGGCTGAGGAATCCCCACAAAATAATACCTGCACGGACAACCCCCTCTCCCTTGAGGGAGAGG